>NZ_JAYMSC010000016.1:0-199762 GCF_038900775.1 Paraburkholderia sp. JHI869
TACAGCGTTTGTCATCGTCATCGAAATGATCGACGGGCACGCGCTCGTGATCTCGTTGATGGCGACGGCGCTCATTTCGAGCCAGGTGTCCAGGCTATTCGCGCCGCCGCTTTACGAAGCCCTGGCGCAACGATATATAAAGCATTGACGCTGGCCGGCACGCATTCACCGGTCCAGAGGGGCAATCGCTTTTGTCACCACACGACTATGTATCCGGGCGGCATCGGGGCGACGCTGCGCACGGACACACCTTCTGTATCACCCGGGTTGAAGCTGCTGGCAATCCGTTTTGAACCACTGGTCGACCAGGTGCTGCGCGGCGTGTAAATCATCTGGGTAATTCGGGTCGTCGTTCCATGGTGAAGGATCGTAGCCCGCTTTCCTCAGGGCTGAAAGCTCGCTTTGTCGTTGCGCCTTCGTCGGAGACGCGTTGCTTCGAAGCGCAGTCAGGTCACGGCACTCCGTTGGGCTCAGATGTGGCCCGCTTTGTGGCGCGCCGGCGGCGACGCATCCAGTCAGCAGGAGCGCCAGCACAGTCAGCGTCGAGCGGTTTCTCGGGAAGCTTTCCATAGCGGATCTCCACGCGTCTGATTGGCGCAACTCGATTTGTGCGATGCCGCCGGTCGTGCGTGACGTGCGCCTACGCCATGATGTGAACGCCGCCGTCCACGTAGAGTGTCTCGCCAGACAGGCGCCGCGCATAGGGCGTCGCGAGATACGCGCAGGTGAAGCCGACGTCCATGATGTCGACCAGTTCACCAAGCGGCGCACGTTCCGCCGCCTGTGTGAGGAGCACGTCGAAGTCCTTCAAGCCGGATGCCGCACGGGTTTTCAGGGGACCGGGCGACACGGCGTGCACGCGAATCTGCTGCGGACCCAGTTCATACGCCAGATAGCGCGCGCACGCTTCCAGCGCCGCCTTGACCGGACCCATCACGTTGTAGTTGGGAACGACCTTGTTCGCGCCGTAATAGCTCATCGCAAACATCGAGCCGCCGTTCTTCATCAGTGGCGCAGCGAGCCGGGCCATCCGCACGAACGAATGACATGAAATATCCATGGCCGCCGCAAAGCCCTCAGCCGAGCAGTTGAGCAACCCTCCCTGCAAATCGCTCTTTGGCGCCCATGCAACGGAATGCACGAGTATGTCGAGTTCGCCCCACTCGCTCGCGATGCGCTCGAATACCGCCTCCAGCTCTTCATGCTTCGACACGTTCAACGGCATGAAAATGGGCGCCTCGAGGTTTTTTGCGATCGGCTCGACATAGGATCTTGCTTTCTCGTCGGCATAGGTGATCGCAAGATGGGCGCCCACTTCATGGAACGCCTTCGCACAACCATAGGCAATCGAATGTTCGTTGGCGATACCCGTCACCAGCGCCTTCTTTCCCGTGAGGACCGGATGTTGAATGCTCAGGCTCATTAGACTCTCCCTCGGCAATCCTGCAGATTCACGCGACGTCCGCCACTTCCCGCGTATGACGGGCGATCATGAGTTCTTCGTTGGTCGGTATGACCCAGACTGAGACCTTGCTCGACGCCGTGCTGATGCGCGGGCCACCCGCTTCGTTCGCCATGCTGTCGATTTCCACGCCCAGCCAGCCCGCGCGTTCGCAGGCGCGCCGCCGGATCTCGGGCGAGTGCTCGCCGATGCCCGCCGTAAAAACCAGCGCGTCGAGCCCCTGCAGCGCGGCCGCGAGCGATCCCAGCTCGCGCGCAATGCGATACGTGTACAGGTCGATGGCGAAAGCCGCTCGAGCGTCGTCGCTGGCAAGCAGCGTGCGCATGTCGCCCGAAATCCCCGATACACCCAGCAGCCCCGAGTGGCGGTACAGCAAATCCTCCACGCCGCGCGTGTTCATTTTCAGTTCGTCCTGCAGATAGAGAATGACGCCGGGATCGAGATTGCCGCTGCGCGTGCCCATGGGCAGTCCGTCGAGCGCGGTGAAGCCCATCGTGCTCGCGACACTGCGGCCCGCATCCAGCGCGCACATGCTCGCGCCATTACCGAGGTGGGCGACTACCGTGCGGCCCTTCGCAGCATCGGGAGCGACTTGCGGCAGCGTCCGGGCGATGTACTCATACGACAGACCGTGGAAACCGTATCGCCGCACGCCCTGCTCCGTCAACGCGGCCGGCAGCGCAAACGTCGAGGCGAGCGCAGGCTGTGTTGCGTGAAACGCCGTGTCGAAACACGCGACCTGTGGCACATCCGGGTTGCGCTCGGCGATGACGCGAATCGGCTTCAGGTTGTGAGGTTGATGCAGCGGTGCGAGCGGTGCGAGCTTCTCGAGCTCATCGAGCACACTGGGCGTGACGGCCACGGGTTGCGAGAATTTCTGGCCGCCATGCACCACGCGATGCCCGACGGCAACGACCCGGTTGCCGTCGCGATGGCTGCGCAGGAACTGGGCGATGTGTGCAACAGCCTCCTCATGCCCAAGGGGTTGATGACCCCAGTCTTTGTTACCGGTCTGCTCGCCTTTCCCGTCGAACGCGACGAAGCGTGGCGCAGAAAGCAGCCCTTCGATCTGGCCGCGCATGACCAGCGGCAGATCTTCCGGCTGCGCATTGAACGCGCTGAACTTGATGCTCGAAGAACCGGCGTTGAGAACGAGAATGACGTCGGCCATTGCGTTACCCCATTACCCGCGCAGCTTCCCTGCGCTGTTCGGCCACGAGCGAAGCCACCGCGCACGAGGCGAGCCGCGTGACGACGGAATCCGCACGGCTTGTCAGGATCACCGGCACCCGCGCGCCAAGCACGATGCCAGCGGCATCCGCGCCGGCCAGGAACGACAGGCTCTTGGCCAGCATGTTGCCCGCCTCCAGATCGGGCACCATGAGCACGTTCGCGCGTCCGGCCACCGGCGAATCGATACCCTTGATTCGCGCCGCTTCGGGATCGATGGCATTGTCGAGCGCCAGCGGACCGTCCACCAGCGCGCCGGTGATCTGGCGACGGTCGACCATCTTGCACAAGGCCGCGGCTTCGATCGTGGATGGCACCTTGGGATTGACCGTCTCCATCGCCGAGAGGAGCGCCACCCGCACTTCCGGAAACCGCAGCGCGTGCCCCAGGTCAATTGCGTTCTGCAGAATGTCGGCCTTCTCGGCCAGCGTGGGCGCGATGTTGATCGCGGCGTCGGTGATGATCAGCGCGCTCTCGTGCGCCGGCACATCCATCACGAAACAATGGCTGACGCGGCGCTCCGTTCTGAGCCCGCCTTCCCGACTGACGACGGCGCCCATGAGTTCGTCCGTGTGCAGGCTGCCTTTCATCAGCGCTTGCGCGCGTCCTTCGTGCACCAGTTCAACGGCCCGTGCTGCGGCAGCGTGACTGTGCGGCGCATCCTCGATCATGCAGCCCGTGATATCGAGGTCCTCTCTTTCCGCTACCTCTTCGATGCGTCCGCGCGGCCCCACGAGAACCGGTGCAATCAGGCCGAGTTCCTTCGCCTGCAGCGCGCCTTCCAGAGAGCTTCGATCGCACGGATGCGCCACAGCGGTGGCCAGCGGCGGCAGAGACCGGCAAATGGCGATCAGCCGGTCGTACTTTTCGTGTTCACGATTCACGATGCCTCCTTGAGCCCCGGTGTCATGCGCTCGGGCCGTGCTCCAGGAACCGCGCGCATCGTTGCGGCAGACCGTGTCGCGGGCTCATGTTCCAGCGGCAGGGACGAACGGATCCTGTCGAGCATGCTGAGCTGGGCAGCAGTCGGCCCAGCTTCCTGAACGCGCCGGTCGGCCAGCAGCTTTTCGGCCAGTTCGAGCAGCTTCTCCCGGTCTTTGCGGTCTTCCAGCAGATGCGGCAACGTGGCGAGCGCCTGCTCCGGCTCGTAGCGCACGATGATTTCCTGCTCACCGCGCACGCGCCTCCACTGGTCGCCGGGAAGCTGGGGCAGATAAGCGGCGTAGTCTTTCGCGAGTTCGCGCCGCAGGGCAAGCCGGGCAAGCGGGAGCGGTTCGCCCCGGCGCGCGAGCAGGCAAGCGGCGCGAGCAAGCGCCTCCGTGTAGCCGCCCTCGCTCATCGACGCCAACGCCTCCCTCACGTAGGGCAGATCGCGATGGTCTCCGGCCGCCGCAGCGGGTCTGGCCTGCGCCTCGTCGCCGCCTTCGACGGCGAACATGTTTCCGTAGAAGGAAAAGAACGCGTTTTCCGTCATGGCGTCGCGCATCGCGCGATAGTAGTCGAGCGAGGCACTGATCATTTCCGAGCCATAGTGCTCGAACGCCTTTAGGCGGCCGTCCTCGTGCGTTTCGTCGGCCCGCTTTGCCCTGATCGCCTCTGCGGTCGGGCCGAGCCATGCGAGCCACGGATTCAGATCAGATAACGCCCAGCGTTGCGCGCGTAGTGGATGAAACTGCCGCTGCAGCTTCGCCGTCGTTTCGTTCGACAACGCCCGCACCCAGGGCTGCAGGAATAGCTCGTAGGCGCGCTGGTTCAACTCCGATACGCGTTCGACGGCCTCGAACGGCTGTTCGTCCTCGCGCTCGAACCGGTTCAGGCGCTCGGCAATATCTTCGAGCCGGTACTCGCGGAACGACACGTCATACTCCGTCTTTCCGTCTTCGCCCCGGCGCTCGGCAATCTCCATGCCGTAAAGACCGGGCGGGAAAGCTTCGATCGCTTCGAGCACGGATGCGATCTGCTGGTGCTCTTTCTTCGCCACCTTGCCCGAAACGAATATGCCGAGATGGCCGATGCTCTGGTGCACGAGCCCGACGATCACCTGCCCGCGCGCCTTGATTTCCTCGGTGCTGCCGTAGATGTCGGCCACCCAGTTGAATGCCTGCTGGGGCGGCGTGATGTTGTCGCCAAGCGATGCGAAGAGAATGATCGGCGACTTGATTTCCCGCAGGTCGAACGCGGCCCCGTCGAGACCGCGAACCTCGCCCGACCAGAGCTTGTTACCGACGAACAGGTTGCGCGTGATCCACTCGATCTCCTCGCGGTTCATCAGATAGTAGCCGCCCCACCAGCGCTCGAAGTCGAGGAAGCGCGGCGGCTCGGTATCGACGTTGTCGAACAGGTGATAGTACTTGTCCCAAAGGCTGTTCGCGGGATTGAGGTTTTCGAAGTTCTGCACGAGATGCGCGCCGTCGAACTTGCCGTTGCCGAGATCCGCGGTCAGTGAGGCGAGCCAGGTGCCGCCGAGCATGCCGCCGGAGTAGCGCATCGGGTTGTCGCCCTCGCCTTCGCTCCACGCGCCGCTCCAGTAGGACATTGGCGCGCCATTGATGACGAGCGGTCCTGTATGGTCCGGGTCGGAACTCGCCAGCATCATGGCGGCCCAGCCGCCCTGGCAGTTCCCGACGATCGCCGGCTTCGGGCTGTCCGGATGCAGCTCACATACCTTATGTATGAATTGCTCTTCCGCCGCGCAGACATCGAGCAGCGTCTGGCCAGGTTCCGGGTCGCGAAAGAAGATGACGAAGTACACGAAGTGGCCAGCCTTCAGCGCCACACCCGCCTGCGAATCGTCCTTGAAACCGCCTATGCCGGGTCCGTGCCCAGCGCGCGGGTCGATGATCACATACGGACGCTTACTAACATCGATGACCACACCGTCGGGCGGCAGCAGGCGCACGAGCGCGTAGTTGACCGGCCGCGCGAGCGTGCGGCCGTCGATCACGAGTTCGTGGTCGAAATGAAGGACGGGTTGAAGACCATTGCGCGCCTGGTCCACGAAACCATTGCCACGCTGACGCAAGGTGTCCCAAAAGAGGACAGAACGCTCGGCGACATCCACCGCATAGCGGTAACCGGCCCAGGGGTCGAACGCGGTTGCGCATGCAGGGCCAGCCGATGCGGGCTTGTCACTCTTGCCCAGCCGCCCCGCCGCGTCGGCCAGGCGCTCGCTGAATTGGGATTGCGCTAGTTGGGATCGCTTTGCGAGGAGCCGGGTAACTTTGCCGCCGATTTCCTGGCAACGAGCGTATTGATTGGCTACGTCGGTCATTGCATCACCTTCTTGTCCGCGAACGAGTGGGAGAGGACACGTCCGCTGCCTCGAGGGTCCGGGCGGACGCAGACATCGGCGACACGTCCATGCATGGCAATGCCGGGCGAGTCGCTTCGCATAACAGGCGAACTTTCCAAAGCTGGACTTACGAAAAACGAGTCTCAATACCGAGCGACGACAGGGAAATCAGGACATCTTGCGCAGAACGATTGAATGAAAGGAATGCTTACGAATATAGTGAACAGTTACGCGCGAAACAGTAAAGCGGGCACGGATACTATCTCCGAACACACTGGCAGACGCATGTGACAAGTTCGTTACGGGTTGCCGTCACGGGCGGTCCGTACATTGTGTACGGCGATATACGTCGAAAGCATTGAAATGAACACGCCGAAGAACACGTAGCCCGTAAGCGCCTCCGTGGCCGCGACCATGCGGCCATCCAGCGTGGGATGGTAGTCGCCGTAACCGACGGTCGTAAATGTGATGATGCTGAAGTACAGAGCGCTTTCCCTGTCGTGAACAATGGTCGATACCCCTTCGACGATCCCCATGCGCACGTAGATATCGCTGTAGGACCATACCGTCATGCTCAACAGCAGGCCCAATGCGGCGAGCTGCACGAGCAGATCCATCCGGCGCGACGTCACCAGCACCAGCGCGGCAAGCAGGAACATCAACGCGCCGTCGAGGATAGCGTCAGAGCGTGGCGAAAGCAGCGAATACGAGAGATGCACCACGAAGAATCCCGCCACCATCGGCGCAACCAGCGCGGCGACGCTCAGCATGGACTTTCGCAGACCGCCTAACAGCCGTTCAAGGTTCATGGCCCTTCCCGAGCGTCATCACGTACCCCGATGTCGTCGCCATCCCTCGCAAAACCCGGCGAGCGCGCTGCGTGTCCCCGAGCCCTCACGAAAGGATCGTCAGTGCCGGTCAGTCGCGAGCTCCCATGGCAAGTCGCAACCCCTCGCCACCCACCGAGTGCCCCAAGATTAGACGAGCGAGGGTTCTGGAGCTATCGGACTTTCGTCCGATAGCGGACCTCTACCGGCGTGAGTTTGCACGCTAAAAGTGCACGTAAGACTTGACGCGACCCGCGTGCCGCGGTTGTTTGGGCGACCCTGCGAGGGCTACCGATGTCCGGAAGCCAGCTCGCCATCCCAGCGTGACCCGCGAACATCGAGATCGATTGCGCTCGCCGGATGCGCTTCGAACAGTTCCGTCCGGATCGCCTGATGGCCGACCAGGCGCGGCAACGCGCGCATCGTCACACTATTTTTATTTCGGATATCGAAGTATCTAGCGCTTGCGCGGCTGGATGGCAACGGCCGCAATCGCCGCTCCAGCGAACGCACACGCGGCGGACACACCGGCGACGGCGCGCAGCGCGTCGACCATGGCGTCCGATTCCGCACGCGCCACCGGCGTTTCGCGCAGCGTCTGGGCGCCACCCGATGTCGTCCCGCCTTGCCCGTCCGGCTCCAGCAACTGTCCGGTCTGGCGTGCGTCCTGCGGCACGTGCAGCGCGTCGAGGTGCGCCGCCAGCGCCGCGTGATGCGACCACACGAACACGATGCCGAGCACCGCCACCGCCAGCAGACTCGCCACACGCGCAACGGCGTTGTTGATGCCGGACGCGACGCCGGTGCGCTCGCTCGACACTGCGCCCATCACGGTCGTCGTAAGCGGAGCGACCGTGATCGTCATGCCGAGGCCGAGCACCGCGAGCGCAGGGAAGTATCCGGCCCAATAGCTGCCGCGCGCGAACGGCAACGCCAGCAGCGTGAACCCGATTCCTGCGATGGCCGGTCCAACGCTCAGCAGCGCGCGCGAACCGAAGCGGCTCGTCAGGCCGCCGGTGAAGCGCGATAGCAAACCGATAATGACGGGGACCGGCAGCAGCGCCGCGCCCGCTTCGGTCGCGGTGTAGCCATGCGCGCGGATCAGCGTGAACGGCAGGAAGAAGAACGCGCCGCCGAGCCCGAAGTAAAGCAGCAGTGTGACGAGATTCGCGCCGGTGAAATCACGCGAACGGAACACGTCGAGCGGCATCATCGGGTTAGCGCTGTGGGCTTCGATCATCACGAATGCGGCGAGCACGAGCACGCCGGCGGCAATCGCCCCCAATACGTGCGGATGCTGGAAGCCTCGCGCCGACGCCTGCGTCAACCCGAACGTGAGCGCGGCGAGTCCTCCTGCGGCGGCCAGCGAGCCGGGCCAGTCGAGTTGCCCTGGCGCATCGAGCCGGTGACTGTTGGGCACCGACGCCATGGCGAGCGCGATCGTGAGCGCGGCAAGCGGGACGTTGAGGAAAAAGATCGCGCGCCACGAAAACGCGTCGACGAGCCAGCCTCCCGCCACGGGCCCCACCGCCGACGTGATCGCGCCGACGCCCGCCCAGGTGCCGATCGCCCTTCCGCGCGCCTCGTCGTCGAACACCGCGCCGATGATCGCAAGACTGCTGGGCACGAGCAGCGCCGCGCCGATGCCTTGCACCGCGCGCGCGGCGATCAACGCCGCCGCATTCGGCGCGAGGCCGCAAGCGGCCGACGCGAGCGTAAACAGCGCAATGCCCGCGATGAACACCGTGCGGCGGCCAAGCTTGTCCCCCATCGCCCCGCCGACCAGCACGAGGGAGCCGAGAAAGAGCAAATACGCGTTGACGACCCATTGCATCGCCGCGACGCTCGCACCGAGTTCGCTCTGAATGGACGGCAGCGCGACATTGACGACCGAGCCGTCGATAAACGCCATGCTCGAACCCAGGATCGTCGCCGCGAGCGCGAGACGCTTGCGCTGGCATGGACGGTCAACGGCCGAGGGCTGCGTGCGGATAAGGAGTTCGTCGCATGGGCTCGCCTGCGCAGCGATGACGTGTGCGCCCTTGGGCGCGCTTTCGGGGTTGGCCAAGATCGCTCCCGTGTGGATCGACGGTGACTAGAGTCTGTTTGTGCCAGGCGCGGCAGTCAACTCAGGAGAGCGCCTGCCCTCCCGCCGCGGATCACTGTGCGGACGCAATCCAGATCAGGCTGGTATATATCGGTCTGCCGGCCACAGCACTGCGCCGTCCCCCATTTCGCCGCACGCTTGTGCGCGCCCGCGCGAATGGCCTGGATCCCTTATGACGCGCCTCTACTCATCACGCATGTCGCGGTGCCTGCTGTCGGCCCAACTGCTGGCCCTTTTCGCTGCCGCGCTGCTGTCCGGCTGCGCCATGGTGCGCGTGAACTCGCTCGGCCCGCAGCAATACTTTGCCATGCGTCGGGGGGATATTCTCTCGACCGGCCAATTGAGCGCGGCGACGCAGGCCACGCTGCGGGTTGCGGCCCTCGACGAAGGTTCGTGCCAGAGCGCGCCGCAAGCGTGCATCGACACGATCGCAACCGTCGGCGGACTCAATCCCGACCAGCGCCTCGCCAGCCTCGCCGAGTTATCGCTCCAGATGGCGCTTGCGCAAACGCCGGCCGCCGGCAGCCCATGGAGCGACGCGCAATTCGATTCGTGGCTCAAGACGGCGCGCTACGCGTACGCGTTCCTCTTTCTCGGGCAGCGCACGGCTGGCGAACGGGCTTTCGAGGATCGCCAGACGCAGGTTCGCGACTACTACAACTATGCGGTCCAGGAGCTTGCCGGTGCGCTGTTCCTGCGCGGCACTTCTGAAAGGAACACCGGCAATCGCGATCCGGAAAAGCAGTTCATCGCAGGCTGGACCATTCGCATCGACCTGAGAGAAGTCCGGCTGCCCGAGGGCGTACGCGAACTCAGCGAAGTCATTCCCGCCTCGGGGCTCTCATTCGCGGGACTGCACAACACTTACCGCCGTGACGGCCTGGGTGCGGAACTGGTCGCGGTCACACAGGCCGCCCAACCCGACCCGGATAGCGCGACGACAGACAGCGCCGCAAGCGGCGCGACAACCACCGAAGGCAACGGCAATACCAGCGCAGGCGCAAGCCTGTGGTTCGCACCCGGCTCGCGTCCGTTCAATGAAATGCCTTCGCCGAATGTCACCGCGCTGCTCAAGTTTGGCAACGGCACGCTCGAGCAAGTGCTCGATACGCACGACGTGGTCTTCTCCGCCTACGATCCGTATCGTGTAGAGAGCGTCGAAATGAATGGCCAGACCGTGCCGCTCGCGGCGAACTTCAGCGCGGGCTATGGCATCTGGCTTGCTCGCTCCGGCTTTGCCAGGCAGTCCTTGCGTTCGCTGCTCGGCCGCACGAGAGGCATCGATCGTCCGCGCATTTACATGATGCAGCCATTCGACCCGGACCGGCGCATCGTCCTGATGTTGCACGGCCTGGCCAGCAGTCCCGAGGCATGGGTCAACGTCGCCAACGACATTCAGGGCGACGAAATGCTTCGCGAGCATTTCCAGGTCTGGCAGGTCTACTACCCGACCAACGTGCCCATTCTCGTGAACCTCGCGAGAATACGGCAGGCAGTGCAAATGACGCTCGCGCATTTCGATCCCGCAGGCGAGCTGCCCGCATCGCACGGCATGGTGCTGATCGGGCACAGCATGGGCGGTGTGCTCGCACGACTGCTCGTTTCGAGTTCCGACGATATTCTGTGGGTAACCATCCAGAACAAATACCTGCCCGAAGGTGTCGACCTCGTTCGCGAGGACGAGCGGATCAATCGTCTGCTGCGCTTTACGCCCATGCCGCAGGTCGAGCGCGCGATCTTCATCGCCACACCACACCGTGGCACGCCGTTCGCGAGCAACCGCCTTTCTCGCTGGGTCGCGAACCTGGTGCGTTTGCCGTTCACGCTGCTCAAGGAAATCGACGAGATGCTCCAGAGCGCCACGAACGCGGACAGCAGCCAGCGGGCCGGACAGACCATCCATGTTCCCAACAGCATTGAGCAGTTGCGGGAAACCGATCCGATCATCCAGTCGATATCAAGGCTGCCGATCAGCCCGGATGTGTGCTTTCACTCGATTATTGCGAGGCGCCGCGAAACGGGTCCGCTCGAGGATTCCGATGATGGCGTCGTCCCCTATCGCAGCGCGCACCTCGACGGCGCGCTCTCCGAAAAGGTGATCGTTTCGGGACATAGCGTTCAGGAGACCCCTGAGGCAATTTTTGAAATCCGGCGCATTCTGCACGAGGATATCGAGGTGTTCGATAACCATGGCGCTTCGGAAAGTGGCTGCGGCAGGCCGGTGGCGCGACATCCGGCGGGGTGAATGGCGCGGCGGTCTAGTCCGCCGCCATGCGCTTTCGCGCGGTCATGAATGGTCCAGTTGGCTGGCGCGCCGGCGCAAAGCGATCGAAGCCCACGGGCCCCGGCATGTCGATATAAACCGCCTCCATGCCTTGCCGGCTATAGCTTTCGTGCCAGAAGCCCGCGCCCCCGCTGTCGCGCAGAAACTCGCCCCACCAGCGCGAATGCGGCGCGCTGCGCGTAAAGGCCTCAAGGCTTTCGAGGTCGCGCCAATACTGGCGGATACCGACATGATTGAGGGCGAAAAGGAACTGTTCGCTCGAGAGCAATCCTGCGGGCGGGTTCAACTCGATTTGCCGCAAGCCTTTGCCGATGCCAAACAAGGTAGCGATCCCTCGCAACCGCCGCACGCGAAAGCCCAGGATGATGACCACAAGATGCGGATAGGCGCTGAGATCGACGGACCTGCGCGTGACGGAGGCTTGCATGGCGGCTCCCGGATGTTTACGCTGTAAGCATAGACCCGAATGATTACAGTGTAAACATCAATGAGCGACTCTCTGGTGTCCCTTCGCGACCGGCTGGTCAACTGCGCGCTAGCCTTGCTCGAACAGGGCGAAAGCGACGTGAGCTTGCGCGCGGTTGCGCGGGCAGCCGGCGTTTCGGCGATGGCGCCCTATCGTCATTTCGAAGACAAGGCGGCACTGATGGGCGCGGTCGCGCTCAAGGGCTTCGCCATGCTGGAGGCAGACGCCGCGCGCGCCGATGAGGCGGACGACGCCAGCGAAGCGCTCACCGCGCAGGGCCTGGCCTACGTTGGCTTCGCCCGCGCGCATCCTGCGCTGTTCCGGCTGATGTTCGCCGATGGTGCGGGGCTCGCGCTGCCCCATGAGGATTGCCGGGGCGCGTATGCGCTGATGGCGCGCCGGGTGGCGGAACTGGCGCCGCATTGGGTCGAGGCGGGGGCGCTCGCCTGCTGGGGGCTCGTTCACGGCCTGGCGACGCTCGCGCTCGACGGACGCATTCCGGCCGATCCGGCTGGCGAGCGCGTGGCGCTGGCCCTGATGACGCATGCGCTGAAGGTCGCGCCGCCCTTCCTTACCGGCTCCTGACGCGGCATTCGCAGCACGCGCATTGCCACTCGCGCGTACGATTGCCAGCACCGCGATGACGACGAGAGAGGAGCCATGGCCACTAAGGAAGCCCCGAGCGGCGCGCAACAGTCCGGCCCCAACGTCGCGCTTGCCCTGCAAGGCGGCGGCTCGCACGGTGCGTTCACGTGGGGCGTGCTCGACCGGTTGCTCGAATCGACTTCGCAGGGGACGCCATTCCATGTGGAGGCGATCAGCGGTGCAAGCGCGGGCGGAATCAACGCGACGCTTTGCGCGGCCGGCCTCGCGAGCGGTGGCGCAACGCAAGCGCGCGACAGGTTGCGCACCTTCTGGGAAGCGGTGTCGCGCGCCGGGGAGCAGGCCGGCAATGCGCTTTTCGGCTTTTCGGAGCCGGGGCCGTTCGGCGGCTGGAATATCAACTGGAGTCCTGGCGCCATCCTGACGGAGATCGTGGGGCTCGTCGCGTCCCCTTACGACAATCCCTTTTATCGCGATCCGCTGGGCCCGGTGATCCGCTCCGCGCTCCCAGAAACCGATTTCGCAACGCTCAATACGACGAGCAGCGCGCCCCAACTCTTTATTTGCGCGACCGATGTGCGGACCAACGAACGCGCCATCTTTACGCAGCCCGAAATATCCGTCGATGTGCTGCGTGCTTCCGCGTGCCTGCCTGGCGAATTCCGCACCGTGAACGTCCAGGGCGTGCCGTACTGGGACGGCGGCTATCTGGGCAATCCGCCTTTGGCGCCGTTGATCGCCCACGCGCAGGACCTGATCCTGATCCTCGTGAATCCGTTCGTGCGCCACGACATGCCGCCGAAAAATGCGCGCGGCATTCTGGACCGGCTCAACGAAATCGGTTTCAATGCTTCCGTGGTGCTGGAGATCAACGCGATCGAAGCGGTCAACCGTGTGCTCGACTCGGTTGGCGAGGAGGCCGCGAGCAAGAGCCGCTTCAAGACCGTGAGATTTCACCTGATTCGCGACGACGACTTTCTTGCGAAGTTCGGCTTCGTCTCCAAGAGCAGCACGTCCTGGTCGTTGCTCAAAACACTGTTCGACCGGGGACGCGAGGTGGCGGACGTGTGGCTCAAAAATCACTACGCTGAGCTCGGGCAAGCCTCTTCGTTCAACGTCAAGGATGCGTTGCTCGATCCGACGCTCAAGCAAGGCAACGCGTCGCACACTTAGCCTTGAGGAAACCAGTCCATGCCGTTCGAATATATCGACGTCGAAACAGCCGTCCAGCGCGACGGCTTGCGTATGGTCGTGGTCGGTGGCGTGCCGAGCCCCTGGAGCGAAGCGGCCAAGGGCATCCTGCACATCAAGGGTATCGAATGGGCTGCCGTGCGGCTCGCCTACGACAGCGAAACACTGAAGCAGTGGGCCGGCGAACTAAGTGCGCCCGTGCTCGTGTTCGGGCAGGAGCGGCCGCGCCGCGGTTGGGCCGATATTCTCCTGCTCGCGGAACGGCTGGCGCCCACACCTTCGTTATTGCCCGAGGATCCCGCCGAACGGGCGCTGGCTTTTGGCCTTGCGCATGAACTGTGCGGTGAGAGCGGTTTGGGGTGGTCTCGCCGTCTGCAACTCATTCATGCGGGTTTGCATAATAGCGGAGGCTTCCCCGAGAGGGTCGCGCAATATCTGGGCAAGAAGTACGGGTACAGCCCCGAGGCCGGCGCGGCTGCGAGCGGCCGCGTGAGCGCCGTGCTGGGGATGCTGGCGGCGCGCCTGAAGGCGCAGCGCAAGGCTGGGTCTTCGTATTACATCGGCAATGCAGTGACTGCGGTCGATGTCTACAGTGCGAGCGTTCTCGGGCTCTTGCGCCCGCTACCGCATGACGTGTGTCCGATGGTCGCGAGCGTGAGGACCGCTTTCGAAACGCGCGATGCGCAGACCGACGCGGCGCTCGATCCCATTTTGCTCGAACATCGCGATCTGATGTACGCTCGGCATCTTGCGTTGCCGCTATCGCTGTAAGCGAAACGACGCCATGCCTGAGCGCCATAGCCTGCGCACGCCGATACGGAGCAAAGATAGATGGACACCGAATTTGCCAGCTTCCCCATCTACTTCTATGGCTACGACGACATAGAGACTTTTTGCCTGTCCCAAAGGGAGAAACTGGCGCAGGAAAACGTAGGTTTGATACTCGGCATCTTGCGCGGCGGCGCCATGCCCGCGCTGATGCTTTCGCAGATGCTGGGCATTCCCGTTGACTTCATACACTACGATCGCCAGGAAGCGAAAGCTGAAATCAATAACAGGAAGGTGTTCGATCTCGTCAACGCCTGCATCGAGGAAGGCAAGAGAATCTTGCTGGTGGACGATGTCGCCGGCGTGGGATATACGCTGGCCAACTGCTACGACTATTTGCTTTCTTTTGTTCAAGATGAGTCACTGATCAGGGTGCTCACCCTCGTGCACCACGTCAACAGCAGAACACAGGCCGACTACTGCAAAGACTGCTCTTCGGTGCACGCAATCTTGCCTTGGGAGAGATATGTCACCAGCCGCCAGTGCGTCGATGATTTCGTGAAGGCGGAAGCAGCGTTGATCGACGATCAACGTTATAAAAAGATCCTCGCCATCGACGACTCCTCCTACCCCTTGAACCTGAAACAGGAATGGAGGGTAGATTGCCGCCTTGAATTCCAGGGTGATAGCCAATCAATCCTGGGTGCCATCCAAACGATTGGACCAGAGGAAATCTATTGCAACAACGAATCGCTCATCAGCGCCCTATTGAACGACTTTCCATTTTCAATCGTATATAAAACCATTAACAACAAAAGATACAGAATCACCGCTTGTGATTCGTGATTGGCCAAGCGCGTCGTCCCCGGTCCCGACGCTGATTGGCCAGGACACGTTCGCGGCCGCCAAGGCTGCGTGGCTAGACCTCAGCGAGTGATACGCCGAGACGCAGCCGAACGAATCCAGTGCCGGTGCGGCCGCTGCGCACCGGCCGTTGGCGCCTAGTTGGGCGCGTCTCCCTCCCGATGCATGGGTTGTGTCTCCTTCAGGCTCTTCGCGAGCCGCGACGCCTGATGATAGCCGGGATTCGCCGGCCGCTTCAGGTAGCGCCCTGCGCCGCGCCGCGCGCGCAGATCGCCGTTCGCCCACACGAGTTCGCCTTGCGAGACCGTGTGTGTGGGCACACCGCGCACTGTCATGCCTTCGAAGACGTTGAAGTCGACGTTCTGATGATGCGTCTTCACCGAGATCGTACGCGAAGCCTGTGGATCCCAGACGACGAGGTCGGCGTCGGCGCCGACGGCCACCGTGCCCTTGCGCGGGTACAGGTTGAAGATCTGTGCAGCGTTGGTGGAGGTCACCCGCACGAACTCGTTCGGCGTGAGCCGCCCCGTGTTCACGCCCTGATCCCACAGCACGGCCATGCGATCTTCCACACCGCCGCATCCATTCGGAATCCTTGTGAAATCGTTGCGGCCCATTGCCTTCTGCGAAGCGCAAAACACGCAGTGGTCGGTTGCCGTGGTATGCAGCAGCCCGCCTTGCAGCCCGCGCCAGAGCGCGTCGCGATGCTCTTTCGTTCGGAACGGCGGGCTCATGACATGCGCGGCGGCACGCGTCCAGTCCGGGTCGCGATAGACCGCTTCGTCGATCACCAGATGCCCGGCTAGCACCTCGCCGAACACGCGCTGCCCTTCGCTGCGCGCGCGGGCGATCGCTTCGAGCGCATCCTTCGCCGATACGTGGACGATGTACACGGGCACGCCCAGCACCTGCGCAATGCGAATCGCGCGGTTGGCCGCCTCGCCTTCCACTTCGGGCGGCCTTGAAAGCGGGTGCGCCTCGGGCCCCGTGAAGCCGCGCGCAAGCAGTTGCCGCTGCAACTGGAACACGAGTTCACCATTTTCGGCGTGGACGGTCGGCAGTGCGCCCAGTTCGAGCGAGCGCGCGAAACTATTCACGAGAATTTCGTCGTCGGCCATGATGGCGTTCTTGTACGCCATGAAGTGCTTGAAGCTCGACACGCCGTGTTCGTTCACGAGCAGACCCATGTCGCGATGCACGCTGTCGTCCCACCATGTGACCGCCACGTGAAAGCCGTAGTCGGCGGCGGCCTTTTCGGCCCAGCCTCGCCACTCGCGAAACGCGTCCATGAGCGGCTGCTTCGGGTTCGGAATCACGAAGTCGATAATCGACGTCGTGCCGCCCGCGAGTCCCGCCGCCGTGCCCGTGTAGAAGTCGTCGCTTGCCGTCGTGCCCATGAACGGCAGTTCCATGTGCGTGTGCGGGTCGATGCCGCCCGGCATCACGTACTGGCCGCCCGCGTCGACCACGGTCG
Organism: Paraburkholderia sp. JHI869; assembly: GCF_038900775.1. NCBI lineage: Bacteria > Pseudomonadati > Pseudomonadota > Betaproteobacteria > Burkholderiales > Burkholderiaceae > Paraburkholderia > Paraburkholderia sp. JHI869. The sequence continues at coordinate 16,569 of NZ_JAYMSC010000016.1, forward strand.
CGCCCGCGGGCGCGTCGAGGTTTTCGCCCACGGCCTGGATCACGCCGTTTTCGCAAAGCACGTCCGCACGCCAGCTCTGGTCCGCATTGACGATGGTGCCGCCTCGAATCAGGATCGCCATGATGCCAAGTCTCCTTCAGTTGAACGTATTCACGCTGCAATGTTTCATGCGCTCGCAACACTCGGGCGCCGGCTCTTGCCGAGCTTCATCATCACGCCGTAAACAAGCGCCGCAATGGCGAGCCCCACGAACCACGCGTAGGTGTAGATGCTCTTGAACGCGTCCGGCACAGAGGGAAACACGCTCGGGAATGCGGTGTTGAGAAAGCCCGGCAGGTTGGGCAGCACGCCCAGGACCAGCGCGATCACGGCAGCCAGGTTCCAGCCGTTCGTATACGCGTATTCGCCATTCTCCTCGAATAGCTCGGCCGTATTCAGGCGCGTGCCGCGAACGAGGAAATAATCGACGATGAGAATGCCCGCCACGGGGCCGAGCAGCGCCGAATAGCCAACGAGCCACGTGAAGATATAGCCCTGCGTGGTGGCGAGAATCTTCCACGGCATCATCACAATGGCAATGCCCGCGGTGATGAGTCCCCCCGCCTTGTACGAGATCGCCTTGGGCCAGAGGCTCGAAAAATCGTAGGCCGGTCCCACGAGATTGGCGGCGAGATTGCAGCACATCGTGTCGAGCGTGAGGATCACGAGCGCGATGCCCACGCCGACGCCTTCCATGCGGCTCGTCAGATCGATAGGGTCCCAGATCGCCTTGCCGTAAATCACCACCGTGGCCGAAGTCACGACCACGGAGACCACCGAAAGCAGCGCCATCGGAATCGGCAGACCGATGGCCTGCCCCACGAACTGATCCTTTTGGGTTTTCGCGAAGCGTGTGAAGTCGGGAATGTTGAGCGCTAGCGTGGCCCAGAAGCCCACCATCGCCGTGAGGCTCGGCCAGAACGTCGCCCAGAAGAGACCCGCCTTCTTGCCGCCCGCGGCGAACTGGGAAGGTTGCGAGAGCATCGAACCCACGCCGCCCGCCTTCGAACACGCCCACCACACGAGCACCACGCACATCACAACCTTGATGGGCGCGGACCAGCTTTCGAGCCAGCGGATCGAATCGGTGCCGTGCAGGATGAAATAGAGTTGCAGCACCCAGAACACGAGAAAGCAAGCGCCCTGGCCGATGGAGATGCCGAGAAACGGCAGTGCGTCGCCCACGAGCGCGTTGTGCGTGAGGATATTGGCGAGCGTATAGATCGCGCTGCCGCCCAGCCACGACTGGATGCCGTACCAGCCGCATGCCACGATGGCGCGCAGCATGGCCGGCAGCTTCGCCCCCTGCGTGCCAAACGAGGAGCGCACCAGCACCGCGTAGGGAATGCCGTATTTCGTGCCGGCGTGCCCGATCAGCAGCATCGGCACGAGCACGATGAGATTGCCGAGCAGCACCGTGAGCACGGACTGCCAGGGCGACATGCCCTGCTCGGTGAGACCGGCCGCGAGCATATACGAGGCGATATTCATCACCATGCCCACCCAAAGCGCCGCGAAGTGATACCAGCGCCACGTGCGTTGCGCAGCGCCGGTTGGCGCGAGATCGTCGTTGTATAACTCGCTCTCGGCGCGGCGCGCGCCGGCGTCGCCTGTCAATGGCTGACTCATGTTTGCGGTTCTCCGTGACTTGTCGTTGGTCTGGTTCGGCTCAGTGCTGCTTCAATGGGTCAGGCGGCTTTCGGGTCGACCACGCGCGCCGGGTTGTTCGGATGCGTGGTCCAGTTCGCGTAGCGGGCCGTGTCGACACGCTCCATCGTGATGCATTGGTCGACCGGGCAGACATGCATGCATAAATTGCACCCAACGCAGTTTGCGTCGACCACCTCGAAGTGACGCTTGCCGTCGCGCGTGGCGGTAATGGCCTGATGCGAGGTGTCCTCACAGGCGATATGGCACAGGCCGCACTGGATGCAGCGGTCCTGATCGATGCGCGCCTTGATGTCATAGTTGAGGTTGAGGTACTGCCAGTCGGTGACGTTGGGCACCGCGCGGCCGCGAATCGCGTCGAGATTCGCATAGCCCTTGTCGTCCATCCAGTTGGAGAGGCCGTCGATCATGTCGCTGACGATTCGGAATCCGTAATGCATTGCGGCGGTGCAGACCTGCACGCTTCCCGCGCCCAGCACAATGAATTCGGCGGCGTCGCGCCAGTCGGAAATGCCGCCGATGCCGGAGATAGGCAAGCCGTGCGTTTGCGGGTCGCGCGCGATTTCCGCGACCATGTGGAGCGCAATGGGCTTTGCGGCGGGGCCGCAGTAGCCGCCATGCGTGCCTTTGCCATCCACGGTGGGCAGCGGCGCCATCACGTCGAGATCGACGCCCACGATCGAGTTGATCGTATTGATGAGCGAGACGCCGTCCGCGCCGCCCTTCATCGCCGCGCGCGCGCCGTGGCGAATGTCGGTGACGTTGGGCGTGAGTTTCACCAGACAAGGCAGGCATGTGCCCTCCTTTACCCAGCGCGTGACCATTTCGATGTACTCGGGCACCTGCCCCACCGCCGCGCCCATGCCGCGCTCGCTCATGCCATGCGGGCAGCCAAAGTTGAGTTCCACCGCATCGGCGCCGGTGTCTTCCACGAGCGGCAGGATCCACTTCCAGTCCTGCTCGGTGCACGGCACCATCAGCGAGACGATGAGCGCCCGGTCGGGCCAGTCGCGCTTCACCTGCGCGATTTCCTTGAGGTTCACGTCGAGCGGCCGGTCGGTAATGAGCTCGATATTGTTCAGACCGGCGATGCGCTGGCCGCGCCACGTGGTCGCGCCATAGCGCGAGCTCACGTTCACTACGTGCGGGTCGAGACCGAGTGTTTTCCACACCACGCCGCCCCAGCCCGCCTCGAAGGCGCGGTTGACGTTGTAGGCCTTGTCGGTGGGCGGCGCGGAGGCGAGCCAGAACGGGTTGGGCGATTCAATGCCGGCAATCGTGCAGCGCAGGTCGGCCATGATGCGACTCCTTCGTATTGCCTGGATTCGGTGTGTTGTTGGTGCGACTCTGGCGGCGCGGCTCACGCCGCTTTGGCAGACTGACTCGCGAGATAGCGGTCGATCGCGCGCGCCGCGAGCTTGCCGTCCTGCACGGCCTGCACGGTGAGGTCGGTCGCGCCGTGACCTGCGCAGTCCCCGCCCGCGAATACGCCCTCGATGGACGTCGCGCCATCCGCGTCCACCGCGATACGCGCACCGCCTGCGGTAAGTTGCAGGGCGTCCAATCCAGCGAGGCCTTCAGGCACGAGCTTCTGGCCAATGGCCTTCAACACCATGTCGGCTTCCACACTGACGATTTCGCCGGTGCCGCGCAACGCGCCGCCGGCATCGAGGGCAGTACGCTCGAATTCGACGGCCTGCACGCGGGCGTCACCGCTGTCACCGCTAATACGCAGCGGTTTCATCCATTCAACCAGCACCACGCCCTGCGCGCGTGCGAATTCCTGCTCGGCCCATGTGGCGCTCATCTGCGCCGCGCCACGGCGATACGCGAGCGTCACCTGCTCCGCACCCAGCTTGCGGCTTTGCACGGCGGCGTCGATCGCCGTATTGCCGCCACCGATCACCACCACCTTGCGGCCCACCGCCAACGTAGAAAGATCGCCGGCTTCACGCAGACGCGCGATGAATTCCACGGCGTCGAGCACGCCATCGAGCGCTTCGCCTTCAATGGAAAGCGCTTGCGTGCCGCCGAGGCCCACGCCAATGAACACGGCGTCGTACGCGGCTCGCAATTCAGTGAGCGTGACGTCGCGGCCCAGACGCTGGCCCTGGCGCATTTCGATCCCGCCGATGGAAAGCAGCCATTGCACTTCGCGCTGCGCAAAGTCGTCGACGACCTTGTACGCCGCGATGCCGTATTCGTTGAGGCCGCCCGGCTTCTCGCGCGCGTCGAACACGCTCACGCGATGCCCGGCCAGCGCGAGCGTATGGGCGCAGGCGAGACCCGCCGGCCCGGCCCCGACCACCGCCACGCGGCGCCCCGTCTCGCTCGCGCGCTTGAAGAGCGGCGGCGCGCCGGCGGCTTCGCGAGCCATCTGGAAGTCGGTGGCGTGGCGCTGCAACGCACCGATCTGAACTGGTTCGCCATCCTGATGATTCCGAACGCATGCGCCTTCACAAAGAATCTCAGTGGGGCACACCCGTGCGCATGCGCCGCCCAGCGGGTTTGCGCTCAAGATATCGCGCGCCGCGCCCTTGAGATTGCCGTTGCCAATCTTGCGGATAAAGCCGGGAATGTCGATGCCGGTCGGGCAGGCCGCGACGCACGGCGCGTCATAGCAGTAATGACAGCGGTCGGCGGCAATCACGGCCGCATTGGGGGAAAGCGGCGGCGCGACGTCCGCGAAGTTGCAGCCTAGCTGCTCGGCGGTGAGGCGGCCAGGTACGATGCCGTCGGCGGCATTCGAGTTGGGCTGGGACATCCGGATGCTCCTTGCGAGGCAAAACACGGGTCCGCCGGCTGCGTGGGATGCGCGCAGCCGGTACGTGGGGACAACGGGAAAGACAACGCGGCTCCTGGTCCGCTTGCTTTTGCTTCAGCGGCGTCAGCCGGGTTCGCTCGCGCGTTCGAGCATGGCGTGCAGCAACACGTTCGCACCCGCCTCGATCCAATCGATCGTCGCGTCCTCGACCTCGTTGTGGCTAATGCCGTCAATACACGGCACGAACACCATCGAAGTCGGCGCGACCGTCGCGAGATAGCACGCGTCGTGGCCCGCGCCCGAAACGATCTCGCGGTTCGAGTAGCCAAAGCGCTCCGCCGCCGCGCGCACGGAGTTCACGCAGGCCTTGTCGAACGGCACCGGCGCGTAGTAGAAAATCTGCTCGACCTGCGTTTCCAGCTTGCCTTGCTCTGCAATCCTCGCAATGCCTTCGCGCAGTTCGGCGTCCATTTTCGCGAGCACGTCGTCCAGCGGATGGCGAAAATCGACGGTGAAAAACACACGCCCCGGAATCACGTTGCGCGAGTTCGGATGCACCTGCATCATGCCGACCGTGGCGCAGGCTAGCGGCGCGTGGCGCAAGCCGATTTCGTTCACGAGCTGCACGACGCGCGAGGCACCCAGCAACGCGTCACGTCGGCGCGGCATGGGCGTGGGGCCCGCGTGCGCCTCCTGGCCCGTGAGCACGACTTCGTACCAGCGCTGGCCCTGTGCGTCCGTCACGACGCCGATGGTCTTGTTTTCGGCTTCGAGGATCGGCCCCTGCTCGATATGCAGCTCGAACGCCGCGTGAATCTTGCGCCCGCCGCACGGCAATTCGCCCGCGTAGCCGATGCGCTGCAATTCCTCGCCGATGGTCTTGCCATCGACATCCTTGCGCGAGAGCCCGTAGTCGAGCGTAAAAACGCCTGCGAACACGCCGGAGGCGACCATGGCCGGCGCGAAACGCGAGCCTTCCTCGTTGGTCCAGATCACCGTTTCGACAGGGCGCTCGGTTTGAATGCCGTGGTCGTTGAGCGAACGAATCACTTCGAGCCCGCCCAGCACGCCATAGATGCCGTCGAATCGCCCGCCTGTGGGCTGCGAGTCGGCGTGCGAACCGGTCATCACGGGCGGCAAGTCGTTGTTGCGCCCCGCGCGGCGCATGAAGACGTTGCCCATCTTGTCGACGCTCACCGTGCAGCCCGCCTCCTTCGCCCATTGCACGACGAGGTCGCGCCCCGCTTTATCCAGGTCCGTGAGCGCGAGACGGCATACGCCGCCCTTGGGCGTGGCGCCGATTTTCGCCATCTCCATGAGGCTGTCCCACAAACGCTGGCCGTTCACATGGATCGCGGTCGTCAGCGCGGCTTCGCTTACTGCGTTCATGCGTGTCCTCCTGTGCGTGTTCGTGTTCGTCAAACGTGCATTCGCGCCACCTTCTGGGGCGGGAAGGGCCAAGGCGGTGCATGCCTCGATGGCGCTTCGCGGCTCCCGAATCCTCGCTTTGCGAATCCTGTCCGATTGGACAGGTTGTAGGCGATAAACTTCGCGAATTCAATACGGTGTTACCAGCGAGAAGCGTGCCATCGATGCTGCAGTGCGCGAAAACGCCCCCGCGCTCCGCGCGTTTTCCCCAAGGGCGGTGAATGCACGAGGTGCTTACATCGTGACTACAATGAAGCCGACATGGGTGCGCAAGCCCTGCGCCGCCTCTTCCCTTCCGAACGGACCGACCACCATGCGCGACGACGAACCCACCACGCGAGCCGCGGCTCACGCGATACGCGGCACAGCGCACGAGCGGGAAGCCGCTGACGCAACGCACAAGCCGCGCCGGCGCAAAGCCGCCATACGCGAATCGAACGAGGCGCATCTGCTCGCTTGTGCCGAGGCCGTGTTCGCCGAGCGCGGCTTCGAAGGCGCGAGCACGGCGCTGATCGCCGAGCGCGCGGGTTTGCCGAAGGCCAATCTGCACTACTACTTCCCGACCAAGCTCGCGCTCTACTGGCGCGTGCTCGACGATCTGTTCGAGGAATGGAACGCGGCTGCGAACACCTTCGACGCGAGCGACGATCCGGTCGAGGCCATTGGCGGCTACGTGCGCGCAAAGATGGAACTCTCGCGGCGCAGGCCGCTCGGCTCGAAGGTGTGGGCGAACGAGATCATTAGTGGTGCGACGCATATGCAGGACATCCTGCTCAAGCGCGTGAAACCGTGGATGGAAACGCGCGTGACGCTGATCGATCGCTGGATTGCGGAAGGATTGCTCGCCCCCGTCGATCCGAAAGCGCTGCTTTTCATGATCTGGGCGACCACGCAGCACTATGCCGATTTCGAGGCGCAAATTCGCGCACTCTCGGGCAAGCGCGCGCTTTCGACTGCGGGGTTCGAGGCGAGCACCGAGGAAGTGGTGCGATTGATTTTGCGCGCGAGCGGCGCGCGCTCGCCCGGCGCTTTGAGCTAAGCAACGGTCGCGCGCCGCTCATTGCGTGCCGCTTACGTCCCTTTTTGCGCCCTTTCTGGCAAACGCTGAATCAAACGATGGCGCGAAATATTAAAATCATGGCGCTCAATCCTAAATGCGTAATCCGCGTTTGCCGTATCGTGCAATTTCAACGACGAACCCCGTACCGACGACACTTCGTGTGAAGAATCAAGACACGTAGGTCGGGTCGCGACAGCACTCTCTGCGCCGCTACGCGAGACGATCGCCTTCCCCGCAAGGATCAACAAGACGGCTGAGCGATCACCATATACTTAGGATCACATATGAATGATATTGCAGGATACGACTTCGAAGATCTGGCGCCAGGGATGAGCGCGAGCTTCGCCAAGACCATTACCGACGCGGATATCGTGCTGTTTGCCGGTGCGTCGGGCGACAACAACGCCGTGCACATCGATGAAGAGTTTTCGCGCAAAACGCCCTTCAAGGGACGCATTGCGCACGGCATGCTCAGTGCAAGCATTATCTCCGCGGCCATCGCCGGCCGGTTGCCCGGTCCAGGCACGATCTACCTCGGGCAGAACCTGCGCTTCAAGGCGCCGGTCAGGCCCGGCGATACGGTGCAAGCCACGGTGACGGTACGCGAACTCATCGCGGGCAAGCGCCGGGTTGTACTGGACACCGTCTGCACCGTGCAAGGCAAGGTTGTCATCGACGGTGACGCGCTCGTCATGCCCACCTCGCGCGCGGATCGCGCCATCGAAGCGCCCGGCACAGGCGCCGTCACGAATGAAGCTGTGGAACGGGCATGAGCAATCACTTCAACATGCCCGATGAGGTCGCGCACGGATTTTCCCGCTCGGCGAAGGACTTCCTGAACGCGCTGGCCGGCATCCCCGCCAGCGCAGCCGTTGCGCCGGCCGCACTGCATCAAGCCGGCACTCGCTATTGGGAGCAGCAGTGGGCGCTGTGGACGAACATGCTGAACCCTCAGCATGAAGGCAGCGAGGCACGCCGCGACCAACGGTTTCGGGCGGACGAGTGGACCAGCAACGCCTGGTACAACCTGCTGCGGCAAAACTACCTGGCCAACGCGGGGCTGCTCGAAGACATGGTCGGCGCGACAGGCTACAACGCAGGCGAAAAGCACAGACTGCGCTTTTTCATGCGCCAGTTCATCGATGCAGCCAGCCCCACCAACTACGCGGCGACCAATCCCGAGGCGATCCGCATGGCCATCGAGTCGAACGGCGAAAGCCTTCGAACCGGAATGAACAACCTGTTCGGAGACCTCGCGCGCGGCACCATTACGATCACGGACGAAGCCGCCTTCGAGGTGGGTCACAACGTTGCCGTCTCCAAAGGCGCAGTGGTCTTCGAAAACGCCCTGTTTCAGCTGATCCAGTACGCGCCGCTCGGCACACACGTAGCGAAGCGCCCTTTGCTGATTGTGCCGCCTTGCATCAACAAGTTCTATATTCTCGACCTTCAGCCTGAAAACTCCTTTGTGCGCTTCGCTGTCGAGCGGGGACAAACGGTGTTCATGGTCTCGTGGCGCAACCCCGATGCGGAAACGGCGGATACGACGTGGGACGACTATCTGGAATCGGGCGTGATGGAAGCCATCGATGTCGCGCTTGCGATCACCGGTGCGGACAAGGTCAACACGGTAGGCTGGTGTGTCGGCGGGACGATCCTCTCTTCGGCGCTTGCGGTGATACGCGCGCGCGAAGAAGACAAGGTTGCCAGCCTGACGCTTCTGACGACCATGCTCGACTTCACCGATCCAGGCGATCTCGGTGTGTTCATCGACGAGCAAACTGTGGCGCAGCGTGAGCACGCGATAGGAAGTGGCGGCATTTACCCTGGCCGCGAACTCGGCTTCGTGTTCCAGATGTTGCGCGCCAACGATCTGATCTGGCCTAATTTCATCAACAACTATTTGAAGGGAAAGAGCCCTGCCGCGTTCGACCTGCTCTACTGGAACGCCGATAGCACCAACCTGCCTGGCCCGATGTACACCTGGTATTTGCGCAACATGTACCTCGAAAACAATCTGCGCGTGCCCGGAAAGCTCAGCATGTGCGGTGAGCCGGTCGATCTGGGCCGAATCGACATGCCGGCCTACGTGCTGGCGACCCAGGAGGATCACATCGTTCCGTGGCAATCGGCGTGGCGCAGCACCCAGCTTCTTGGCGGCGAATCCCGGTTCGTGCTCGGCGCAAGCGGGCACATCGCCGGCGTCATCAATCCGGCGACAAAGAACAAACGGTGCTATTGGGTGAACAGCGAGCCTGAGGGTAGCAGTAGCGCCGATGAATGGTTCGCCTCTTCCCAGCAGGCTTCTGGCACCTGGTGGAACCACTGGATCGAGTGGCTGCAACCGCACGCAGGCGGCCAGGTCAAGGCGCGTACGAAGCTGGGAAGCACGAAGTTTCGGCCAATCGAGCCCGCACCCGGGCGCTACGTCAAGGCTCGGGCGGCTTGAGGATCACGTGCACGAGCGGTCATCGCACGTGCTACGTTATCCTGACTACCTCAAACTGACCAAACACATGCAGATGCGCTACCACCTGCATGAGTTCCGCGACGCATCGACCCAATGCCGATGCGTCCGCCTCGAAGCGCAAAGCGCGGATTGCCAGCCGGTCCGGGTCTCGAAGCGCGTTGGCAAGCAATCGCAACGCACGAACCGCTGACTCGACAGACGCGGCGGCTGGCGAGCGCAAGATGCGCTTGCAGCGTATCATCAAGGCACACGGCTACCCCCTGCCAATGTTGCGCTCGCAACCGTTGGCCTTCTGGTTCGCTCATCGCCATGGCCGCTCGAAGCCGAAGCTCGGCAATGCCCTGGGCGATCGCCAGGCGGCGATCTGCCAGCGCAACCGCGGTGGAGCTATCGAAGTCCAGAGGAATGTCCAGATCCAGATCCCCCAGTTGATCGCACAGGCGTGCGATTTCCGGGCGGGCCGATGGACGCCACGTATCCCAACCGCGAGACTTCCTGGGAACCAGTGACGCGCCGCGTCCCTGCCGCCGCGTGTCGCTTCGTTACCCGCTTTGACTGGATTGGCCTTCACGGCTCCCCACAAAGGCGCTTGAATACACCGAAACCTAAGGTCGATGCGACCATCTTCGCGATCGGTCTCTCGCAGAAGCGTTGAATTCCCATTGTGAGTCAACGCCAATAATTGCCATTACGCGTTCTGTTCGACAAAGCGCAAAATAGCGTTCGCGACGTCGTCGTGTGCTTCTCGCTGCGGAAAGTGGCCGATTCCATCCAGCACCACGCGCTGATAGGGACCAGAAAAGAAGCGCTCCTTTCCTGCGGAAGTATCCGGGTGATTGCAGCCGTCGGCCCCGCCGTGCAACACCAGCGTGGGAACCGACAATACGAGCGCCGGATTCAACTTCGCTTCGTCATCCGCGTAAAACGGGTGACCCGGCACGAACCCCCACCGATGCCGATAGGAATGCAGAACGACTGCCGCCCAGTCGGGGTTATCAAACGCACTCGCGGCTTCATTGAAGTCCGCCTCCGTGAACCATCCAGCCGGCGACCAGGTCTCCCACATCAAATGCGTAAAGGCACGTCGATCGTTTTCGATTGCGCGTTGCCCGCGCGGCGTGGCCATGAACCAGTGATACCAGTAGTTACGCGCCTGCGTATAGCTCAAGCTCTGCTGCGGGTCATTCGTGCCGTACCCCACCGACATCATGACCAGATGGGATGCAACGTCGTCGCGCAGGCCGCAGACATTGGCCACGGTGCGCGCGCCCCAATCGTGACCGACAAGAAGCGGGCGTTTCAGACCCAAGGCGTCGATGAACTCCAGCAGATCTCTTCCCAGCGCGGCCAGTTCGCCGCTGACCGGTGTTTCGACGTCGCGAAAGCGCGTGGTACCGAACCCGCGAAGTGCCGGACACAAGACCCGATAGCCACTATCTGCCAGGCGCGCAGCAAAGTTGCGCCAACATTCGGGACTATCGGGCCAACCGTGCATCAGCACCGCCGTGCGCTTGCCGGTTGGATTCCACTCGAGATAGCCCACGGTCAAGAGTCGCGTATTTACAAACGAGTATTCCATCGTGCCCTCCTTAAGGCGGGAAATTGAGCACTAGTCAATGAAGGGGCGCTGCAATCCCTCTTCGTTGCGTTGCGTTATCCCTTCGAATGTTGCGGCAGCACCGATCGAAAGTGTTCCGTAAATCGCGCATGCTTGCGGGGCCGAACGGCCTTCGCCAAAGGTCATGATCTCGCAATTGGCGAGTATCGACAGACGCGCCATAAATGTCTTGAACAAAATCACCAGACCGGAGAAGTGCCGGCTCAGGCCCTTCCCCGGATTCGGCCAGGGAGCTTGTACGCGTTCGGATAAACATGACGCGGCGAAAGTAGTAATAGTTGCGCGATTGAGACTGCGATCAACCGTCACGCCAGCGACACGCATTTGCCATAATCGATTCAATATGCATATCGGGCGACGCGAAAGTCGCACTGCGTATTTATCTCAACCTGTGAATACATTACACCGCTAATCGCGATTTACTGACTACACTCCATATACACACGCGCACAAAGCACGACCTGCCGAATGCGGCGTGGCTTCCATATCAGTCAGTCTATGCGCCGCGATTCACGCAATCGCGGTGCGACGCCTTTGGGAATCACTGCGCATGTTCAAATGCCAGATCCGCGCAGCATTGCTGGGGCTTTGCGTCGCCGCCATTGCGCCCGCCGGGCACGCGCAATATACGACCGACTGGCTCGCAAACACGTTCGGCACCCTGCCCGCACACGTCGGCAACGGCGCACGCTCGATGTGGGTCGCACCCGAGGGAGTCATTTATACGTCATCGCGCTGGGACGAAAACGCGGGCGGCGTCGCGCTCTACCAGAACGGCGCCACGCTCGGCACCATCGGTGCGCACGACGAGTTCCAGGGCAGTGCGATCACGGGCAACGCAACGTCGATCTTCGTGGCGCTCGGTTATAGCCGGGCGTTCGGCAGCGGTTCGGTGGGCCGCTACAGCCGAAGCACGAAAACGCGCGACCTTCGCATTGCGGTGAGCACGTGGACCGGAATCCAGAACGCGGACGTAATCACGAGTCTCGCGACCGCGGGCACTCTGCTCTACGCAAGCGACTACTACGGCAATCGCGTCAGGGTGTATACGACCGACGGCGTCTGGCAACGCGACATCGGCGTCCAGCAACCCGGCGCACTCGCAGTCGACGGTGCAGGCAACGTGTGGGTCGCGCGCGAAAACGCAGGCGTGATCGCGCAGTTCAGTCCGGCTGGCGCGCCGCTGACCACGATTCAGATGGCCGCAGGCGCCCGGCCATCGGCACTCGATTTCGACGCGGCGACGAATCAGTTGCTCGTTGGCGACGAGGGACCCGACATGAACATCAAGTGTTATGCCCTGACCGGTGTGCCGGCGCTAGTCGGCACGTTCGGCGTGCAGGGCGGCTATCTCGACACCACGACGGGCATCAAGGGGCAGGTCGGCGACAAGCGCTTCACGCGCGTCGTCGGTATCGGCAAGGACGCAGCCGGCAATCTGTACGTGCTCAATAACGCGTGGGGCGGCGACTGGGATCTCGGGCGCAACGGCAGCACCGACATTCATTCGTACAACTCATCAGGTACGTTGCAGTGGACCTTGCAGGCGCTCAATTTCGAGGCGATCGCGGCACCCGACCCGGCAACGGATGGCGCAAACTTCTACAGCGGCAACAGCCTCTACACGGGAACGTCAGGCGGCACCTTCGTCGCGAATACGATCGATCCGTTCACGTGGCCGAAGGATCCGCGGCTGAACATGAACGACTATCAGCGCGGCCAGCTGTTCGGGCAACTCGTGGTGGTGGGCGGCAACCGCATTCTCGTCGCCTCCGGTCAAAATCCCGACACCTTCAACTTCTTTCATTTTCAGCCGTCGAGCGGGTATATCGCCATTCCCGACGGGTCGATTCCGGGCAAGGCGTTCAATACGAATACGAAGGTGACGGGCGGCTTCGCAATCGACGACAACGGCGACGTCTGGGCCGGCCTCGAGCGCACCAATCAGATATCCCACTACCCGCTGACGGGCTTCGACGCGAACGGCAAGCCGTCGTGGGGCGCAGCCAGCGCGATTCAGATTCCGCGCACGGTGCGCCCGCTCACGCGGATCATCTATCAGTCGGAGAGCGACACGATGATCCTCGCGCAAGGCATTGCGGGAAGCTGGGACTGGACAGCCATGAACGGGCACATCGAGGTCTATCACGGGTGGAAGGCGGGCAACACGAACGCACCGGGCCCGGTGATCGACCTCACGAGCCCGAATCCGAAGTCGATCGCGGCGGCCGGCCACTACCTGTTCGTCGGCTACGTGCACACGGTGCCGAATATCGACGTGTTCGACCTCGCCACCGGCAGTCTCGTCATCACATTGACGAACTCGAATCCCACCGCAATGGATGTCGGCAACGACGTGGATTCGATGTATGGCATTCGCGCGTATCTGCGTTCGACCGGCGAATACGTGATCACCAAAGACAATTACAACGGATCGAGCATCGTGGTTTATCGCTGGCACCCCTGAGCGCCTGCTTTTGACGGACGCTTGCGCGCTTCCTTGCATTCCCGCGCATCTAGTCATAATATAACTATACACAAAGATACTAGCCCGCCATGCTTCGACATTCGCCCCTCGCCCTTGCCGTTCTCGCCATGCTGACGGAGGCGCCGATGCATCCCTACCGGATGCAGCAGCTCATCAAGGCACGCGGCAAGGACGAAGTCGTCAACGTGCGGCAGCGCAACAGTCTTTACCAGACGATCGACCGGCTGTTGCGCGGCGACCTGATCGCCGTTCGGGAAACAGAGCGCGACGGCGCGTTTCCCGAACGTACGATCTATGAAATCACCGACGCTGGGCGCGACACCGCCCGGCTGTGGCTGCGCGAACAGCTCGCGCAGCCCGCGCGCGAATTCCCGGCGTTTCCTGCGGCGCTCTCGCTCTTGCCCCTGCTGCCGCCCGACGACGCCCGCCGCCAGCTCGAAACGCGCGTGGCGGCCCTCGCGCGCGAACTCGCCCGCATGGACACCTTGTACGCGAGCGCTGAGGCGATGCAGGTGCCCCGTCTTTTCCTGCTCGAAGGCGAACTCATGCGAGCGGCGCTCAAGACCGAGCTCGACTGGGTCACGAGCGTCGTGGGCGACCTGCAAGCCGGCAACCTCACGTGGAGCGAGCCGTGGCTGCGCGAACTCGCCGAGCGTTTCGCACCGCCCTCCGACGCGCCTGCAGCGCGCGAATCATCGAAGGAGAAGTAGCCATGTCGCACTTCAGCGTCCAGCCTCCGCTCTCGGTCATGATCATTGGCGCGGGAACCGGCGGCCTGTGTCTCGCACACGGCCTGCAACGCGCCGGCATCGATGTTCAGGTGTACGAACGGGATCGCACGCGCGTCGACGGTCTGCAAGGCTATCGCGTCGGCATCGATCCGCACGGCGTCGCCGCCCTGAAGGCCGCGCTGCCGCCTGAACTCTTCGCAACGTTCCTCGCCACCTGCGCGCGCACGCCGGGCTACTTCAACATGCTCACCGAGCGCATGTCGGAACTGCTGTCGGTCGGGATCGGCGCAAGCGAGATCGATGGCGGAAAATCCGTGAGCCGTATGACGCTGCGCCAGGTCTTGCTCACAGGCCTCGAAAACCGCGTGCATTTCGACAAGACCTTCGTCGAATACGAGCAGCACGCCGATGGCCGCGTGACTGCGCGCTTTGCCGATGGAACGAGCGCGAGCGCCGATGTGCTCGTCGGCGCCGACGGCGCGCGTTCGAAGGTACGCAGGCAACTGTTGCCGCACGCGAGGCTCGAGAACACCGGCATCGTGAGCATTGCTGCCAAGGTGCCGATGACCGAAGAAAACCGCCAGCTGCTGCCGCCCAAGGTACTGAACGGCATCACGCTGATCTCGGCGCCGAAGGGCTATGGCGCAATCATCCACGTGATGGAATTCAACTGGGACCAGGGCGGCGCCAAATCCGGTATTGGCGGCAACGATGCAGCGTTGATCGCGCGCTGGCCGGGCCTGCTCTACGACAACACAAACGACTACCTGATGTGGGGCGTTTGGGGCGCGCGCCGCAACGTCCCCGCGGATCCGATGAAGCTCGAAGCGCCGGCCCGCCTCGCGCTCGCCATGCAGATGACCGACGGCTGGCATCCGAATCTGCGCGCGTTGATTCGCGCATCGGACCTCTCGACGACGTTCGCCCTGGACGTGCGCACGTCGGTGCCGGTCGAGCCCTGGCCAGCCTCGAACGTTACCGTGCTCGGCGATGCAATCCATTTGATGACGCCGGGTAGAGGTGTTGGTGCGAATACGGCGCTGCGCGATGCGCAACTGCTCGGCGCACAACTCGTGCGGGTTGCGCGCGGCGAGTTGCCGCTAGTGGACGCTGTCGCCGGCTATGAAACACAGATGCGCCGCTACGGATTTCACGCGGTCGCCGAATCGCGCAAGCAGTTCGACGAGCGCGACGCGATCCATCGACCCATAGTCGGACGCTTCGCGCTCGGCGCGATGCGCACGGCAATGCGCGTCGTCAACAATGTGCCGCCATTGAAGCGCCGCATGATCGATTCGGAAAACCGCTTTCGCGGCAGCGAGGAGGAAAACGCCGTGGCATTGCATTAGGGCGCGCTGCCGGGCCTGACCCCGCTCAAGTCCGGTTCAAGCCTGCGTCTCGTCTTCCTCGTCTTTCTCGTCTAATCGAAAGCGTTGATTGAAAGCGCTTTGTTTGTCTGCGCCTACCATCGCCCTGCTGCGGCATGCCGGCCAACGCCATTCACTAGCATTTCTTCGCCAACGCATTGCATCGCCAGTGCAAGCCTCGACAATCAACATGTAGGCTGCGTCGTTTACAGGATGCACATCGTACAAATCACATTTGCTTCGCAATCCGAATCAAATGACGGATGACTTGCTTTTCCAATCGCCGTATTCTTCAGCGATACGTCTTGCACTCCGGCAATCACAGGCGCAGGCGCAATGTTGATAGTTCTTCTGAACAATGCCGACGATCCGCACCCGGGGGCGCGCGTCGCGGCATATCGCTTGCGCGGCTGTTGAACAACGCGCGCAGCGGCTTTGCGCGGGCAAGGTGCGCTTTTGAGGCAGCTTGCGCGAATAGGGGGGAACGATGAATCGATCAATGAAACAGACCGTGGTATGGGTGCTCGCCTTGGCGCTGTCGGGCGTGGCTTACGGTGCAGGCGGCGGTAATGGCGGAGGAAACGGCGGAGGAAACGGCGGCGGCAATGGCGGCGGTAATGGCGGCGGCAACGGTGGAGGGAATGGCGGTGGCCACGGCTCAGGGTCCGGTTCGGGCTCCAGCTCTGGCTCGGGGTCCGGCTCTGGCTCGGGGTCTAGTTCCGGCTCCGGGTCGAGCGCGGGTTCGGGTTCAAGCTCAGGCTCAGGGTCTAGTGCGGGATCGGGCGCTGGTAGCTCAGGCGCAGGTAGTTCCGGCGCAGGCAGTTCCGGCGCAGGCAGTTCCGGCGCAGGCAGTTCCGGCGCAGGCAGTTCCGGCGCAGGTAGTTCCGGCGCAGGCAGTTCCGGCGCAGGCAGCGCTGGTGGAGGTAGCGCCAGCGGTAGCGGTAGCGCGAGTGCCGGTGGCTCCGCAGGTAGCGCCGGTGCAGGCGGCCCTGGTGGACCTTTGGGCCGCGGCTCACCTGGCATGAGTGCACCTGCGGCGATGGTCGAAATAGTGCCACCTCCGCCACCTGCACCGATCATGAACGCACCGGTTACGAACGTATACGGCCCACCGCCGCACCCACCCGAATCGGATAGCCATATGCACACGGTGGCGGTGCCCGCGCCAGCCCGGACCGACTATGCCCCGCCAGCGAACGTAACCACGTCGATTCGGGACACAACCAGCGGGGCACCCACTGCGCCGGTTGCGAACAACTACGCTGCGCCGGCCGCGACGGCCCCGGCCCCTGTTGCGCTCGCGCGGCCAACTGCTGCACCGGTTGCAAACGACTACGGTCCGCCAGCTACAACCGGTACGGGCAGTGGCGCAGGTCCCGGCGCAGGCCCTGCACGCGCTGCGAACAATTACGGGCCACCGGCTGGGATGGCCGGCGCAACCAAAGCGGGTTTCTCGGTAGACACGGGCGGATACGAACCACCAATCCTGACCCCAACCAGCAGTAGCAGGGGCGAGCAGGCACAGCCGACGCAGTAAGGCGTGGCCGGGCGGCACGGTGACAATTCGCCGTGCCGAATTCGCATGCGGCAACGCCCCGCAAGGGGCTCACGCCGCGAGTGCAAATTGACAAAAATCAATGCATTTTGCAACACCGGGCGCATAGTGAATCAGCCGCGGCCGACCACGCAGCGCCGTACCCCCTCCGCTGCCTCGCCCCAGGTCGACCGCTCCTGTCACGGAGCCCGACATGCAACTCGCCACCCGACGCAGCGCGATACACGTGATCCTGAGCGAACACCATCGCCTGACGAGCATCGTCAACGGCATGCTGCGTGTGGTCGATGGCATGGCGTCCAGCTCCGGCCCGGCCAGCGCCATGCTGATGCGGGCGATGCTCTACTACATCAACGAATTCCCCGAACAGGTTCATCATCCGAAGGAAGAGCAATACCTGTTCGCGCGGCTTCGCGCGCGCACTGAAGAATTCGAGGCGGCCATCAGCGAACTCACGCTCCAGCACGAAGCAGGCAAGCTGCGCGTTCACGCACTCGAACGCGCGCTCACGCGGTATGAACTTGCAGGCGCCGCCATGCTGCCCGCGTTGCGCGACGGTGTGTATGGTTACGCGGACTTCTATGCCGCTCACCGGCACCTGGAGGAGTCCGCGATCCTGCCCGGCGCGCAACGCTATTTAACCGTATCGGACTGGGTGGAAATCGATGAGGCATTCGGCGCGAATCGCGATCCGTTCGAGAATCTGGTGACCGAGGACAATCTCAACGACCTTTACCGATTGATCATCCAAACGATGCCTGAAGCGTAGGCATGGACGATCTCACGGCGATACGCATCGCGGATCGCCGCCTGCCAGCCTTGATGACGCTCGATCTCGACCCGGATTCCACACGGAAAAGACAGGCGCAATCGAACTACACGAATTCACGGCAACCTGGCGAGTCCTGCGGCAAACAACCGCACCCCAAACGCCACATGGCGCCGGGCCGCGCAGCAAGTCCGCGTCGTACACTGTGTCTTTTCGACGCTCGTAGCCCGGAAAGCCGTCGTGCCCATTCACTATCTGCGCAGCTTCACCTCCGTCGAACGCACTGAGCGGGCCAACCTGCGGCTCGGCCGTGCACTGGCCTGGGTCGCCGGTGCCATCAACGCCGGCGGTTTCCTCGCGGTTGGGCAATACACGTCGCACATGTCGGGCATCGTGTCGTCGCTTGCCGACAGCGCCGCGCTCGGCGATAGCGGCATCGCGCTAGCCGCTATCAGTTCCGTGCTTGCCTTTGTGGGTGGCGCCGCGACGTCCGCCATTCTGATCAACTGGGGGCGGCGCCGTTGCGCGCGCAGCGTCTACGCGCTGCCGCTCCTGCTCGAAGCCGCCCTGCTCCTTTGTTTCGCCGCGCTCGGCGCGAATCTCGAGATACACCGTGTTCTCTTCGTGCCGCTGACAGTCGCCGTACTCTGTTACGTCATGGGTGTGCAGAACGCCATGATCACGAAAATCTCGCACGCCGAAATCCGCACGACGCATGTAACCGGCATCGTCACAGATCTGGGCATTGAACTTGGGAAAGCGCTGTACTGGAATTGGGGCGTACCGGCTTCAGCGTCGCATCATGTAGCCGCCGATATGCAGCGCGTGCGCGTACTCGGTTCCCTGCTCGGCATGTTTCTGCTTGGCGGAACGCTGGGCGCAGTGGCTTTCCGGCATTTCGGATTCGCCGCGGGCGTTCCTTTGTCGATGCTGCTGGTGATCCTTGCAGGCGTCCCGGTCACCGACGATTTGCGTCGCCTGCCGCTGCGCGACCTTTTTTGAGCCGCTTTCGCGCAATTCGCCGGTCGACCTGGCCAGGCGATACCAGGCGATTTATTCGCTAATCAGAAACTTGTCGCGATTCTTCGCGTCCTTGATCCAGTTTGGTGCGCGCCCCCTGCCGGACCAGGTCGCCCCGCTTGCGGGATCGCGATATTTCGGGGGCGCCACGCTATGCGAAAGCCCGGACCGGCCGCGACGACTACCGAAGATGTCCTGCTGGGTGTACCCGAATTCGGCCACCTTTGCGCGGATGTCGGCGAGAACCGCCTGGAACTCCTGCTGACGGGCGATGACCGCCTGACTTTCGAGTTCCGCTAGCTGCGCTTTAAGTTCCTTGTACGTTGCCACGAATCGTCTCCTGCGCGTGGACACCATACGTCAATCATAGTGGCTTTCGCGCACGCCCCCTTCCAACGTGATCGCCCGACCGTCGCGGCGGCGAAAACACGCGGAACGCAAGTCGGTCAGGCTGCGACAAAGACGACTGCCCCCACATCGGCAGCCTGGGCGAACAGCCGTACGAAACGATAGCTTTGCGCCTGAATAGTCAGCTCGTTGAGCCCGGAGTGCGTGCCCTCCAGTATTGCTCTCGCCACCGGCTCCGGAATCGCCCCAAGGTGCGCCCAGTCTTCCTGCAACAGCGCAGGGTCTCCCAGATAGACCTCGCTTTTCCCGCCAGGCGTTCGAACGAGAATCAGGCTCCCCCCCTTGTCGAGCGCCAGCTCCAGATACTCCGACAAGGTGGCTAACGCCTCTGTGGCGACATCGCGGGCTGCATTTGAATTCGAAGTCATGGGGTGGCCACGCTGGGTAGTGTATCGATCACTATCGTACCCCTGCTCCCACACATTCGGCTGAATTTGGCGCCGATATGCGCTCAGGGATGTAAGCCGAACATACCGTGCCAGATCGCACTGAAGAAGTTCGCGTGACGAGGATCGCCGGCCTTTTGCGACTCGTCGCCGCCCGCGCCATGCGTTGCAGACGACGGCATTGCCTCGTCCGCATCCGCGGCACTGCGCGGCATGGCGTTGTCCGACTGACGCGACTGGTGCAGCGCAATCGCGCCGTCGGCAATGCGTCCGGCCAGTTGGGTTTCGCAATCGCTCGCGAGCAGTGCGCCGAACACCACGTCGCGGTTGTAGCCCTGCCCGGCGAAGTGCATGGCCACGCCAACGTGCCGCGCATACGCCTCCTGACGCGCCGCCTCCTGCAAACGCGCCTCTTCTTCCTGTTCGCGCGCGAGACGCCCCATCTCGTCGGCATAGACCGCGTCGTAGACGCTGCGCTGCGCAGGATCGGAAAGAATCGCGTAAGCCTCCTTGATCTCCTGGAACTGCGCATGCGCAGAGGCTTCGCGTCCCATATTTCGGTCGGGATGCGCTTTCATCGCGGCCCTGCGGTAGGCCCGCTTGATGTCTGCGTCGCTTGCGTCGTCGCGTACGCCTAGCAAGTCATACAACGTCGCCATGGCTCGCACAAATTGAAGTGAGATGACGTCGATCGTAGCATGCCGTCCGCAGACACACCGATCCGGCGATCGGTGATCGATAGTTGTCAATCGATCAATTGTCCTAATCAAACGGATGTCGATTATCGAAATCGGCACGCAGTGCCAGCCCGCAGCGCGAAGTTCTCAGCGGCGAACCCGCGTCCAGCGGCACCAGTCGTGATGATCGAGATTGCGCAGCAAATCAGCCCTGCGCCGTTCGCGCCGGTAGTGAACGGTGACACTAACTGCGGCTATCACAAGCACGATCGTGCCGGCAGCCATACCCAGCCAGGACTGGTCCACGTCAGCCTCCTCAGATCCATGCGGATCGCAACCCAAATGTGAGCAACGCGCTCTGAATATAGCCTGTCCATGTGACAGACTATGCGGTCTTGACCGCTATTCAGCGCACGCGGGCGACTGCTCTCAGGAGCGCATCGCCCTGAGGCGTCACTCGGGGTGTTGGGAAACCGGATTCGGGCGTATCGACGATGACCAGGTGAAGGTCGCGAAGCGCACCGAGTTCTTCCCGGTCCGGCTCGATCCGCCCCGGTGCATTCTTTATCAGCATCAACGTGGCAAGTTCGTGGGGGCTCAACATGCTATTTCCCTCCCGCTTGATCCTGTTTGATCCCGCTTTATTCCGCTTCTTTCCACTTACTTCCATTCGATCGTGCCTGGTCCCGCTTGCGAGTGCACTCGCCGCCCGGAGGCGATGCGTGCTATCGCAACTTCGCCGCGGTCTCCGAAGCGATGTTCATGCAAGCGCGCGTGTATCCGGCGGTCTGTGAAGCCACCCACGGCAACAACTCGACGTGGTTGCGGACAAATTGCTCCGGCGTTTGTGCGGACATCATGCCTTCGAGGTGCTCTCGCGACCCCTCGAATACCGACCTGCAAGTCGCGAGATTCAGGCGCGCGAGTTCGCAAAATCCGTCGAATAAATGGCTGGTCAGCGTAGTGAAATTTGCGGCCCACGATTCGCTTTGCGCGGCTGCGAATTTTTGATTAGACATACTAATTTATCCCCCGTGCATTTCATCAATCGTTATGTCTGTATCGACCGCGCTTGATGTATGGCTTCGCAACGTGCGTGACGTTGCCGAATCAGAAACGAATGCCGGCGTCGATCTAGAGCCTTGATTCTAACTTTGTTAAATCCGCATCATGAATGCATATGAGTCAGGAGTTTCCCCAATTCATTACGCATCGCATTTGACCGTGAAGCCTGACTGCGGTGAATTTCGAACAGGCATGCGAAAAATTGACTTGTCAGATTGGCTTCAGCCAGTCAGACAAGAAAGGACAAACCACGGGTTTTGCGCTGCCTGGAAATGCAAGAGGTCAAACAAGGTTCCGCTGCGATGAGGATTTACTCATCGCGAACGGATCGTTTAACGAGAGGGGGCTGGCAAATCAATGTGCGCCGGCTTTCACCGCGTGGCGTTGCGCAAGCATCTCGCGTATGCGCGCGAGATGCAGATCGCCAACGGCCGTTTGAAGGGGCTCGATCCTTCGGGCTCGCCGCGCAGCAGGTGGCCACGCCCCCAGGTATCGGCACAGCGCGGAAACGAACGGCCGCTTACCGCCGCCAGCAAGCTGCCTGGCCGCAGCCACAACGCGATCCGAACCTACATTTGCGAGCAGCCATTCAAACGCCTGACGGTCTTCGTCATTCACAATGCGGATTAGCGATTCCATGCGACGCTCCTACTGGACGTATACACATACTGTTAATTTATACAGTATTTTGCGTCCGCGCAAGGACAGATCGGGAATCGCCTGTCTGAGGGTGTTGCGCCGGGTGCAAGCGCGAGCGAGACGCTACTCGCTGGCCGCGGCATCCCCTTTCTGCGCTGTCAATCGGTTCGTCACGGCCGTCACGCCCAGCACCGGTCTTGCCGCATTGGCCGCGCGCGAGATCTGCCAGGTCTCCGGCACCGTGCCCGAGAGCGTGACGACGCCATGGCTCACCCGAATGTGAATGTCCGAGTCGTCGAGATCCGGTACGCGCCTGATGGCGCGGCGAACGTCACGCACGATCGAGCTATCCGGCCGGGTTCCGGGGGTCGATGTCGAGACTCTTTGCACGGCCGCACCGGCCGGCGCGTTCACACCCGTTTGCGCTTGCGCATTGTTCGCATTGGCAGCGCAGCTCGCGATAGCGACAAACACCATCGCGCCGATCGATCCATTCGCACCGTTTCTGTTCATGCTGCCTCCATCGGGTCGTGTCAACCGAGGAAAAGCGCCACTTCCACGCGTATGTTGGCACAGGATTTCGCGCGTCGCGTTCACGATGGCCTGGATCCCACCCTCGCCCGCGCACGACAACGCAGTGAGTGACTTCCCCGCCGCACTGCGCTACCCTATCAACTCCGATACACAAAGTCGTCGTATAACCATGTCACACATCAGCACAGGCGTTGAATACGGACTGCATTGCCTGCTCTATCTAGCCGGCACGACGGCTGGCGTGCGCGAGGCGAGCGTGCGCGACCTCGCCGAAATGCAGGGCGTACCGGTCGATTACGCCGCCAAGCTCTTCACGCGCCTCGCCAAGGCCGGCATCGTCGAGTCGACCGAAGGCATACGCGGCGGGTTCCGGCTTGCGAAGCCCGCGCGCAATATTTCGGTGCTGGACGTCGTCGACGCCATCGACGGCGAAAAGGCGCTCTTCGACTGCCGCGAAGTGCGCGGGCAGTGTGCGGTTTTCAACGACGAGCCGCCCGCGTGGGCCACACGCGGCACCTGCTCGATTCATGCCGTGATGCAAGGCGCCGAGCGCGCCATGCGCGCAGAACTCAAGCAACACTCGCTTGCCGATCTCGCCACCCGCGCGTATTCGAAGGCGCCTGCCAGCTATCACCATCACGTGGTGGACTGGTTCACGGAGCGTGCCGCCAATCGTCGCGGCTAACGCCCTCCGCGTTTGCGATCCCGTCTCTCATGCGAAAAAACGCGGAGCCTCCAACGAGGCTTCCGCGTACAGCCAGATCCGATGCAGTCCTAATGGATCAGGCAACGACGATGCGAAGCGGATCGGCGGCGGCGAGCGCTTGCTCACGATCCGCGCGAGGCGGATAGATCCACTCGGAGTTGATCTGGTGCTTGAGCTTCTTCGCCTCGGCACCCTGCAACTTCACTTCGCGCTCCCAGCCTTCCGTGTAGACCGCGCCCCACGGGCCCAGATCCAGGCACGTCACGTACTTCGGCTGGCTATACGGAATCTGCTCGAGGCCGAGCAAATCGGCTGCCGCGTTGTGGCCTGCCGAGCGCCCGAGATTCATCGCGTGCTGGCACGACATCATCGTGTGATTGCCTTCGTCGTCGGTGGCCGCGCGGGCCACGTCGCCCGTCGCGTAGACACCGGGCACACCCTCCACCGCGAGATTGCGATCGACGTGAAGGCGGCCGGTGGCGTCGAGCCGGCCCGGAATCTGCGCCGTCAACGTGCTAGCGCGCAGCCCGGCCGTCCAGATCACGGTGTGCGATTCGATGCGCTCGCCGTCCGTTGTCGTCACACCGCCGGCATCGACTGAAGCCACGCCCGAACCGAGCTTCCATGTCACGCCGAGCGACCCCAGCGCCTCTTCGATCACCGGACGCGGGCCCGCGCCCAGGTCGGGACCGATCGCGTCATTGCGCTCGACGATGATCACCCTCACATTCGCATGCTCGCCCAGCGCCGCGCGCAGGCGTGCCGGCATTTCCGCAGCGGTCTCGATACCGGTGAATCCGCCGCCCGCCACCACCACGGTATTGCGCGCGGGCGAGTCCGGCTGGCTGGCCAGGCCGCCGATGTGCGATTCCAGTTCGACCGCTTCGTCGGTCTGATCCACGCTGAACGTGTATTCGGCGAGACCCGGAATCGATGGGCGGAACAGTCGGCTGCCGGTCGCAAGCACGAGGCGGTCATAACCGAGCGTAGCGGGCTGACCGTCCACACCGATCAGAACTACCGCGCGACGCTCCACATGAATGCGCTCGACGGTGCCCTGGACGAACTTGACGCCAGTCGCCTCGAAGATCTCCGTGAGCGGCGCCCTGAAGTTCGCCGGGCCCTCTTCATACAGACGCGGACGAACATGCAGATGCGGGTCGGGTGCGACCAGCGTGATCTCCACGTCCGTGCGCCCCTGCTCGTCGAGCAGCCGCGCCGCGCTCAGCGCGCTCCACATACCGGCAAAACCGGCCCCAATAACAAGAATACGCTTCGACATTTTGCTTCTCCAATGCAGGGATACGTGAAATCGGTGGAGCGCTCGCTGCGCGTGACGCGCGCCGCAATCTCCGGTCGAGGGACTCGCGTCGCACCTGCGCAACGCATAACTACGATTCTATGAGTCGTAGTTTAAAGATGCAAGCCCCAAGTTGGGACACTCTGTTGACAAATCAGACAACGAAACCGCGCCGCGGCTTGCGGCTAGGCCTGCCAGGTCTCGAAGAAGTCGACCAGACTCTGCGGCGCTCCGCCACCGAGACACACATCGAGCACCTTTTTCGCCGCGGCCGCTTCGCAAGAACTGCGTGGGAAAAGTGCTGTCTCGTACGCGAGGAGCGCGGCTTCCATGTCGCCGGGGCTACCGGCGATGGCACTCGCGAGTTCGGCGCCGTCGAACATGGCGAGGTTCGCCCCTTCACCGGAAGGGATCATCAAATGCGCGGCATCGCCAAGCAATGTCACGCCGGGCGTGCGCGGCCATTTGTGCTCGTCCGGGAGCGCATGAATCGGGCGGAACACGGGGGCCGTTTGCCCATCGGTGATAAGCGCAGTCAGCGCAGGCGCCCAGTCGTCGAATGCTTGCGCAACCGTGGCCAGAGCAGCGGCAGGGTCGGACTGGTCGATGCTATCTATTGCCTGCCTTAGTTGCACGTACGTGTGCAGCACGCCGCCGGGCTCCCGATGCGCGACGATGCCTTTGCCGGGCGCGAGCGCGAACATCGCGCCTTCGCCAACCGCTTGCGCGCTCGTCTTGTGACGCGTGTCGCAGTCGAACAGATACGTCTCGACGAACACCGTGCCGACATAGGCCGGTTTCGCGCCCGATAGAAGCGGACGAACTTTCGACCACGCTCCATCGGCCCCGACGAGAAGATCGGTCGTCACGCTAGCGCCGTTAGCGAAGGTCACGACGTGCCGGCCGTCGCCGGGCGCGGCCACCGCGATGACTTTATGTCCCCACTGCACGGTGCCGGCGGGAAGTGATTCCAGCAGAATGCGCCGCAATGCTCCGCGCGGGACTTCGGGCCGCCCGCCTGTTCCGTCGTCGCATTGCTCGTAAAGAACCCGGCCATGCCGGTCGAGAACCCGCGTCGCCTGACCGCCGGGATGGATGATCTCGCGAAACCGGTCGAACAGTCCCGCCGACTTGAGTGCGAGTTGCCCGTTGTTCTCGTGAATATCGAGCATGCCGCCCTGCGCTCGCGCATTCGCCGAGGCTTCCGCCTCATAGATTGTCGAGGCAATGCCGTGAACGTGAAGAACCCGGGCGAGCATGAGTCCGCCGAGTCCCGCGCCGATGATTGCAATCGAAGACTTCATCCTGCTCCTTGCCGATTGAGGCGGATCCCTTGAACGACAGCGCGCTATGGAACGCCGTTCCATAGTAATATGGAACATTGTTCCATTGACGTCAAGAGGAAGCATGGTCAAGAAAGCGCGGGGCGTTCAGCGGCGCGAGGACTCGCTCTCACGCGAACGCATCATCGAGGCGTCGATTGAGCTTCTGGACAGCAGCGGAGAAAGCGGCCTCACGTTTCGCGCGCTCGCTGAGCGGCTCGCCACGGGGCCCGGCGCGATTTACTGGCACGTCGAAAACAAGAGCGATCTGCTGAGCGCCGCCTGCGACGCCCTCGTCGCCCGTGCAATAGACACACCATTGCCCAGCGCAACACCGCGTGAGGCGATTCGCGCGCTCGCATTGGCCATGTTCGATGCGATCGACGAACATCCGTGGATTGGCTCAGTGCTCGCGCGAGATCCGGGTCAATTGCCGATGATTAGGATTCTTGAGCGTATCGGCCAGCAGATTCGCGCGCTCGACGTGCCACTCGACGCACAGTGGGCGACGGTATCCGCAGTGCTGAGCTACATCCTGGGCGTGAGCGGCCAGAACGCGGCGAATGCGCAGATCGCGCGCGACCAGGACGCCGATCGAACCCACTTTCTGGACGAGGTGGCGTCGGTGTGGTCGCAGCTCGATCCCGCGGATTATCCGTTCACCCGCAGCGTCGCCAGACAGCTACGCGATCATGATGACCGCGTCGATTTTCTCGCGGGAATCGATCTCATCCTGCTCGGAATCGACTCGGCGCACGGGCGCTGAGCGCTACATGCCCATGCTCGTTCCTCCGCCCGCGCTTGTGCCAGTACCGGTGCCAGCGCCTGTGGACGTGCCAGCGCTCGGCGTCGGATTCAAATCGATACGTCCATACACGCCATCGGCTTCGGCATTCGGCCCCGCCGCGAAAAACAGCGTATTGGAAGGCTGATTGCTGAGGTCGTTGCCGAACGCAATGCCCCACACGCCCGGCTCGACAATCGCGTTGCCATTCGCCCCGTTGAGCGGCCCCATCGACTGGCCGGTCGATGCGTTGAAAGCGTTGATTCTCCCATCGCCGAAATTGCCGATCAATATCGCGCCGCTCATCGTGCCGAAGTTCGCGGGCGCCTGCGCAATGCCCCACGGCGCGTTGAGCGGGGTCCCCGACGCGAAGTGTTGCTTCAGGTTGCCGGCCGTGTCGTACACATCGACCATACCGAGTCCCGCGCCCGCGACATCGTCATGTTTGGCAGAGTCTTGCATCGCATACGTGACGAACAGATTCGAGCCGATCGCCTGAATACCGAACGGCGCGAATCCGGCCGGCATGGCCGGGTCCGTGAAGGCGCCGGGCATCGAGACTTTGGCGAACGAGGTATTGAAGACGTCGATCTTGTTGTTATGGAAATCGGTCGCGTAAAGGAAGTTGGCATTGTTCGACGCCGCGAGCGCGAGCCCCTTGTACACGGCGCCGCCCGTACCGTCGTCGTACATGACGAACGCATTGGTCGGCCCGACTGTGGGCGCCCACGCGGTGATCGTGCCGCCCTCGCCCGCGAAGATGAATGCGGCGACGCCGGACTTGCCATTTTCCGTGACCGTGAAGCTTTGCGTGCCGTTGAACACAATGCCCGTTGGCGACGCCGAGCCATTCTTGCCGTCGGGTATGGCGACGATCAGCGATTGCGGCACGCCGTTGCCGTCATAGAGCGTCGCGACATTGGTGCCGTTGTCCGCGACCCAGACGAAACCTTTCGGATTGAAGGTGATGCCCCACGGGTTTTTCAGATTCCCGTCAGTGTGCGCAGCCGCCACCGCACCATCGGAAACGAGCGCCGTCGCCGTGAACGACGACTGGACAGGCACGCTCGCACCGCTAGAACCAGAACTGGAACCCGAACCGCCGCCGCACGACACGAGCGTCGCGATGGCCGCCCCACATGCTACGACGCCGCATACGGCGAATAGAGACTTCATGACCGCACTCCTCGTTCAGTCCAAGGGACTAACGGACAAAGAACGAGGCGCACACGGGCTTTATTCCGGCGAAGAAAAAGGGTTGTTTCGCGGGCAATCGTAATGACTGAATCAGCTAGCGAAAAGCTGGCGGCGAGCAGCGAACACTACGCATGACCGTCCGGCACCAGCAGACTCGCAGATACCCGTGGCGACTTGCGCGGCGTACCGAGCAGCGCGAGTTGCTGCTCGTGCGGGCTCAGCGCGCTACTGTCGCGCTTCTGGGCTTCGGCATATTTTTGCGCGGCGTGAGACAGATCGCCTGCGTCTTCCAGCGCCCGGCCCCATAGTTCATACGAAGGCGCGAGATCGGGACGCAGCTCGACCGCGCGCTCCAGCTTGACGATTGCCGCCGCGTATTGGCCATTGTCGATGAGCGCTTCTCCCCAGTCATGCAGGATGTTCACATCGTCGTGCTGCATCTCATCTGCGCGGCGGAACGCGCCGAGGGCCTCGGCATACCGGTGCGCGTGCAACAAGACGTCACCGAGCAAGCGCTGGTTCTCCGCGGTACTCCATCTCTCGCGAGCACCCGCTTGCAGCGCCTCGATCGCGGCGTCGATTCTTTTCTCCTGCTCGAGCGCTATACCAAGGTTGGCCTGCAAGAGCGCAGAGTGTGGATATAGCAGGAGCGCGTCACGTGTCTGCTGTTCCGCCTCTTCGGAGCGGTTTTGCCTGAGCAGCAGCCAGCCTTTTCCCACGAGCGCCCACCGGCGCTGCGGTGAACCCGGCCGGCCCAACATATCGTCATAGATCGCTTCGACCTCGCTATAGTCGCATTGGTCTAGCGAACACCGTGTCTTTTGCACCGTCGTGAAAAGATGGCTCGCGAGCGTATTCGGTTCGACGAGCCGCATGACCTTGACCGCGATATCTTGCACCGCCCGGTTGAAGTCATTGCCGCTGAACACAACGTCGTCGTGCATCGCATTGAATGGCCCATTTTCGATCTGAATATGCGCGATATACGACTCCGCGCTATCGCTCATCTGGGTAATGCCGATACGGACGACGACGTCCTGCTTGTCCGTGAACAGCGTCGATTTCAGAAAGCCGACAATCGCGGCATAGGAGATGTCCTGCCCCGGAACCTTGATATCAGGGCTGTCGTTATCGGCCAGCGAAGCATCGTGCGGAACCGCCTCGCTGTCGTGGCTGATTACGCGCATCGACGAAAGAATTCGTTCTGCCAGGAATTCCGAGGAGTAGCCTGCTTCGGCTAGCGCCTTTGGCGTTTCCACCGGCGGCACCAGCACGTGTTGCGTGAGCGCGCCGGCTATGACGAGCCAGCAGAACGGCACGGTGAGCACCAGGACGACCCAGGTGAGCACAAAGGGCCACAGCTCTCGCGGCGCACGGCCGATCATCTCGATCAGAAACAACACGTGCGAAAGGCCCGCAGGCCTGCGATCCGGAACGCTCGACATGATGCACCTCGACGCGGCGGCAGTTGGCTGGGCCCAACTGTCGGTAGGCGTGAACGCATCTAGCGTGCCAGCGGGCTCTAAGCCCTTCCCTGTGGGGCGTTTCGGCTCTGCTTGCGAATTTTGGGCGTACCGGGTGTCTTCTGCTGTCCAACGCTTGCATACGGCGAGTGCTGGTTCGCAGCCGACATGTGCGAACCCGGCGGCGAGATCACTTCACCGCCTCCGTGTCTTCAACTTCGCCCGCGACCGGCACGTTGCCCGATGGGCTCATCATGCGCGGCTGGAGCATCAGCGCGACGAGTCCAGTCCAGCCGGTCTGGTGCGATGCGCCGACGCCACGCCCGTTGTCGCCGTGGAAGTACTCGTGAAACAGCACGAGATCGCGGCAGCGCGGATCGGCCTGCAGCAGCGGGTACGCGCCCATGACCGGGCGCTCGTTGTTGCGGTCGAGCAGAAAGAGCGTCGTGACGCGCCGGGCAAGCTCGTCCGCGATCTGCGCGAGCGAAAGCTTCTTGCCCGAGCCAGTCGGATACTCGACGCGAAAATCGTCGCCATAATAGCGGTGAAATTCGTAGAGCGACTCGATCAGCAGATAGTTGACGGGCATCCACACCGGGCCGCGCCAGTTCGAATTGCCACCGAACACGCGCGAGTCCGATTCGGCGGGCAGGTATTTGACGCCGAAGTCGCAGCCGTTATGGCGGTAAACGAACGGCTCGTCGAGATGGGCGCGAGAAAGCGCGCGCACGCCGTGGTCCGAGAGAAATTCGGCTTCGTCGAGCATCCGCCGCAGCAGCGCCTTCATCCGGTGCCCGCGCAAGAGCGAGAGCAGCAACGAATTGCCCTTGCCGGGTTCGTTCCAGCGCGACACGAGGCTCGCAAGGTCGGGCCGGTGCTGAAGGAAGAAGACCAGCCGGTCGCGCAGCCCCGGCAGGCCGCCATGCACGCGCTCCTCCAGCACACGCACGGCGAAGAAGGGAATCAGCCCGACGATCGAGCGCATGCGCAGCGGCACGCTGTTGCCGTCCGGCAGTCTCAGCTTGTCGTAGAAAAACTCGTCGACGCTGTCCCACAGTCCCGTATCGCAGCCGTCGTCGCAGCTCACCGCGCCCGCGATGTACAAAAAGTGCTCGAAGAACTTCACGCCGATATCCACGAACACGTGGTTCGCAAACGCGAGTTCGAGCGCGATGCGCATGAGGTCGAGCGCGTAGGCCGCCATCCACGCCGTGCCGTCCGCCTGGTCGATGTGGCCGCCCGTCGGCAGCGGCGACGAGCGGTCGAAGATGCCGACGTTGTCGAGCCCGAGAAAGCCGCCCTGGAAGATGTTGTGGCCGTCCGCGTCCTTGCGGTTCACCCACCACGAAAAATTCAGGAGCAGCTTGTGGAAAATGAGTTCGAGAAATTCACGGTCCGCTTGGCCAGTGATCGCACGATCGATCTCGTACACGCGCCACGCCGCCCACGCGTGCACGGGCGGATTCGCGTCGCCGAACGCCCATTCGTACGCGGGCAACTGCCCGTTCGGATGCTGATAGCGGTCCTTCACGAGCAGCAGCATCTGCTTCTTTGCGAACATCGGATCGACCAGCGCGAACGCGGCCGCCTGAAACGCGAGGTCCCACGATGCATACCACGGGTACTCCCACTTGTCCGGCATCGAGAGGATGTCCGCGTTGCACAGATGCCGCCAGTCCGCGTTGCGCCCGCGCAGACGGCTCGCGGGCGGCGCCGGCTGCAGCGGGTCGCCTTCCATCCAGCGGTTCACGTCGTACTGGTAGTACTGCTTCGACCACAGCATGCCCGCCAGCGCCTGGCGCTGCACGAGCCGGGCGTCGGCGCTCTCGATGTCGCGCTGCAGCGCGTCGTAGAACGCGTCCGCCTCCGCAATGCGTTGAGCGAAAAGACTGTCGATATCGAGCGCCACCTCTTCTTTCGCCTCGGACAGCGGACGCAAGCGCAACGTGACAACCGCGCGGCTGTGCGCCGCAATCTCCAGATGCACGCGCGCGGCCGCCTTGGTGCCTGCGTCGCGGCGGATCGCGTCGTTGTTGCCGTGCACGACATAGTCGTCGAAGCCGTCCTTGAACGGACCGGCGCCGTCCATGCCGAATAGACGCTTCACGTTGGTCTCGTTCTCGCAAAACAGCCACTCGACGCGCGCGCCCTCTTGTGCGGCCGCCGTCACGACGAGCGGCTCGTGCGTGCCACAGTGCGCGACCACGTGCTCGCCCGCGGACGAGGAGACTAGCTTGAGCGACGGCTTGTCTCCTGTAGCCTTCCACGACCACGTGTTGCGTGCCCAGATCTGCGGCAGCACGTCGATCGATGCGTGCTGCCCACCGCGGTTCTCGACGCTCACGCGCATGACGACGTCTTCCGGCGTGTGCTTCGCATATTCGATCAGCACATCGAAATAACACTTGTCGTCGAATGCGCCTGTATCGAGGATTTCATATTCGGGTAAGCCGGCGCCGCGCCGCGCGTTTTCGTCGATCAGGTCCTGATAGGGAAACGCGGCCTGCGGGTACTTGTAAAGCATGCGCATATAGGAATGCGTCGGCGTGCTGTCGAGGTAGAAGTACAACTCCTTCACGTCCTCGCCGTGATTGCCTTCCTGATTCGTGAGCCCGAACAGACGCTCCTTCAAGATCGGGTCGCGGCCGTTCCACAGCGCGAGCGAGCAGCACCAGTTCAGCCGCTCGTCGGCGAAACCGGCCAGGCCGTCCTCGCCCCAGCGATAGGCGCGCATGCGCGCGTGGTCGTGCGGGAAATAGTCCCACGCGGTGCCGTTCGCGCTGTAATCCTCGCGTACCGTACCCCATTGACGCTCGCTGAGGTACGGCCCCCAGCGTTGCCAGCGAGCGTAATCGGACGAGTACAGGCGTTGACCTTCAACCGTGTGGATGAGGCCGGCGGCGCGCTGCAGCATGGGCATCTCCTTGAGTGGGGCCGGCCTGGGTGGGCCGCGCTTCACATTCTCGCTTCACATGCTAGCGCGGTTTCCCTGCTGGGCGTGCGGACCGCGCAACGGGCGCGGGCTAGCCGGCGTCCCCGAGCCGTTTGAGAACGCGCAGCAGTTCGCCCAGCGACCATGCCTGGAACGGCGCGCCGCCGGGCTCGTGAGGCGCATCGCCATTGGCGACTTCGGAAATATGGTCGAGCCCGGCACGCTCGAGGTGCGCGAGCAGCGGCGCGACAAAGCGCTCGCGTGCGAGCGCGCGCTGCGCCGCAGTATCGCCGTTCACGCGCAGCCAGGCATCCACGAAGGGGCCGAGCAACCAGGGCCAGACGGTGCCCTGATGATAGGCGCCGTCGCGCTCGAACACACCGCCACGGTATTGCCCGCGATACGCGCGGTCGGACGGCGCGAGCGTGCGCAACCCCATGGGCGTGAGCAGATCCGTTTGAACCTGCGCGACGATCGCACGCGCCGCATCGCCTTCCAGCAGCGCGAACGGCAGGCCGCCTGCCGCGAAAATCTGGTTCGGCCGGATCGAGCGATCGACCGTGCCGTCCACGTGATCGACGTCGACCACATCGAACAGTGCGCCCGTGGACGGATCGACGAAGCGCTCGGCAAACGCGGCGCTGGCGCGCGCTTCGAGTTCGCGCCAGCGCGTATCCCATGCGCAGGCAATGCGCAGCGCGTTGATCCACAGCGCCTGAATTTCGACCGGCTTGCCCATGCGCGGCGTGACCACCCAGTCGCCCGCCTTCGCGTCCATCCACGTAAGCTGCACGCCCGGCACGCCCGCTCGCAGCAGGCCGTCGCGCGGGTCGGCGCCGATCCGGTAGCGCGTGCCGCGTGCATAGCCTTCGAGGATCGCGCCGACGGCACCCTGCAGCGCATGCCGCGCTTCGGGTGGCAAGTTCGCAGCGGCAAAATAATCGTGCACCGCCACGACGAACCACAGCGATGCGTCGACGGAGTTGTATTCGGGCGCACCGCCAGCATCGGGAAAGCGGTTTGGCAGCATGCCCTCGGAAACCGTGGCCGCCCATTCGAGCAGGATCGCGCCGGCTTGTTCGTAATGCCCGTTCGCAAGCAGCAGACCGCGCATGGCGATGAACGTGTCACGGCCCCAGTCGGTGAACCACGGATAGCCCGCGACGATTGTGCGGCCGTCGCCGCGCGCAACGACATAGGCGTTCGCCGAGCGTTGCAGGCGCGAGCCGAACGACGCGCGGCGCACCTCCTCGAAACCGGCGAGCAGTTGCGCGCGGCTCGCCGTGCTTTCGTCGTCCTCGCGCGAGGTATCGGCCACACCGGACGATAGTTGAGCACGCAACAGTATTACGGCATAGCCTTTGCCGGGATCGAAGGTGAACACGCCTGGCGTCGCGAGGTCCTCGATGCAGTCGAGACCTCGCTCGCGTTCGCGCGTGTAGCAGAAGTTGCGGTACCAGTCCGGCGCATGCGTATAGCGGCCGTTCGAGCGCGCGACGATGGCAGGCAGATCGCCGTACGGCTGCCAGCGCACGGACTCGCCGTCGATCCGGGCATCGAAGTCGAACGCGGGGTTCTCGTGGTGCAGCGCGTGGTAGTCGCGGCCCGAGATCAGCGGGCGGACTTTCAGCACGGCACCGCCAGTCCCGGTAGGTCCTTCAAGCCGCCAGCGCAGCACGGTTTCGCCGCTCGCCTTCGCAACGAACACTTCGGCTGTGAGCACGCTGCCGCCGTCCAGCCGGTAGCGCCACGTGGGCCACGGCGATGTATCGAAGCTTGCGATGCTTGTCGACGTATCGGGATAAAGCAGATCGGGTGCGTAGCGCTGCATCGTCAGCGCGGTCTTGCGCTCCCCGTCCTCGAGCCAGGCTTCGATGCCGTTGACGAGCACCACGCGGTTCGTGGGCGGCTGCCTGGCCGTGAGCAACAGCGCGTGATAGCGGCGCGTGCGTGCGGTGCCCACCGTGCCGGAGGCGAATCCGCCAGCGCCGTCCGCTTCGAGCCATTCGTCGTCGAAGCGTTCAGCATCGATGGGGTCGTCTAGACGCGTCATCGCTTGTCCTACCCTCGTGGATCACATGCGCAACGATACTCCCGTTGGCTGGGCGCTGCCTCGAACGGATCGACGACCCGCATTGCGCTCTTTGCGCAATTTCCGCTACGCGGCGACTCGCCCGCGCCCCTGCCGGTAGTGAATCTGGGCGGGCACCTGGATCGACTCGGGCGCGCCTTCGCCTTCGAGCAGCGAAAACACGCAGCGCAGGCTATGTTCCGCGAGTTGAGCGCTGTCCTGCACGATAGCGTCGATGCGTAGCGGCAGGCAGTCGAGCAACTGATGATCGTCGAACGTCATCACGCGGCCGGGCGCCTGGGCAAGCTGGTGCGCTTCGTTCACGAACTCCAGCAAACCTTCCAGGAGCGTGATCGACCCGGCGAAAAGCGCCTCGGGATAGCGCCCATGCGCTTCGAACCAGGCCTTCATCAGCGCGTAGCCCGACTCCCGCTGATAGTCGCGCTGAAACACCCAGTCGGCCTGCTCCGCGATACCATGCCGCTCGAGCGCGAGCCGATAGCCCGCAAGGCGGTCGCGGCTAGGCGAAAGCTCAGGCTGGCCGCCGAAGAACACCACTTCCCGCGCGCCCTGCTCGATCGTCTCGCCCACCAAAGCGGCCACCGTTTCGGCGGCATCGGTAATCACGTAGGGAATCGCGCTCGTCGCCACGCGGCGGTCGGCGAACACGATCGGCAAACGCTTGACCCATTTGTCGTAGCGCGGCGCTTCGGCGGTGCACGGCACGACCACCACGCCGTCCACCTGCTGCGCGACCAGATGCGCGATGCCCTCGGTCTCGCGCACCGGATCTTCATCGCTCGTCACGATCACAAGCTGATACCGGTAACGCTCGCGGCATTGCCACTCCATGGCCTGGGCGAGCGCGGCGTGCGCCGAGTTGGTCAGATCGGGAATCACGAGGCCGATCGTGTTGCTGCGCCGCGAGCGCAGTGCGCGCGCCGATTGTGACGGCGTGAAATGATGGTCCTTCGCCACCTGCAGCACGCGCTCGACCGTCGCCGCCGAAATGCGGTAGCGCTCGGCGTTGCCGTTGAGCACCATGCTGGCCGTGGTGCGCGAAACCTCCGCGAGGCGGGCAATGTCGTCGATAGTCAGACGCTCGAACTGGGACACGCGGCGTTCCTGCTGGGTATGGGTTTGGGATCGGATGAACGCGAGAGCGAAGCGCCGGCGATGCGGCCTGGAGGGGGGACAAACCCAAGGGCAAACGCCCAAACGAGGCGCCCCGTGTGGCACGGGGCGCTCGACGCTTCCCAGGCTCGCGCATACGCGAAGAACTTCGCGTTCGATGGTACTACGCTCGCGCGCGCCTGAAAACGTGCTTACTGCTTGTACAGGTTCAGCGGCACCGCGATGAACTTGTCGACCGGCTGGCCGTCGACCACCTTCTTCGCGGCCTGCACGCCGTACTGGCCGATCAGTTCGGGCTGCTGCTGCACGGTTGCGGCCATCTGGCCGGCCTTGACCGCGGCGATCGCGTCGTCGGTGGCGTCGAAGCCGACCACGGCCACGTTCTTCAGGCCCGCAGCCTGCAACGCCTTCACCGCGCCCAGCGCCATTTCGTCGTTCTGCGCGAACACGCCCTGGATGTCCTTGTTGCTCTGGATGATGTTCTCCATCACCGAAAGGCCCTTGGCGCGATCGAAGTCGGCAGGCTGTTTCGTGACGATCTTCACGCCGCCCTTCGCAGCGATTTCATCGTCGAAACCGGCGCCGCGCTCGTTGGCCGCCGACGAACCCGGAATACCCTGCAGTTCGACGATGTTGCCCTTGCCGCCCAGCTTCTCGGCGAGGAAACCGGCTGCCATCTTGCCACCTGCCTTGTTGTCCGAGGCGATGTGCGAGCTGACTTCCGCGCCATTCACGCTGCGGTCGAGCGAGATGACCTTGATGCCCTTGCTCGTCGCTTCCTTCACGACGTTGGCCACCGCCGAGGAATCGGTCGGGTTGATCAGGATGACGTTGACCTTCTTTTCGATCAGGTCTTCCACACTGGCCTGCTGCTTGGCCGGGTCGTTCTGCGCGTCGACGGTGATGAGCGTGACGCCGTCCTTCTTCGCTTCGTCTTCGGCGCCCTTCTTGAGCGAGACAAAGAACGGATTGTTGAGCGTCGAGATCGACAGACCGACCGTGACAGCGCCGCCCGAAGCCGGGGCCGCAGCGGACGCGCCGCTCGCGCCCGCATCCGCACTGCTGCCCGGACCTTCCTTCGAGCAGGCCGCGAGGCCCAGCGCGAGTGAACCGGCGACGAGCGCCATAAAGAGCTTCGAGATCGACGGCGAATTATGCTTATACATAGTCTTCCTCCTCGTTATATATGGAGTGTGTGGAGATAAAAAACTCAGGATTGCTATTGATATAAAACTGCCTCGCCGCGCAAACATTGCGCGACGAGGCCATTCAGTTACGACTTCTTGTTGCCGCGATCGATCAGCACGGCGAGCAGGATCACGATGCCCTTGATGACCTGCTGATAGAACGACGACACATCGAGCAGGTTCAGACCGTTGTTGAGCACGCCGATCAGCAGCGCGCCCACGAGCGTGCCGAAGATCCAGCCACGGCCGCCCGTGAGGCTCGTGCCGCCCAGCACGACCGCCGCGATGGCGTCGAGCTCGTAGCCCGTGCCCGCAGTCGGTTGCGCGGAGTTCAGACGCGAGGTCAGCACCACACCCGCGAGCGCCGACATCACACCGGCAATCGTATAAACCCACAACTGGATGCGGTCGACCTTCACGCCGGAAAGCTTCGCCGATTCGGCGTTGCCGCCCGTTGCATAGATATGGCGGCCGAACACGGTCTTGCGCAGCAGCACCCAGAACACGCCGAACATCACGAGCATGAGCACGACGGGAATCGGCACGAGGCGCGCGACATAGCCGCCGCCCAGCAGCGAGAAGAAGTCGCTGTTGAAGCTGCTGATCGGGCTGCCGTTCGAGACGACGAGCGCGAGGCCGCGCAGCACCGTCATCGAGCCGAGCGTGGCGATGAACGGCGCGACTCGGCCCTTGCTGATGACGAGACCGTTGGCGAAGCCCATCAGGCCGCCAGCCGCGAGACCGGCGAGCGTCGCGAAGATGGCGGGCGTGCCCGCACTCAGCAGCGTCGCGATGATCACCGAGGAAAGCGCGAGCACGGAGCCCGCAGAAAGATCGATGCCGCCGAGCAGAATCACGAGCGTCATGCCGAACGCGATCAGCGCGTTGATCGACGCCTGACGCATGACGTTGAGCAGATTGTCGAGCGTGAGGAAGTCGCGGCTCACGATCGAGAGCGCCACGGAAATGATCAGCAGTGCTACGAAGGGGCCGAGTTTTTGCAGCGTCGCCCGGCTGCCGGGGGTGAGGGTCACTTGCGACATGTCATGTCTCGCTAGTTTGCAGTGAATTGATATGCGTTTTCGCTCAGGCCGCCACAGCTTGCGGCGCTGCCTGGCCGCCAGCGGCGGCCGCCATGATCAGTTCCTGGGTGGCCGCGGCCGCTTCGAAGATGCCGTTCTGGCGCCCCTGATGCATGACGAGAATGCGGTCGCTCATGGCCAGCACTTCGGGGAGTTCGGACGACACCATCACAATGGCGACGCCCTGCTCCGCGAGCTGATTGATGATCGTGTAGATCTCGGCCTTGCCGCCCACGTCCACGCCGCGCGTGGGCTCGTCGAGCAGCAGCACCTTCGGCGGCTGAGCGAGCCACTTGGCGAACACGACCTTTTGCTGATTGCCGCCCGAAAGCGCCTTGACGTCCAGTTCCGCATCGCGCGTACGCACACGCAACTGCTTGATGAGGCCGTCGACAGCGGTGCGCTCCGCACGCTCGTTGACGAAGCCGAGCGTGGCGTACTGGTCCAGATGCACGAGCGTCGCGTTTTCGCGCACCGACATGCCGAGCACGAGCCCCTGCCGCTTGCGGTCTTCCGTGACGAAGCCGATGCCCGCCGCAATCGCGCTCGACGCGTCGCGCACATCGAGCGGCTTGCCGTCGAGCGTGACGGCGCCCGCGGTCTTGCGGTTCGCGCCGAACAGCGTGCGCAGAATCTCGCTGCGGCCCGCGCCCATGAGACCGGCAATACCGAGCACCTCGCCCGCGCGCACGTCGAACGTAATGCCTTCGATATGGCCTTCGTCGGCAAGACCGGACACGCTCATGCGCACAGCGCCCGGCGCATGGCTGCGCTTGGGGAAACGCTCGCCAAGCTCGCGGCCCACCATCAGCCGTACGATCTCGTCGAAACCGGTATCGCGAATCGCGCGTTCGCCAACGAAATGGCCGTCACGCAGCACGCTGATCTTGTCGCACACGCGGAAGATCTCTTCCATGCGGTGCGAAACGTAGACGATCGCCACGCCGCTCGCCTTGAGCGCCTGCATGATTTCGAAGAGCGTTTCGATCTCGCGGTTCGTGAGCGCGGCCGTTGGCTCGTCCATCACCAGCACTTGCGCGTTCAGTGAAAGCGCCTTGGCAATTTCCACGAGCTGCTGCTGGCCGATGGAGAGCATGCCCGCTTCGCTCTGCGGATCGATACGCTGTGCGCCCACCTTGTCGAGCCACTTGCGCGCCTCGCTGCGCATCGTCGCGGTATCGACCATGCCGAAGCGGCTCGGCTCGCGGCCAAGGAAGAGATTCTCCATCACCGTGAGTTGCGGGATGAGATTCAATTCCTGGTGAATGATGGCAATGCCCGCGCGTTCCGCCTCGACGGTGCTGCGGATCTGCACCGCGCGCCCATCGACGAGAATCTCGCCCGCGTCGGCTTGATACACGCCGCTCAGGATCTTCATGAGCGTCGATTTGCCTGCGCCGTTCTCGCCCATCAGCGCGTGGATCTCGCCCGCCTCGATGCGGAAATCGACGCCTTCGAGCACCCGAACCGGACCGAACGCCTTGCCGATCCCCTGCATCATCACTTGCATCCTGGACCTCTCAGAAAATCACGCCCGAATGCAGAATCACATTCGCATAAGGGCTGCATTCGCCGGTGCGGATCACCGCCTTCGCCTCGCGGCAGCGGCGCTTGAATTCTTCGTGCGGCACGTTTTCCACGGCGATGTGAGCGGCGGCCATGTCGCGGCTGCGCGCCACCACGGCCGCGTTGTGCGTCTGCGCTTCGCTCGCGAACACCGCGCGCTCGGCCTTGAAGTCGGCAAGTACGCTGTCGAGCACCGCGAAGAAGTCGGGTACGCCCACTGCGAGCGAAACGTCGATGCATTCCACGCCGTCGGGAACCGGCAGCCCGCAGTCGGCGATCACGAGGCTGTCCGTGTGGCCCATGCGGGCCAGCACGCGCGCGATGTCGCGATTCAGATGTCCGTGTTTTTTCACTGCGAATCTCAGGCTTGCGTATTCAGGAAGGTTTCGAGCTCGGCGAGCGTGGGCATGCCGCCCTGCGCGCCGGCGCGGGTGACCGAAAGCGCGCCCGCCGCGTTCGCGCGCCGCACGGCCTCGCCAATGCCGCGATGCCAGAACGCCGCGAGCGCGCCGTTGAATGTGTCGCCGGCGCCGGTCGTGTCGACGGCCGCGACGACAAAGCCCGGCTGATGGGCGAGCGCGCCATTGTCGTCGGCGTAGTACGCGCCGTCTTTACCGTGCGTCATCGCGATGCGGATGGGCGAGCGCGCGATGACCTCGGCCCACGCGCCTTCCGGCGTTTGCAGCGCGGTGGCGAGTTCGTGTTCGTTTGGCGTCAGCAGCGTGGTCAGCTCGAGCAACTCTCCGCTCAGCTCGACTGCGGGCGCGGGGTTGAGAAAGAACGGCTTGCCGTGTTCGCGGGCGCGCCGCGCGGCGTGCAGCACCGTTGCGTAAGGCACTTCGAGCTGCGCGAGCACGACATCGGCCTGCGCGATTGCATCGCTTGCGCGGTCGACGTCTTCAGGCGAAAGCTCGTGGTTCGCGCCGGGCACGACGATGATCGCGTTGTCGCCGCCCGAGAGCGTGATCGACGCGATGCCGGTCGCCTCGCGACCCGTGCTCACATGGGCGATATCGATGCCTTCGCGCGCGAGCGTCGCTTTCATTTCGCCGCCGAACGCGTCGGCGCCCACGCAACCGATCATCGTCACCTCGGCGCCAAGGCGCGCCGCCGCGACCGCCTGGTTCGCGCCCTTGCCGCCCGGATGCGTCGAAAAATGCGTGCCGAACAGCGTTTCGCCGAGCCGGGGAAACGTGTCGGTCGCGACGACCATGTCCATGTTGATGCTGCCCACCACCACTACGCGCGCCATTGCACTCCTTTTCACGACCTCCCGCGCCTGCGGTTTTTTGCCGTGCTAAAACGTAATCAGCTTGGGAGCGCAGTTATACCAGAGTCCTCACGCCGGTGAAATAGCCCCAGGGTATAACCGGATGCGACGCAGAATATGTCCCCGATTATTGGCGGCCAGCCGGACCGACGCGCCGCCGCACGGTGCGAAGCGCTATGCTGTCGAGCCCAGATTACGAACAGCAAGGAGATGACGAAGCATGGACAGAACGGTGACGGTGGCGGGCGTGATCGGCACGGGATTGATGGGTGTTGGCATTGCGACGCAATGCGCGCTGCACGGACTGCGCACGATCGTGCATGACGTCGATCCCGCACGGCTCGAGAGTGTGACCGCCAAGGCCCAGGCCGTGCTCGACGAACTGATCGACGCTGGCCGCATCGACGCAGCGGCGAGCGCGGCCGCGCTCACGCGTATCGAAACGAGTGCTGCGCTCGAAGCGATGACTGAAGCCCAGTTCGTCTTCGAGGCCGTGCCCGAAGTGCTCGAACTCAAGCACCGGCTCTACGCGCAACTCGGCGCCGTGCTGGCACCCGACGCGATTCTCGCGAGCAACACGAGCGGCTTCGAGCCCGATCTGCTAGCGGGACCGCTGGCTGCGCCCGAGCGCTTCGTGATCGCGCACTTCTGGAATCCGCCGCACATGATCCCGCTCGTCGAAGTCGTGCCGGGGAGCGCCACGACGGCCGACGTCACCGCGCGAACCGACGCGCTCATGCGCGCGATCGGCATGGAGCCGGTGGTGCTCGCCAAGGCGATTCCGGGCTTCGTGGGCAACCGGCTGCAATTCGCGGTGCTGCGCGAGGCGCTCAACATCGTGCGTTCGGGCGCGGCGAGCCCCGAGGTGGTGGACCGCGTGATGAAGGCGTCGCTCGGCCGCCGCTGGGGTATTGTCGGCCCGTTCGAAAGTGCGGACATGGGCGGCCTCGACACCTTCGTCGACATCTCCTCGCATCTGATGCCGGAACTCGCGAAGGATGAAGACGTGATCGATCTGTTGCGCGCGCAAGTCCACGCGGGGCGCGTAGGCGTGCGTAGCGGCGCGGGCTTTTACGACTGGGACGAAGCGCATTTCGCGCGCGTGAAGGCCGCGCGCAAAAAACTCATTGCGGGCGGGTGAGCGGCAGCGGGTGCCGGCACGACCTTGCGCATCATGTTGTGATCGAAACCCGATGTGCTCGTGAAATGATTCTCTGGCGCGATCGCACCGGTCAGCGCCGCGAAATAATCGCGATACCTGGCGAACACCTGATTCGACGCCCGGCGAAAATTCGGTTTGCCCGGGCTCACTACTACGTCAAACGTCGATACCAAGCGCAACGATCCGCCGGTACAGCGTCGCACGCGCCATACCGATCTGTGCGGCGGCTTTCGTCACTTGACCGCCTGCCGCACGCAACGCATCGGTCAGAAAGCGGCGTTCGAAATCGCGCATTGCTTCGTCATACTGATGATGCTGCACCACGCCCGCGCTCTCTTGCGTATCGCGCCGATCGCCGCCCTCCTCGCCCCGGCGCGGCCCGCGCCCATCGCCGATGAAGCGCGCGAGCGAGCGCGCATCGATGCGCTCGCTATCCGATAGCAGCACCGCGCGCTCGAGCATATTGCGCAATTCGCGCACGTTGCCCGGCCAGCTATAGGCACACAGCACCGCAAGCGCATCTTTGTCGAGTTCGAGGTGCCCCGCGCCGCTTTCCACCGCAAGCTTGTCGAGAATCGAATAGGCCATCGCCTCGATGTCCGCGAGGCGTTCGCGCAGCGGCGGCACGCGAATCATCAGCACGTTGAGCCGATAGTAGAGGTCCGCGCGAAACCGGCCCTGTGCCACGAGCGCGGGCAGATCCGCCGACGTCGCCGCGATGATGCGCACGTCGGTGCGCACGATGCGATTCGAGCCGAGCGGCTCGAACTCCTGCTCCTGCAACACCCGCAGCAATTTGCCCTGCAGCGCGAGCGGCATGTCGCCGATCTCGTCGAGAAAGAGCGTGCCGCCCTGCGCCAGTTCAAACTTGCCGATACGCCCCTTGCGCTCCGCGCCGGTATAGGCACCTGCTTCCGCGCCGAAGAATTCGAGTTCCAGCAGCGTGTCGGGAATCGCCGCGACGTTCACCGTGACGAGCGGGCCGTCCGCGCGCCCGGACGCGCCGTGTATGGCATGCGCGAGCAGTTCCTTGCCGGTGCCCGTTTCGCCGAGCAGCAGCACCGGCGACGCGAGACGCGCGGCCCGGCGCGCCTGACGCTTCACTTCGAGGCTTGCGGCGCTCGTGCCGATCAGGCTTGAAAAGCTGTACTTCGCGCGGCGCACCTGCGCGAGCGACTGGCGCGTGCTGATCAGTTCGGCACGCAGCCGCGCGTACTGGCTGAAAAGCGGCGACAGCCCCTTGAGTTCGTTGAACAGCACAAAGCCCACCGCGCCGATCGTTTCGCCGTTGTCGTCCTTGATCGGCAAACGCGTCACGACGATCGGATCGCGATCGGTTTCGAGAATGTCGAGCAGGATAGGCTCGCCGCCCTTCACGACGTCGCGCATCATGCTGTTGGGAATGACGCTTTCGCAATCGAGACCGATCACCGCCGCCGGATCGTCGAACCCGAAGCGCGCCGCGTAATGCCGGTTGATCCACACCACGCGCGCGTTGCGATCGACGATCACGGTGCCTTCGCTGAACTTGTCCAGCGACTGAAAGAGCGATTGCATCGCCAGCTTGCGCACGTGGTCGTAGTCGGCCAGCAGCGCGGTCGTTTCGATTTCCATTCGGTTCTATTCGTCGTTCGAGGCGAGGACTTGGTCTGCCACGGCCTGTGGATTCTCATTTTCGGGACGCATTATCTCAGAAATGAGATGGCCCCATGTCCTTTGATATTTCGGGACTTTACGCGTGGACATGCGAGCGGCGGCCTGCTTCTTCGCCAAAGCCGTCTCAGTCTTGAGACGCGTTGCCGCCACAACCAGCCCGGCACGCACCCCGCACGCCCCCTTCCCTTTACCGCACCGTCTCGCGCAAGGCGCGCCGGCCGCTGGCACATATCCTGCTCTATTGCGCGGTCGCGCCGGCTTCGGCGCGCGCAAACAACAAACAGACCTGCACGAATAAACCCACTGGAGACAAGATGTCCTTTGTAATTGTGATCGCCGCTTTGGCGTTCCTGATGTTCGTGGCCTACCGCGGCTACAGCGTCATTCTCTTTGCGCCCATCGCCGCACTAGGCGCCGTGCTGCTGATCGACCCTTCCGCCGTCGCACCCGTTTTTTCCGGCATCTTCATGGAAAAGATGGTCGGCTTCGTCAAGCTCTACTTCCCCGTGTTCCTGCTCGGCGCGGTATTCGGCAAGGTCATCGAACTATCCGGCTTTTCCGAGGCGATCGTTGCCGCCGCGATCCGCTACATTGGCCGCTCGCGCGCCAACGCCGTGATCGTCGCGGTGTGCGCGCTGCTCACGTATGGCGGCGTGTCGCTCTTCGTCGTGGTATTCGCGGTGTATCCGTTCGCCGCCGAACTCTATCGCCAGAGCAACATTCCCAAGCGCCTCATGCCCGGCGCGATTGCGCTCGGTGCGTTCACGTTCACGATGGATTCGCTGCCCGGCACGCCGCAAATCCAGAACATCATCCCCACCACGTTCTTCAAGACCACCGCGTGGGCCGCGCCCTGGCTCGGCGTGATCGGCTCGATCTTCATCATCGTGGTCGGTCTCACGTACCTCGAATGGCGCCGCCGCAGCGCGATGGCGAAGGGGGAAGGCTATGGCACGTCGCTCGTGAACGAACCCGAGCGCGTCGAGACCGGCAATCTGCCGCATCCGGCACTCGCCATTGCGCCGCTCGTGCTCGTTGGCGTCGCGAACTTCCTGCTGACGAAGTGGATTCCGCAGTGGTACGGCGAAAGCTTCACCGTCGCGCCCGACGTGCTGCCCGGCATGCATGCGCCCGTGA
The DNA here is from genome assembly GCF_038900775.1 of Paraburkholderia sp. JHI869. Taxonomy (NCBI): domain Bacteria; kingdom Pseudomonadati; phylum Pseudomonadota; class Betaproteobacteria; order Burkholderiales; family Burkholderiaceae; genus Paraburkholderia; species Paraburkholderia sp. JHI869. The sequence continues at coordinate 61,224 of NZ_JAYMSC010000016.1, forward strand.
CCGTCGCCGTGAAGAGCGTCGTGGCGATCTGGGCCGTGCAGGGCGCACTGCTGCTCGGCATTCTGCTCGTCATCGTCACGGCGTTCGGCCGCGTGAAGGAACGTTTCGCAACCGGCACGAAAACGGCGGTGAGCGGCGCGCTGCTCGCCACGCTCAACACGGCGTCCGAGTATGGCTTCGGCGGCGTGATCTCGGCGCTGCCCGGCTTCCTCGTGGTCGGCAATGCACTCAAGGCCATTCCGAATCCGCTCGTGAACGCCGCTGTTTCGGTTTCGGCGCTCGCGGGTATCACGGGGTCGGCTTCGGGCGGCATGAGCATCGCACTCGCCGCCATGTCGGACACCTTCATCAAGACCGCGCAGGCCATGCACATTCCGATGGAAGTGCTCCACCGCGTGGTGGCGATGGCGAGCGGCGGCATGGATACGCTGCCGCACAACGGCGCGGTCATCACGCTGCTCGCGGTCACGGGCCTCACGCACCGCGAGTCGTATCGCGACATTTTCGCGGTGACCATCATCAAGACGCTCGCGGTCTTCTTCGTCATCGCCGTGTTCTACCTGACCGGCATCGTCTAACCGGCATTCATTCCAGGCACTGACTCATGCATCTCCCCAACACGCTCTCCCTCTCCGGGAAAACCGCCGTCGTCACCGGTTCGACCAGCGGCATCGGTCTCGGCATTGCGACGGCGCTGGCCCGCGCCGGCGCCAATATCGTCCTGAACGGTTTCGGCGATCCAGCGCCCGCACTCGCGCAAATCGAAGCGGCCGGCGCGCGCGCCGCGCATCACAACGCGGACATGAGCCGTCCCGCCGAGATCGAAGCCCTCGTGGCTTTTGCGGCAAGCACGTTCGGCGGTCTCGACATTCTCGTCAACAACGCTGGCATTCAGTACGTCGAAACGATCGAGAATTTTCCGCCCGAGCGCTGGGATCAGATTATCGCGATCAATCTGAGCGCGACGTTTCACGCAACGCGCGCGGCGCTTCCCATCATGCGCGCGGCGGGCTGGGGGCGCGTGATCAATATCGCGTCGGTGCATGGGCTCGTGGGCTCGGTCGGCAAGTCTGCCTATGTCGCGGCCAAACACGGCGTGATCGGCCTCACCAAGGTCGCCGCGCTGGAGACCGCGCGCAGCGGCGTCACGGTCAATGCAATCTGTCCGGGCTGGGTGCTTACGCCGCTCGTGCAAAAGCAGATCGACGATCTGGCCCAGCGCGAGGCAATTTCAGTCGAAGACGCCACGCTGAAACTGCTCGGCGAAAAGCAACCGTCGGCAAGCTTTGCGACGGTCGAGCAGATTGGCGGCGTGGCGGCGTTTCTGTGCTCGGAAGCGGCGCGCGAGATGCGCGGCGCGGAGTTGAAGGTAGACGGAGGATGGCTCGCGCAGTAATGGCGGCTGCGGCGCGCGAGCGATGTGTGTTGGCATGTTGGCGCGTTGCCAAATACAACGCGTCAATCGCGTGCCATCCGCCGCAGCTTCAACGCGTGCAGCCGGTGGCTGAGCCCTTTGAATACACTGCTTTCATGCGGGTCGCCAAAGTGGAACAGCACCGTGCACCGGACGCTGGAGGGCGCGCAAGCCTGATTCGCATGCAGCGAGCGCAAGCCCCAGAAAAAATAAAGATTCCCCGGCTTCAGCGTGACGACCTTCGCCGAAAGCCACTTCTGAACACGCGGTAGGCGCCAGATCCTTGCGAGCAGTTTTTCCACTATCGCCTTCTCGACGATATTGACGATCGCAAACCGCCGCGCATTGCGTAGATTCGGAAACATCACAAGATGGCCTGCCAGTTCGCCCGGGTCGTTGGGAATCAGAACCGGCAGCAAGATCGACACGGCATACGAGTCGTAGTGGAAATTGTTCGAGTGACGGATTCCCTGCTCTCCCGAAAGCACGCGCATCACCGGATAAATCCGGTCGCTGGGCGGCAGTGTCCCCATCTTGCGCACATACAACTGGCGCAATAACGCGTGCAGCCCCGAGTCTTCGAAAAGCGGGGCAAGGCAGGTACCGCTGATCCATTGCGCCCCGTTGAAGCCGAAGTAGCGGGTGCCGTGCTGCTCGACGAGTTCGGCTACCCCGCTGCAGAGCTTCGTGAGAATTGCCGCTGGCACGCTGTCGTAAAGCACGCCCACTCCGTCGTCGTCCATCGACTCGGCGAGCGCCTGTGCACTTTCCACTCCCACCCGCGCGACTTCATCGAGCGGCCGTTCTTCGTTCAGCACGTTCATTGCGATCCCTCGCGCAGCCTGATTGTCGAATACAGGCACACGGTCAATGCAGACCGTAGACTGAGGGAAAAACCTTTCGTGTTCCGTACGTCTTCGTACAGAACACCTGAACGCGTCGATTTATATGCCGCCTGACTATTTTGATTCGAACGTTTCGCAACGAGTCGATACGATGCTAGCGCATCCATTCGTTAGTTATCGCTTCGCTCCTGCTCGCCAGCCGCGCCTTCTTCGACCAGCGGCCAGACCAGATTTTCGAACAACTCTGGCGCGATCGGCTTGGCGTACAAATAGCCCTGCGCGTAATCGCAGCCCATCGACTTGAGAAAATCGCGTTGCTCGACGGTCTCCACGCCTTCGGCGATAACCTTAATGCCGAGCTTGTGCGCAAGCACCACCATCGCCTCGCAAAGCACTTGATTGTTTTCGTCGACGCTCAGGTTCTGGACAAACGAGCGATCGATTTTCAGGTAGTCGATGTCGAAGCGTTTGAGATACGCGAGCGAAGAATAACCGGTGCCGAAGTCGTCGATTGAAATGCCAATGCCCGCGAGACGGAAATCCAGCAGCCTCTCGTCGATATTCGATTCAGCCTGTAGCAGCAGCCCCTCGGTGATTTCCACCACCACGCTTTGCCCCGGCATGCCCTCGCGATTGAGATAGTCGTGCCACCGCGCGCCAACCGTGCTGTCCTGGCGCACCTGCACCGGCGACATGTTGACGCTGATCTGGAACGACGGATCGTATTGCTCACGCCACAGCCGCGCCTGCTGCACGGCCTGCCTGAACACCCAGTCCCCAATCGGAATAATCAGTCCCGTATCTTCGGCGAGCGGAATGAATTCCAGCGGGTTGATCATGCCCCGCTCCGGATGCAGCCAGCGTATCAGCGCCTCCGCTTTGCGGACCTGGCCCGTTGCCAGGTCGACAACCGGCTGATAAACCAGCCGAAGCTGATCGCGAGGCAGCGCTGCACGCAGGTCGCTGGTCAGGCGCAAGCGCGTTTGCGCCTCCAGTTGCATGTCGGGCGTGAAGTAGCTAAAGCGATTGCGTCCGGCATTCTTCGCCGCATACATGGCCTGGTCGGCGTTCTTGAACAGCGCGTCGAGTTCGATGCTGTCGTCGGGGAAGACAGTCACGCCGATACTCGCCGAAATATAGACCTCGTCCGCACCGAGTTTGAATGGCTCGGTCAGTCTGCGATTGATATTGCGCACGGTCTGCTCGACCGCTTCCATGTCTTCGAGATCGGGCAGGATCACCGTGAACTCGTCGCCGCCCAGTCGCGCGACGGTGTCCAGATTGCGCACGCATGCGCTAATACGGCGCCCCGCCTCGATCAGCAGCACGTCGCCGCGGTCGTGCCCCAGCGAGTCGTTGACCTCCTTGAACCGGTCGAGGTCGATCAGCATCAGCGCCACTCGCTTTTCCGTCCGGCTCGCGAGCGCCGCCTCCTCGGTGAGACGATCGTGGAACAACTGCCGGTTCGGAAGACCCGTCAGCGCGTCGAAATTGGCCTGTTTCCAGATGGTGGCCTCGAACGCCATCCGGTCGGAGAGATCGCGACCCACTGCGAGCACGGAAGTGACATGACCGGACCGGTCGATTTCCGGCGTGATGCGAATGTGCGTGCATTGCTCCTGCCCATCTTTTCCCGCCCAGCGTAGTTCGAACTGCGCGCTCTTTCCCGTCGCGATGACCTCGCCAATCTTCCTTTCGTAGACCAGCGCATTGGGCCCGCCAGGAAGCTCCGAAGGCCGCTTGCCGAGCACACTGGCGAGATCGCATCCCGCCGACGTGCAGAAGGCCGGATTCGCGAACGTGCGGCGAAGCTCGCGGTCATATCGCGTGATCGTATCGGGCGAGTTCTCGATCAAGGTGCGCGATTCGCGTTCGCGGGCGACGAGTTCCGCCGTCCGGTCGACGACAGTCTGTTCGAGCGTTGCATTGATTTCGTTGATCTTGTGAATCTTCTGCCTGATCGCCGTACGCATGCGCTCAAAACGGTGCGCGAGCCGCGCCAGCTCGTCCGGCCCGCCAATCGAGCCGTCCCCTTCGTTGCCGTCCTCCTCGACCGCGCCGGCATCTTCGCCGGTATCGTGCATTCGGCCCACCAGATCCTGGAGCGGCGCCGAAATGCTGTACGAAATAAAGTAGGCAAGGAAAATGGAAAGCAGGAACCCCGAAATGCCGACCACCACGATCTGGTTGCGTACGGCCTGTGCCTCCGCGGTCAGACTCTGTTCGGCGATCGTGCTGACCACGAACCAGCTCGTGCCGGGAATGCGCGCGTAGGCGGCAACATAATGCCCGCCGCGTTTCGCGGCGAAATTGACGAACCGGCTCGACTCACCCGACACGCGGTGGCGGGCGATATCCTCGATCAGGCCAGGCTCGGGCGTCGCACCCGGGTTGGGCAACGACGCATTATTTGGGACTACGATGATTTTGTTGTCGCTCGCGTCGAATACGTAAATCTCGGTTCCGCTGCCTGTAGCGACGTCGTTGAAAATCGTCGAAAAGTATTCAGGGCGAACGACCAGAACCAGACTGCCGATCTTCGTGTTGTCGCTCTTGTTGTAAATGGCGCGCACCATCCCCAGGTTCTGCTGACCGACCCCATCGTCGTAGCTGCCCCAGTAAGTGCGTTCACGCGATTCTTGCGCGATGCCGACGAGCGCCGTCACCCCCGAAGTCAACTGCGCAAATGCCTGCGTATCCAGAATCTGGTCTTTCTGGTCGAGCAGATATTTCTGATTGATGAAATCGACCGACCCGTAGTGCTCGAGCAGCAAACGGGTCATGTCCTCGCGCGCCTCGCTCTGCTCGCGGGCGTTGCCGCTTGCCGCTCTCGCCAGCGCCCCCTGGACCCGGTCAGAGAGTACGAGCAGATTGCTTTCCGTTTCGATCTGCTGCATGCGCAGCTCGACGTTTCTCGATACCTGCCTCACCACCTCTTTCGAAAAAATCTCCGCATTTTCCTTGATCGCCGCGATCGACTTCACATAGGAAATGCAGCCCGAAATGATAATGGGCAGCAGCGCCAGCAGAATGAAGGCGCCAATCAGTCGATATCGAATCTCGACGCGTCGAAGCAAATCCTGGCAAAGGTAGTCGAAGGCGCGTCGCAGCAGCGCGGAGATTGCATTCATTTGTAGTGCATCTTCGCTTCAGTCTTGACCGAGATGTCCAGGCGCTCCGCAGCCTGCCTGGGCGTGATTTTCCTGAGCAGCACATCCTGCATCAATCGATGCACCAGCTCAATCGTATTGGAAGGAAGCGACGAATAATAGGGGCTTGCCGTGACCGGATAGTGGCTGACCGCGTTCGTGTAGTCGACGATTTCCACGTCGCTCACCACGCTTCCCATGCCTTGCTGAAACGGCGAGACGTTATGGCGTTTCCTCTGAAGAATGGGAAATCCCTTGCCGGTGATGAATTCCAGAAAGCGCATGGCCGCCGCCTTATTGGGCGTCTCGCAAACAGCAAAGCCCGTTTCGCTGCCGAACACCGGCACGACGCGTTCGCCGCGCGCGTTCCATGGCGGCACGAACACGCCTACCGAGAAGTCGTTTCCATGCAGCATGAGGCCCGCGGCCCAGCTACCCTGAAACGCCATCGCCACCTTCCCCTCCTTGAAGAGGCGAATGCCCTCGTCGTAGCCCGTCGTCATGAACGATGGCTGCGCGTACCCACGCTCGGGTATCAGCGCGATCCTGGCGAAAATATCGGCGACCTCCGGCGTATCGAGGTTCAGTGTGCCGTCCGCCATTTTCTCTTTCCAGTGCGGCTCGTGCGCGACCACATTATTGGCGAAACCGGAAGCGAACGGCCCGTTGCCGAGCATGTTCGGAAAGCCGCCGCTCCACATCACCGGAATCATTCCCGCCTGCTTGAGCTTGGCGCATACCGCGAGGAATTCGTCGAAATTCGTCGGCAGCGTATCGATGCCGGCCTGCGCGAACATGGCCCGGTTGTAATAGATCATCGTCGTCGCCACGCCGCCCGAAATGCCGAATCCCTTGCCGCCGCGACTGGTCCAGTCGGCCTTGAGCGGATCCAGCATGTTCTTCCATGCGGCGCTCTGGCGGACATCCGCGAGCACGCCCTGGTCGGCCAGCTCGGCGGCATAGGCGTTTGGATTGATGCTGACGAGGTCCGGCAGCGTGCCGGCCGCAACGCGCGGTTTGACGTTCTCCTCGATCGAGTTGCCGACCATGAACTGAACGTTCACGTGCACATCAGGATTGAGCTTGCCGAATTCGGCGGCGATCTCGAGCATCTCCTGCGGCCAGTCCGGCGCCCAGATCAACGCGGTGATGGTGGTCGGCGCCGGCGCGGCCTTGCTGCTCCCGGCATGGTTCTGCTGGTCGCAACCCAGCAGCAACAGCATGCCGATCAGACCGGATAGCAGCCAGGCAAACTTGATTCCGTGCACGTAACGCTCGCTTTCAGTTCGGGAGTAGCAGTCCAGGCACACCGCAGGGGAGCCAGATTGCATATCGGCCGAAACCGGGCATCACTTGAGGGGTCCTGCGCGCGAGCCTGCCGCGCCGCAACCGGCGAGCTTTCGCGCACGTACGTTCATGTCCGTTCGCAAACGTTAGCGCAGTGCAATGCGCTAACGCGATGCAATGCGATCGGGTATTTTTGCGTAGACGCTAAACGCGCGCGCGTTTAGCGCATCGTGGTGCGACGAGTTCGATGGCTCGCCGACCTCCACCGCTCACGTGTCAATCGAGCGACGGGCTGCACTCGCAATCGAGCGCCGCGACCCGCGCGGGCCGCTCCATTGCCGCAAGCCGCTGCAACGTCACGAGTCCGAACACCGCGAGCACGCAGCCGAGCACCAGATCGGCGCGTACGCCCGCGCGGTCCACGATCGTGCCGCCCACCGAAGAACCCAGCGCAATCGCCACCTGAATCACGCTCACGAACATCGCCGAGCCCGCTTCGGCCTGATCGGCCGTGCCGCGCTGAATCCACACGGAGAAGCACAGCGGAATCGCGCCGAACGCCACGCCCCACATGAGCATCGCCGCGATCTCGCCGATGCGTACGTGGTCGAGGAGAATCATCGCCGAGAGCGCGCACAACAGCAGCGCCGTCATTGTCGCCACGGCGGACTTGAGGCGCGTCGCGACGAACGCCGAAGTCAGCGCGTTCGAGAAAAAGCCAATCACGCCGAATGCGAGCAGCAGCAGCGTGATCGCGCTCATCGAGAAGTCCTGCTGAAGCAGCGGTGCGATGAACGTGTACGTCGAGAAATGCGCGCCGAACACGAGCGCAACCATCAGCATGCTCAGGCGCACATGCGGACGGCGCAGTAGCGTGGCGAAATCGCGCAGCCGCAATGCGGCGGCGGAAGGCAGCGACGGCACGAGCAACGCCTGCGCGACGAGCGCAAGCGCGACAAGGCCGCCCGTCACGAAAAACGACATGCGCCACGACGCGAGCCCGGCGATAAACGTGCCGAGCGGCACACCGATCACCGTCGCGAAAGTCACACCGGTCAGAATGATGGCCGTTGCGCGCGCAGCGTCGCTCGTGTGCACGAGGCGGCCCGCCGCTGCGGTCGCGAGCGTCCAGAAACCGCCGAGCGCCGCGCCGAGCATGGCGCGGCCCACCAGCATGAGCGCGAAATTCGTCGAAAGCGCGGAGACGATATTCGATGCGAGCAGCATGGCCGTGAGCAAGAGAAACACCTGCCGCCGGTCCATGCGTCCTGCAAACATCATCAGGCCGGGCGCGAAGATCGCCGCCATGACGCCCGGCGTGGTCACCATGAGCCCGGCGGTACCCGGCGTCACGCCGAGGTCGCGTGCGATCTCGGTGAGCAATCCGACTGGCAGGAACTCGGACGTCACGAACGCGAATGCGCTGATCGCCACGGCAAAAACGGACAACCACTGACGCAGTGTCGTTTCTTCGAGTGGCGCGGGCGCGAGATTGGGAGAACGGTCGTTCATGTTTCGATGACTGTTTTGTGTGCGGCGAATAATAAAAGCCATTGTTCGGCAATTTCGCACCAAAAAATGGGGAAAATCGCCGTTTAAATGGCCAATCGGGAATGACGTTTAAATTAACATCAAAAAAAGAATCGCGTGCGACGCCGCAATTAGCCGGGGTCGACAAAAGGGTTATGAACCGGATGTGACGTGCGCCGCCCCGCGCAAGCCGGCGGGGCAGAGATTATGTCATTTGAGCGCTGGAAAAATGAACGATATTTTAGCGGGGACAAATAAGCATCGAATCGATGCATATGCTTGCCGCTGCATAGCGGGGCTGAGTGCGCCAATTGCCCTGTCCGTACGGATGCCTTAGCAATTGGAATAGACTTCGAACTTCGTAAAAGGGTAATGGCGCGCCAGCGCGCGCGGTGCGGCTTCGATCAGCAACATCGAAACGAAGCTGTCGCAGATCAGTCCGCCCAGCGTGAATTTGCAGCGAGAATCACGCGGGCCGTTCCACCGCCGGGACATGCTCGCCCGGCGACTTCTCGCGCTTGACTGCATACATCGCGAGATCGGCACGGCGCAAGACCCCATCGACGTCCAGGTCGTCCGCCGCGACCGTCGTGAAACCGACGCTCGCCCCGACGCTCACCAGCAGCCCCGGCGCAAGCTCGAACGGCCGCTCGATCGCTTCCGTCACGAGGCTGGCCCATTCGCGCGGCGCCCGGTCCACGTGAGGATCGACGATCACGAATTCGTCGCCGCCCATGCGGGCCACCCACGCGCCCGCGCTGGCAAGCATGCGCAAGCGGCTCGCGACCTGCACGAGCAGCATGTCGCCGGCCTTGTGGCCATGCGCGTCGTTGACCGACTTGAAGCCGTCGAGATCGACGAAAAATACCGTCATGCCCGCCTTGATGGGCGAAGCGCTCGCCGGCCCGGCGGCGCTGAACAGGCCGTCGCGGTTCAGGAGCCCCGTGAGGGCGTCATGGCGCGCGCGATGGCTGTTTTCCCGTTCGGCCTTCATCGTCGAGATGAGCATGGCGTTCAGGTGGCGCGCCGCGATGCTCATGGCAAATACGTAGAAGGGAATTTGCAGGAGCGTGAGCAGCAGAACGGGCTCGCCGCCCAGCAGCGCGCCAATGCAGCACGGACCGAGCGAGAGGCAGATCATGACCGCCACCAGCCGTGGCGCTGCGAAGTTGCGAAAGCAGATGCCGCCCACCATGGCCGCGGCAGAAAGGAACGCGAGCGTGGCGGATACCCAGTCCCGGCTCATGGCGCTGACGAGCGCGCCATAGCCGACCGTCGCGCCCCACAGCGGGGCCAACAGAATATAGAAGTCCGTGGGCGTGCTCTTGCCCTCCGCGGCGCGGCGGCGCGAAAGCGTGAGCGTGGCGAGGCGCACCGCGCAAACCACGATTTCGGCAATGAGCCACAGCTTGAACGGCAGCGTGCCGTGCCGGCGAGCCAGCAACCACGCTACGGCCACGGTATTGGACACGCCGCCGAAGAAAATCGGCAGGGTGCCGAACAGGGTGCCGACCAGGGCGACGCGTATTTCGTGCGGCGTGTCCTGTCCAGGTTCAGTCAACCAGCGGGCCAGCTTGCCGCGCGGCAAAGAGTAGATTTCGTTGCGGGAGCTCACTTGCGTCACCGTCGGTCGTACCGTGCGCGAGACGTTTCGCCTCTCGCGCCCTGTCAAGTCCGGGTCGTACGGCCGTGCGAAAACAACAGGCGCCGACACCCTACCGCGATAACGGCAAGCTGTAAGGAAAACTTTAGGAATCCGGCGGGGAAGTCATTGGTTGAGCTAGCAACCAATGGACGATTCTTGTACGCGCCTTATGCGTTTTACATCAGACGAAGCACGATTCGTTGAAGAAGCGCTTGCAGGTCGCGTCGCGTGTCGATCACGAGGTGAATAAAAACGGTGTCGTCGCGAACCTGACAAATAATCCGGTTCTTGCCCGAAAGGACCTGTCGAAAAGTGTCGTCGACAAAGCCTTCAAGTTCGGCAGGCAAGTGGCCGCTCTCAGGGAACTGGCGGATCTGCGCAATGCTGTCCTGGAGTTGAGCCGACGTCTGACGCCACGTCTCCCATCCGAATGCGCGGACGATATAGCTTCTCAGCTCATCGATACCGATCCGCGCGGTCGGCAGAACGCGGTAATTCAGCAGCGGGGCCTGCATTAGCGAAGCGTTTTCTGGCGGTCGAGTTCGTTGAGCTCTGCGAAGAATTCGTCGCCATCTACGTGTTCCGCGCGCTCGATCTGCTTTTGGCCGATGGCCAGAATCTTCAGCAATGCGAGCGTCTGCTGAGTCGATTCATAGGTTCGCACGTCCTGAACAACGAGTTTCGCTTCGCCGTTCTGCGTGATGATGAGCGGCTCCCCTGAGTCGGTCAGGTCCTTGACGATTTGCGCAGCTTCGCTCTTCAGATAGCTGATGGGTTTCACGTGATCAGCGAGATGCATAGGGTACTCCTGTCGCCAGTCGAACAGGACTAAATATAGACCATTATCGGTCCGATCGCAACGCACAGCTTTTTTAGGGCCGGGTTAGACCGCGCAGCTCCGCCCCATCGAGCACGTACCGCGCAAAAAGAAAGTCCCGAATGCCGGTCACCGCGTCGCCGACAAAATCGAGCGCGACAAAATACGCCGGCCCGCCAGCCGGATCGTTTCGGTCGAACACCACCATCACGGGCCGCCCATCCATGCGTGCCGCCTCGAAGCGCCACTGTTCGGCAAGCGCATAACGGTGCAGGTATTTGCCAACCTTGTCGCGCCCTTTCACGCGCAGCCGGTTCACGAGGTCGAGTTGCACGTCGCCCGCCAGCATCGTGCGCAGCGTGTCGAAGTCCCGCGCGTTGAAGCACGCCACATACCGCACGAGCCGGCTGCGGTCTGGCTCGGCGAGCGCCGTCGGCCCGACGCCCTGCGGCTCGACAGCGGCGAGTCCCTCGCCATCTCGCGCCAGAGCGGTCACGTTCGCTTGCCTGCGAAGCAACGCCTCCACCATGGCAAGCCCCAGCCCCCGGCTTCCTCCGGTAATCAGCACGGTTTGATTCTGAATCGTCTCCATCCTGCCCTCCTGCTCCGGACGATGCCGGCGCACTCTGCGGCCGGCATGCTAAAGACGGATGGGCAAACGAAAACGGATCGGTCCGCTCAAAAAATAGCTGAGCGTCCGCTAACGGGCGACGATGATGGTCATCTCGGATTCGTACGTGATCTTCACGTGGCTATGGTGCTTGAGGGTCTGCATCACCTCGATCAGGTCCGGGCGGCTCACCCGAACGGAGCGCGCCGTGCCCGACTTGTCCACGACGGTCAGAAGATTGAGCTTGCGGTCGACGCCGGTGACTTGCGCCACGCCGGTGAAGACCCGGAGCACCTGGAAGTTTTCGTTGTCGGCGCCGGAGGAATGCTGGGTAATCTTCGCCGTGTGAGTCAGGCGCGTGACTGCCGCGCTCCCGGCAGGCGTCAGTCCGGTGACGTAGGGCTCAAGATAATGGGTTGTAAATTTGTCGCCGACCTTGACGACATTGAGCACGTCGGGATGGTCTTTCACGCTGAAGCTCAGGTCGTCGTGGCCCGGCACGGTCACGACGATGAGCGCATTCTTCTGGTCGATCAAACTGATCGTGCCGTTTTCCGTGTCGACGAATGCGCCGGTTGGAACGGCTTCCGAGGCGGCTGAGGCCTCGGTGTCGGCCGCGTGGCACAGGGCTACCGGGCCCGCGAAGAAGCCAACGGCCGCGACGCTGAGCGCAAGGCGGCGAGCGAACGACAGGCACGTATTCGATCGATAGAGCATGGTAGTCCCCTTGAAACGATCAGGTGCCACGCTTGTTGCGCCGGTCAGGGACCATGGCGTGTGCTCTGGGAGCCTAGCACTGCGGGATGCCCCGACCATCGGACTTTAGTCCTATACGGTCGATACGACTTGACGTGGCCTGGCGCGCCTTAGCGCTCAAAAGCCGCCGGGCAGCGTGCCTGAGCCTGTCCCGGCACCGGCGAGCGGAACGAGAACAAACCGCCGGCTTGCGGCTGCTTCTCGCGCTCGGCTGCCGTGAGCCCCTTCCACGCGGTCGAAACGTAAACGGTTCGCAGATCGTCCCCGCCGAATGCGAGCTTCGTGATGTTCGCGCAGGGAAACGCGACCTGACCGACCCGTTCGCCCTCGGGCGAATAGCGGTCGATGCACCAGCCGCCGAACAGCGCGACCCACACGTAGCCCTCGGCGTCCACCGCCATGCCGTCCGGGTGGCCGTCGCCGGAAATCGCGGTGAAGACGCGCTTGCGCGACAGCGTGCCGTCAGTGGCGACATCGAACGCATACACGACGCGGCGCATCGTGTCGTTGTGATAGAGCGTGCGGCCGTCCGGGCTCATGGCCGGGCCGTTGGTGATCACGTAGCCGCTGTCCTGTGTGCTCAACTGCCCGCCTTCGTCCACGCGATACAGCGTGCCGCTCGGCGTTTCCTCGGCGTCGTCCATCGAGCCGAACCACAGGCGTCCGCTCGCATCGGCGAAACCGTCATTGAGACGATTGCCAGGCAAATGCGGTTCGACATCCAGCAGCTTGTCGAACTCTCCGCTCACCGCATCGAAGCGATACAGCCCGTCGGGCATGCCACATACGAAAACCCGGTCCCCTAGCGGCGCGATAAAACCGACCTGGTCGGGCGCGTACCACGTCGTGCGCTCCCCGGTCGTGACCACGAGGCGATGAATCTGCCGGCCCTTGATATCGACGAAATAGATCGCGTTTTCCGCGGCCTGCCATAGCGGCCCTTCGGCAAGCTCCGCACCGATCGGCCAAACGCACACAGGAGCGGGCATCGTCATTCTCCGTACCATCCCGCGTCGACGAAGTAGTCGCGGCCCGAGCAGCGCGAGGCATCGTCGGAAGCGAGGAACAGCGCCATGCGGGCGACATGCTCGGGCTCGATGCGCAGTTGCAGACATTGCCCCGCCACGACCTTCGCCTCGCTCTCCGGCGTTTGCCAGAGGTTCATCTGCCGCGGCGTCTTCACCGCGCCCGGAATGATGCAGTTCACGCGAATGCCCGCGCCGCCCAGATCGCGTGCCAAGCCGCGCGTGAGGCCTTCAATGCCGGCCTTCGCGGTCAGGTAGATCGGCAGGTTCGGCAAGGCGACGTGCCACGACACCGAACCGAAGTTCAGGATCACGCCGCGCCCCGCCTGCCGCATGCCCCTGGCGGCGGCCTGCGCGCAGAAGAACTGGTGGCGCAGGTTCACGGCGATACGCTGGTCCCAGTAGCTCGCGGTCAGCTCGCCGATGTCATGGCGGTCGTCGTTGCCCGCGTTGTTCACCAGCACGTCGATCGGGCCCGCGGCCTCCACGATGGAAGCGAATACGCTTTCGATCGCCTCGACGTTGCACAGGTCGCAGTACCTGAACAACGGCGGATGCTTCGCATGACGAAGCGTCTCTTGAAGCGCGAGCGAATCGTGCTCGGCCACGTCGAGGAAAAACACGCGCGCGCCCTGCTGCGCGAATGCTTCGACGACCGCAGCGCCAATACCGCTGCCACCGCCGGTGATAACGACGGTTTTATCCGCCAGACTCGGATAGATTGCGTACGACATCAGAAATTCCAGTGTTGACTTGTCAGACCCCAAACAGGGCGGCGAGCCTTGCATGGCTCGCCGCCTGGCCTCTTCTTACGATACGACTTCGACCGCGCTCAGCATGCGCCAGTCACGCGGGAGCGTTCGCACCGCGCTGCCCGCAACCGTGACCGTTCCGCGCAGATGGATGTCGCGGCTCGAACTGCCGACCATCAGATCGAAGTCGCCCGGCTCGACGACGCGCTCGCCTCGCGCGTCGGTGAAATTGAGCATGTCGACGGGCAGTTTCACGCACACGCGCGCCGACGAACCTGCCGCGAGCGGCACGCGGGCAAACGCCTTCAATTCGCGCACGGGCCGGGCGACCGACGCGTGCTGGTCGCGCACGTAAATCTGCACGATCTCCGTGCCGTCGCGCTCGCCGATGTTTTCGACCGTGAAGCTGAGTTCGACGGTGCCGTCTTCGAGCGGGACTTCGCGTTGCGCCACCGCGAGATCGCCGTAACGGAACTGCGTATAGCCAAGACCGGAACCAAACGGATAGCGGCTTCCAAAGTGGTAGGCGACGGGCGTGCCCGCGCTCTTGAGGCGATGGTTATACACATACGGCACGGCCCCTGCGCTCTTCGGCACCGAAAGCGGCAGGCGGCCGCTGAAATTCGCGCGACCCACGAGCAGATCGGCAAGCGCCTCGGCCCCGCGCTCGCCTGGCGCGAACGCCATGATCTGCGCGGCGATGCGATCTTCGAGACCGCCCAGGTTGTACGGGCGGCCGCCCGTCATCACGACGACGGTGGGCGTACCGCTCTCGACCACGGCCGTGAGCAATTGCAGTTGCACGCCCGGCAGTTCCAGGCTGTCCGTATCGGAGCCCTCGCCCACCGTGCCGGACTGGAACAGCCCCGCCAGATCACCGACGAATACGACAGCCACGCCCGCTTTGCGTGCGGCTTCGACCGCCCCCTCAATACCTTCGGTATCCTTACTGATCAATTCGTCGCGGTTGGCGTCATTGGTCAAGTCGAGCGACACGTCGCCCGGGAAAACCGGTGCACCCGCACGACGCTCCTTGATGATGTCGCAACCCTTGGCATGCAACACGCGCGCCTCGCCCAGCAGCGCGCGCAGCGCGCCCAGTGGCGTGGCGATCGAAGCGACCGACTGTTCGCCCGAGTTGATGAGGTGCACCGGGAAGCTATAGCCTGCGAGCAGCGCGAGCGGGTCGTCGGCCGTCGGGCCGATCACCGCAATCTTTTCCGTGCCATTGGCGTTCAAGGGCAGCACACCGCCTTCGTTGCGCAGCAGAACAGCCGATTCGAGCGCGACCTGATACGCCGCATCGGCCGCCGCCGTGCCCTTTACGTCCACGCGCTCGGGGTCCACGTACGGATTCTCGAACAGGCCGAGGCGGAACTTCGTGCCCAGCACACGCGAAACGGCGGTGTCGATCGTCGCTTCGGTAATCTCGCCGCGCTCAAGCGCTTCTTTCAGATGGACCGCGCACTCGTGGCCCGGCAACTCGACGTCGAGGCCCGAATTGAACGCAAGTGCCGCTGCCGACGCGCTGTCGTGCGCGACCGCATGATGGCTGTAGAGCAGGTCCACGGCAGCATAATCCGCGACGACGAGACCTTCGAAGCCCCACTTCTCGCGCAGCGTGTCGTGCAGCAGCGTACGGTCGCCATGGCAAGGCACGCCGTCGATATCGTGGTAAGCAGGCATGATCGAGCCCGCGTGCGCGAGCTTGACCGCCATTTCGAACGGCAGGAGAAACACGTCGTTCAATTCACGCGGGCCCACATGCACGGGCGCATGATTACGCGCGCCTTCGCTCGCCGAATGGCCGACGAAGTGCTTGAGCGTGGCGAGCACGTCGCGCCGCTCGCCTTGCAGACCGTTCACATAGTGGCACGCCAGCACGCCAACCAGATACGGGTCTTCGCCGAGCGTTTCCTCGGTGCGGCCCCAGCGCGGATCGCGCGACACGTCGAGCACGGGCGCGAGGCCCTGGTGGCAGCCGATCGAGCGCGCCTGCGCGCCAATGATGCGCCCCACTTCCCCCACGAGGTTCGGGTTCCACGTCGCGGCGTAGTTCAGCGGCGAGGGAAAAAGCGTGGCGTCCTTGATCATCAGGCCCACGAGGCATTCCTCGTGCGACATGACGGGAATGCCCAGGCGCGTGTCTTCGACCATCTTGCGCTGCAACTCGTTGAGCGCGCGCACGCCTTCCTTCGGATCGACCGTGTGCGTGCCGAGCGGGCGCGTGATCTGGCCAAGACCGTGCTGCAGAATCTGGTCCACCGTGAGGCTGTTGGCGCTTTGCGCGAAATCGATACTCCGCGCCTTGTGCTCGCCGTCGGCGGAGAGCTTGAGCCACGCGGCGTGAAGCTGGGCGATTTTTTCGTCGAGCGTCATGCGCGCGAGCAGATCGGCCACACGCTGTTCGGTCGGCGCGTCGGCGCGGCGATAAAGCGGAACCTCAGTGGTGTGTTCAAGCGACATCGATTCACTCCCTGGTATTGCACGAGCCGGATTCTTTACAGGCTGTTTAGTTGTGCTTTTGAAATAGGCGTTACGCAAGCGCGCGGCGTGAGCCGCGCTCGGCTCAGGTCAGACGTCGCAGCGCCATATCGTGATCGTCGAATACGTGGCACGCCTCAGGTGGCAGCGCAAGGTTGACCAGTTCGTCGTGCTTCAACGCGCTGTCACCGGGCACCTTGGCGATCACGGTTGCCGCGGCCGGGCCCGTCTGTGCCGCGTGGATATAGCTGTGCTCGCCCATGTGCTCGACGAGCTTCACGCGGCTCGCCAGGATCTGTTCAGCGCGCGGATCGACGGCTACGCGCAGATGCTCCGGACGCACGCCGAGCGTCACCTTCATGCCAGCGCGCGCACGCGATCCGTCCACACGCGCGCGCACGCGCTCGCCGCTTTCGAGGTCGATGTCCACGCCGCCATCGTCGCCGCCCACCACTGTGCCCGCGAAGAAGTTCATCTTCGGCGAGCCGATGAAGCCCGCGACAAACCGGCTCTTCGGATGGTGATACAGATCGAGCGGCGCGCCCACCTGCGCGACGCTGCCGTGCCGCTCCATATGCGCGCCGGCCTGCATGAGCACGATGCGATCGGCCAGCGCCATCGCTTCGACCTGATCGTGCGTCACATACACAGCGCTCGCCTCGCTGAACTCGCGATGCAGACGCGCGATTTCAGTGCGCGTCTGCACGCGCAGCGCGGCATCGAGATTCGACAGCGGCTCGTCGAACAGGAACACGCCAGGCTCGCGCACGATTGCGCGCCCGATCGCCACGCGCTGGCGCTGGCCGCCGGACAGCGCTGCGGGGCGGCGTTCGAGATAGGTCTCGAGTTGCAGTGCGGCAGCGGCGCTGCGCACCTTCTTGTCGATCACGGCCTTGTCGACTTTCGCCTGACGCAGACCGAATGCCATGTTCTCGTACACGCTCATGTGCGGATAGAGCGCGTAGTTCTGGAACACCATCGCAACCTTGCGTTTCGCGGGCTCGACCTCGTTCATCCGTTGGCCGTCGATGCGCAGTTCGCCATCGGTGATCGATTCGAGACCGGCGATCATGCGCAGCAGCGTGGACTTGCCGCAGCCCGAAGGCCCGAGGAACACGCAGAACTCGTTCTTGCCCACTTCGAGATTGGCGTCACGGATCACCGCGTTGCCGCTCGCGTAGGCCTTCTGTACGTTATTGAGGGAAATGCTTGCCATATCGATTTATGCGAAGTTCGGTTTGCGAATCAGATCAACCCGGATCAGCCCTTGAGCGAGCCGGCCATCATCCCCTTGATCACGCGCTCCTGACCGAACGCGTAGGCGACGATCAGCGGCAGCGACGTGAGCACGAGAACAGACAGCATCGAGGGTATGTTCGACGCGTATTGCCCCATGAAGTCCCAGATCGCGAGCGGCAGCGTGCGGTGCTCGGACGTCGACGTGAGCATGTACGCGAAGATGAACTCGTTCCAGAGACCAATGCCGTTGAAGATCGCCACCGTGGCGAGCCCAGGCCCCGAAAGCGGGAAGAAAATGCGCCAGAAAATGCGGAATGGACTGCAGCCGTCGAGTTGCGCGGCTTCTTCGAGCTCGCGCGGAATCTGGCGCATGAACTCGGTCAGGATGAAGATCGACACCGGCAGGCTGAGCGCCACGTAGGGGCCGAGCAGCGCGAACGGCGTGTCGTAAAGACCGAGGTTGCGCGTGAGCAGGTAGATCGGCACCAGCGTGGCATGCAGCGGCACGATCATGCCGGCGACCACGAGACCGAAGAGCGCCTTGTTCAGCGAGAAGCGCATGCGCGCGAATACATAGGCCGCCATTGCGCTGATGATGACGATCAGCGCCACCGAAACGCCCACCGTGAACACGCTGTTACGGAAATACGTGAAAAACGGCCCTTTGAGCACCGCTGCGTAATTGCCCCAATACAGGTGGCCCGGCGGCGCCCACACGTTCGTCGAAAAGGTTTCTTCCTGACTCTTGAAGCTCGACACGACCATGAAGAGGAACGGGATCGTCGTGACGGCCAGCCAGATCAAAGCGAGGAGCGGAATCCCCACGCGCGGGAAGCGAAATGTCTTCTTCATGGTTCAGAC
This sequence comes from Paraburkholderia sp. JHI869, assembly GCF_038900775.1. Lineage (NCBI taxonomy): Bacteria > Pseudomonadati > Pseudomonadota > Betaproteobacteria > Burkholderiales > Burkholderiaceae > Paraburkholderia > Paraburkholderia sp. JHI869. Next base: position 79,638 of record NZ_JAYMSC010000016.1, read on the forward strand.
CTCGGTTGCATAACGACGGGTGAGATACATCGACACCGCCGCCACCGCGATAACGATAAGGAACATCGCCGAGCCGATGGTGCTGCCGTAGCCGAGCTGGAACGAACTGAACACCGTGCGATACATGTAGGTTGCCATCACCTCGGACGAGCCTTCGGGGCCGCCGCCCGTCATGACGAAGACGAGATCGAAGTAACGCAGCGAGCCGAGCACGGACAGAATCACCGCCGTGCGCACCGTGCCTTGCAGGTGCGGCAGCTTGATACGCCAGAAAATGGTCCACTCGGAAGCGCCGTCGAGCAGCGCGGCTTCGTTGACCTCGGCCGGCATCGACGAAAGGCCCGCGAGGAACAGAATCATGTAGAAAGGCGCGTTCTGCCAGATGATCACGGCGATCGTCGCGCCCAGCGAAAAATGCGGGTCGCCCAGCCAGTCCTTCGCGAGGCCATCCAGCCCGAACGCCTGCAGCGCGACGTTCAGGGGTCCGAAATTCGGATCGTAGATCTGCTTGAACAGCACGCCGATCGCCACGCTCGACATGAGCAGCGGCAGGAAATAGAGCACCTTGAGCACGCGCGAGCCACGGCCGGCTTTTTCCAGCAGCACGGCGAGCGCGAGCGCGACAGGAAGCTGAATGACGATCGAGGCGAGCGCGAGAATCACATTGTTCTTGAGCGATTGCCAGAACACCGTGTCGTGGGCGAGCCGCGCCCAGTTCGCGAGCCCGGTATAACGGGCGGTATTGCCGAGACCGTTCCAGTCGAGCAGCGACAGCCGCAGGCTGGAAACGAGCGGATAAAGCAGGAACACGGCCAGCAGCAGCAGCGACGGCGCCAGAAACACGACCGTGACGAGCGTTTGCGACGAGAGCTTCAGCCGGCGTTCAGGTGTAGCGGAAAGTGCGATATTCACGAGCTTTTCTGCCGGCCGGCGCCTCGCGGCGCCAGCCGGACTTTTCTTGAGTGCTGGAGATCAACCGCCCTTCTTCGAAGCGGCTTCCATTTGCTGCGCGGCCGCCTCAGGCGTGACCGACAGACCGAACAGCGCCTGCGTCGTGTCCTTGTGCAGCTCGCCCAGCGCCGGCGGCAGAGCCTGGTCGTACCAGAGCTGCACGCTCGGAGCCGCGGCAAGCAGTTGCTGCAGGCGCTGCGTGAACGGATCGTCGATCTTCACGTTGTTGACCGGCGGAAGCTTGTGGTCGTCCGAGGCGCGTGCCTGCATCGCCTGGTCGTCGGTCAGCGCCTGGATCAGCTTGAAGGCGGCTTCCGGCGTCTTGCACTCGGTCGAGATGCTCAGGAAGCCATCGCCCACCGTGCCGATCAGGTCGCGCGGGTCGCCCTTGCCACCCGGCACGCTCGGGAACGGGAAGAAGTCGAGATCCTTCGAGAAGCCCGGATTTTCGTTCGCGATCGTCGAAGCTTCCCAGGCGCCCATCAGTTCCATCGCAGCCTTGCCCGAGTACAGCAGGCGGCGCGATGCCCCCGAGTCATAGTCGAGACCGTTGATGCCCGGCGCGAACGCGCCAGCCTTCACGAGTTCCTGAATGCGCTTGCCGGCTTCGACGAACGCCGGATCTTCGAAGCCCTTGCCCTTGCCTGCGATCGCGTCCTTCACGACCTGCGGACCGCCGATACGGTCGACGAGGTACATGTAGTACATCGAGCCCGTCCACTTGTTCTTGTTCGCGAGCGAGAACGCGGCCACGTTGTGCTGCTTGAGCACGTCCACGACGTGCATCAGCTCATCCCACGTCTTGGGCGGCGCGATGCCGTACTTCTTGAACACTTCCTTGTTATAGAAGATGACCGCGGCCGCGGCATTTTCGGCAGCGACACCGTAGGTCTTGCCGCCGAACGTCGTCACGTCCCACGACGACTGCATGAAGCGGCTGCGATAGGCCGGATCCTTGTTCAGGTACGGCGTGAGGTCGACGATCTGGCCGGATTTCACGTATTCGTGCAGGCCGCCGCCGCCCCAGTTCTCGAACACGCACGGCGGCTGGTTCGCACCGAATGCGACCTTCAGCTTCGTCTTGTAGGCCTCGTTCAGCACATGCGAATTCTCGACCTTATAGCCTGGGTCCGACTTTTCGAACCGGTCCGACGCGTCGCGGATAATCTTGCTCGAAGACGCATTGGTCTGCTGATCCCATGAGGTGATCGTTTTGGTTTCCGCTGCAACAGCGTTCGAAACGACTGCAGACAGTGAAAACAGCAGTGCCGTGGCGCCGACAATCGCCCGCGCCTTGGAGAAACCTGGGTACGCCATGTTTGTGTCCCCTCTTATGGAATTTTGAGAGCTACCTGAGTTATCTGCACGATTAACGTTAGCCTTAACGTTAATGGATGTTAAGCCGAGACGTGAACTACGGCTATGCGGGATTTTCCTGGTGCGCCCCCATCGGAGCTTGCGCCCCGCGCAAGGTTGGTGCGCTCGGCAGCGCTTGAATTTACGCGCATCTGATAGAATAGCCAGCACACAAACGGTATCGCTAACGTACCTGGCGAGTCTTCGCAGACATGACCTCTCGTAAGCCCACACCACGCATGGCAAGGCAAACTCCCACGCTTGAGCACGTCGCCAAGCTGGCCGGGGTGTCGCAGATGACCGCGTCGCGCGCGCTCAACGGACGCCCTGGCGTGTCGCGCGAAACGCGCGACGAAGTGCTGAGAATCGCATCGGATATCGGCTACGTCGTGAACCGCACCGCGCAGAAGCTCTCGGGCGGGCGCAACGGCATCATCGGCATCATCACGCCCACGCTCGACACGCAGTTCTCCAGCGAACTGGTGCTCGGCGCGGGCCGCGCGGCACGCGGCGCGGGCATGGAAATGCTCGTGTACACCGTGTTCGACGAAGACCGCCATACGCATCACGACCTGCTCGGTTTGATTCAACAGTTCTCGGACGGCATTCTCGCCATCCTGCCGCGCGAATCGCTCTGCCTCGAAGCACTCGCCACGGCCAAAGTGCCGGTGGTGGTGGTCGATCAGCGCGGCACGCTTACGGGTTTTCCTTCGGTATCGGTCGACAATTACGGCGGCGCCTGTCTCGCGGTCGAACATCTCGCGGAACTCGGCCACAAGCGCATTGCGTTTCTCGCCGGCGACGAAAGGATCGAAGGCGTGCGCGACCGCCAACGCGGCTATCGCGACACGCTCGCCAAGCTTGGCCTGCCGCGCGACGACGCGCTGGTCGCCGCGGGCGATCTCTCGCAAATGATGGCTTTCGACGTCACGTTCGATCTGCTCAACCTCGCCGATCCGCCCACCGCGATCTTCACGGCCAACGACCAGAGCGCGTTCGGCGTGATCGCCGCGGTCAGGGAAGCGGGCCTGCGCGTGCCCGACGACATTTCCGTGATCGGGTTCGACGACATTCCCATGTCCGAGCAGTTTCATCCCGCCCTCACTACGATTCGCCAGCCGTTCCAGCAAATGGCGCGCTCGGCGGTCAACACGCTGCTCGCGCAGATCGCCGGCATCGACGCCGCTTCGCAGCGCATCACGCTGCCCGCGGAGCTGGTGGTGCGCGACTCGACCGGACCGGTCAAGACGCGGCACCGCCGCTCGCGTCACCAGATCGTTTCGACGTAAGTCGAGGCCCGCACCTTCGCATCGGAGGTCACGAGCGCGCCGCCGTGCGTGCGCGCGGTCGCAACGATCAGCCTCTGATGCGAGGTGAGCGCGGGCGACAAGGTCGCCGCACGGAACGCAATTTCGGAATCGACCGGAATCAGGCGCACGCCATCCAGCTTCAAAAACGTGGACAGCCAGCTGCGCGCGTCCATGGAAAGCCCGAGGCTGCCGGCCTTCACGAACTCTGCGATTTCGAGCGCGCTGATTGCCGAGATAAGAATCTCGCCGCCGTCGAGTTCCCGGTCGATCGCATCGTGCGCGGCCTGGCTCAACGCTTTCTGCCTGCCCAGCCAGCACACGAGCGCAAGCGTGTCGAGCGTGATCATTACTCTTCCTGCTCGGCGGCGACCGGTGCAAGCGCGTGCTTGAGATTGAAATGCGTGATCGACGCACGCAGCAACTCGAGCGGATTCTCGGTCTTGCTGCGATACGGCCGGATTTCAATGGTGGGTTGTCCCCGGTCCGTCACGACGACGGTTTCGCCCAGCGTTTCGACCTGGCGAAACAGCTCGCAGGCCCGGGACTTGAAAATGGCTTTGGATACTCGCTTTTCCATGACGCTCTCCACCCATCAATATTCAATCGGATTGTTATTGCATCGGGTCGTTGCGCGCTCAACCGAATCTCTGCGCTTCACGGCCCAATGACTCTTTATCGGCCTGACACTTCGGTTTGCTGCCTGAAATACACCCCGGCGCCTCCCGCGCAAACGGACTGCGGGTTTTTACCGGTAACATCTTTCGCCCGAATACGCCCCGGCGGCCCTTGCGCTTTCATATAATCGATATGTCTGGTGAATGCCCGTCAGGCAACCCGGATTGTGACCGGGTGATCCGCGAGGCACGGCAACAGGGTGTGTTGCTTGCCGTTACGGATGCTGCCGCAGGGAAGCGGAGCGTTGGGGGAGATGATTGCCATTGCCGCAGACCGTCGATTAAGCAGAAACATAATAAACGTTACCCTTAACGTTAATTGATGTTAAATGTACCGTTCGAGCGTCGCCATGCGTGGTTTACCTGGGCTCGGCGAAATGTCGCAGAATGCGCGTAAACCCCGCCAGAACCCGGCCCAGCAAGGAGGAAGCGCTTGCTGGGCTGAAAACAGGGTACTGCAAAAAAGTACCGTTCCGGCTAACGTTAAATGAGCGGTAAGAAAATTCGTAACGCCCATTCGCGACACTCGTAATCGTCCCTGCCCCTACATCGTCACATCGCTAGTCCGGATAATCCGGGGGCAGCGGCTTCGACGAAGGCTCCGCGTCGAAATGGACGATGAACGCATGCAGCGGCGCGCGCCGTTTCTCCTGACGGTTGCGTTGCGGCTCGCGTTCCCTGTCCGTCACGTCAGGCGTTTCACGAGGCATTCCACCCGGCGACGCAGCCTGCCCGGACTGCGCAATTGCCACGGACTCGAAATCGTCCTTCGACCCTTTGTTCGCCATCGCACTCTTCCCTTTCGCAAACCGGCATGTCAAACGACGGCTTGAACGCTCTCTCCCACTTGAGGACGTTCGAACGCCACCGCCGCCCCCTTCGCGTCGAACAGGGTGACAGCGGACGAAGCCACCTTGATGCCCACGCGGGCGCCCGGCTCGTACTGCGCGTCCTTCTTGTCGAGCTTGAGCGCGATGGCGTTCGCCATGCCGTCGAGGCGCGCGTGCAGGATCGACACGTCGCCCAGATGTTCGACCAGCTCCACGCGGGCGGCGATGCCTTCGTCGGCCAGGCCGATGCTCAGATGTTCGGCGCGCACGCCCAGCGTCAATTCACCGTTGAGCGCACGATCCGGACGTCCCGACAGCGCGATGCGGTGGCTCGCACCCGCGAGCGCGAGCACGGTTTGCACGCCGTTTTGCGACACGACCGTAGCGCCGAGCATGTTCATCTGCGGCGAGCCGATAAAGCCGCCGACAAAGCGGTTCGCGGGGCGGTCGTAGAGATCGAGCGGCGCGCCGGTCTGTTCGATGTTCCCCTTGTTGAACACCACGATCTGCTCGCCGAGCGTCATCGCTTCGACCTGATCGTGCGTCACGTAAATCATCGTCGTACCGAGCTCGCGGTGCAGTTTCGCGAGTTCGATGCGCATTTGCACACGCAGCGCCGCATCGAGATTCGACAGCGGTTCGTCGAACAGAAACACACGCGGCTTGCGCACAATCGCGCGGCCAATCGCAACGCGCTGCCGCTGGCCGCCCGAGAGCGCCTTGGGTTTGCGATCGAGCAGGTGCGTGATCTGCAGGATTTCGGCGGCACGGCCCACCACCTCGCGCACTTCGCGCTTCGACTTGCCCGAGAGCTTGAGCGAAAAGCCCATGTTCTCCGCAACCGTCATGTGCGGATAGAGCGCATAGCTCTGGAACACCATCGATACGCCGCGGTCCACCGGCTGCAGATCGTTCACGCGCACGCCGTCGATCAGAATGTCGCCGCCGCTCACTTCCTCGAGCCCGGCGATCATGCGCAGCATGGTCGACTTCCCGCAGCCCGACGGACCGACGAATACCGTGAACTGGCCGTCCGGAATATGAAGATCGATGCCCTGAATGATCTGCGGACCTTCGCCATACGTCTTCACGACGTTGCGCAATACGAGTTCGCCCATTGTTACGTCCTCCTTAGTGCTCTTGCTTGCAGTCCCGCGCGAAATTGGCTGATTGCCGGACTCGCGCGGGTTACGTTGCTCTCTGCGTGCCCGCGTTAGCGCGCTGCCTCGGCGGCGGCATGTTCCGCGATGACCTCGCTATACCAGTGCGCGCTGTCCTTCAGCGTGCGCTTCTGGGTCTCGTAGTCGACGTACACCATGCCGAAACGCTTGTCGTAGCCCGACGCCCATTCGAAGTTGTCCAGCATGCTCCACGCGAAATAGCCGGCAATGTCCACGCCCTTTTGTGCCGCTTCGGAAAGTGCGGCCAGGTGCAGATCGAGGAACTCGATGCGGTCGGTGTCCTGCACGCGGCCGCTTTCGAGCACGTCTTTCGCGGCACAGCCGTTCTCGGTGATAAAGATCGGCGGCAGCTTGTACTCGGCATTGAGATTCGTGAGTAGTTCGGTCAGACCTTCCGGGTAGACTTCCCAATCCATGTCCGTGAAGCCGTGGACGCCCGGCGGACGCTTTTCGCCCGAAGCGCTCGCGAAAATGCGCGTGTAGTAGTTGATGCCGAGGAAGTCGAGCGGCGTGCCGATGATGTCGAAATCGCCTTCGCGAATCACTTCTTGCGGACCATTCGCGCCATACCATTGCAACGCTTCGGCCGGATATTCGCCCTTGAAGATCGGGTCCATGTACCAGCGCACGAACTTCGCATATTCGAGCGATGCGGCGGCCAGATCTTCAGGCGCGTCGGTCGCGCCGTGTGCCGGCGACTGGTTGAGCACGATGCCAAGCGGCGCCTTCACGCCATCGGCGCGCATGGCCTGAACGGCCAGACCGTGCGAAAGCAGCAGATGATGCGCCACGTGCGCCGCTTTCTTCAGGTCGGCGTTGCCCGGTGCGAAGTAGCCCGTTGCGTTGCCGAGCCACGCGGTACACCAGGGCTCGTTGTGCGTGGCGATCGACGCGACGCGGTCGCCCAGCACGCTGCCGATCTTGCGTGCGTAGTCGGCGAAACGATAGGCCGTATCGCGGCTTTCCCAGCCGTTTTGCTCAGTTTGCAGCGCTTGCGGCAAGTCCCAGTGATAGAGCGTAGCGAACGGCTGAATGCCGCGCTTAAGCAAGCCGTCAACCAGACGCTCGTAAAAAGCGAGGCCCTTTTCGTTGTACGCGCCACGGCCATCCGGCTGCACACGCGGCCATGCAATCGAAAAACGGTAGGCATTGACGCCCATTTGTGCCATCAGATCGAGATCTTGCTCGAAGCGATGGTAGTGATCGCAGGCCACATCGCCGCTCTCGCCTTTTACGACCTTGCCGGGCACACGGCAGAACGTGTCCCAGATCGACTCGCCACGACCGTCCTCACGTGCTGCGCCTTCGATCTGATACGAGCTGGTGGCCACGCCCCAGACGAAGTCTTCCTTGAATCGAAACGTCGACATAACTATAGGTATCCTGATTAGTCGTGTCCGCTTTTGCGCGAACGGGCATGAAATGAATGAAGTGAGACTCAGGCCTTGACCGCGCCGGTCGTCAAACCGTCGATCAAGCGTCGCGAAGTGAATGCGAACAACACCAGCAACGGCACCACCGCGACCGCGGAACCCGCCATCACCGCACCCCAGTCCGAATTGGTCGGGCTTTGCAAAATGCGCAGCGCGAGGGGCAGCGTGTACATCGAAGGCGAACGCAGCACCACGAGCGCCGAAAGGAAATTGTTCCAGGCCTGAATGAAGCTGATGAGCCCGAGCGTGCCCAGTGCGGGTCCCAACAGCGGCAGCACGATGCTCCAGTAAATGCGGAACTCGCCGCAGCCGTCGATGCGCGCCGCCTCGATCAGATCGGACGGAATGGCCGACGAGATGTACTGACGCATGAGGAACACGCCGAGCGCGGCGGCCGCGCCTGGCACATACAGTGCGCGCGGCTGATTGATCCAGCCGAGCAGGTTCATCGTCATGAAGGTCGGAATCATGCTGAGGAACGGCGGCACCAGCATGGCCGTGAGCGCCACGGCAAAGAGCGTCTTCTTGAAGCGGAACTCGTACATCGCGAACGCGTAACCGGCCATCGAGGTGACGAGCAGCGTCAGCACGGTCTGAATCGTGGCCGTGTAGAAGCTCCAGCCCAGATTGCGCCAGAACGGAATGTGACGCATGAGCGACGCCATGTTGTCGAGAAACGCGTTGCCGAACCAGAGCGGCGGCGGCATCGAGAAGATCTCGGAGCTCGTGTGCGTGGCGAAGACGAACATGAACCAGAACGGCGAGAACATCAGCACCGCGCCCGCAAGCACGACGGCATAACCCGTATAACGTGCCTTGTTTTTGGACAGTTTCATCGCTGCGTCTCCTCTTTCATGCCGCTGCGGTGGAAAATGCGCGTGTTGAGCCACATCAGCGCGGAAATCGTGATAAAGAGCAGCCACGCAATCGAACTGGCCGTACCGAAGTCGCCGTCGTGGAATGCCGTGCGATACATATAGACTGCCGTCGTCAAGCCGGACTGACTCGTCCCCATACCTTCGTTCGGGAGCAGGATGAAAGGCTCTTCGAACAGTTGCAGCCCGCCGATAATCGAAAGCGTGACCGCGAAGAAGATCATCGGCTTGAGAAGCGGAATCGTGATGCGCGTGAACTGTTGCCAGCCGTTTGCGCCATCAATACGCGCCGCTTCGTAAATGTCCTTCGGAATGGTCTGCAGCGCAGACAGATAAAGCACCGTATTCCAGCCTACGTAGCGCCAGAAGACGACAACAGAAACCGCTGGTTTCACGTTGGCCGGGTTGTACAGCCACTCGATCGGTTTCGAAGGCACGATCCAGTGCAGCCCGGGAATCTTGCCGATTTCGGCGATGGCGAGATTGATCATGCCGAAGTCGGTCGAATACAGCGACGAGAAGATCAGCGCAATCGCCACGCTCGACGTGATGAAGGGCAGAAAATACAGCCCGACCACGAAATTACGCCAGCGCCGGAACGCGGTCTGCAGAAAGAACGCGAGCGGCAGCGCAATGAGGTGCTGCGGCACGCCCGACATGACCGCCATCGAAGCCGTGTTGTAGAGCGATTTCCAGTACCACGGGTCAGTCAGCGTGAACGTGAAGTTCGACAGGCCCACCCACTTCATGCTCGCCAGTCCCGCTGTCGCGTCCCAGCTCTGGAACGAGAGATACAGCGAAAACAACAGCGGAAAAGCCAGGAACACCGCGAACAGCACAAAAAAAGGCGCGAGAAACAGGTATGGCGCGATCTTGACCGGATCGATCCGCCGTTTTCCGCGAGCGTGGGCGAGCGGCGCAAGCGCATCGCGCATGAGGCCTTCGCGGGAGACCTGTTCAGTTGTGGGCAGAGGAGAGTTCATCAATAGTTCCGTCCATTCGGGCGTGGCCGGCCAGGGTGACCGGCCACGCTGTTGCAGCGGGCTTCAGCGCGCGGCGGAGCATGCCGCGCCGTTTCATCAAAACCGCTTAACGGCGGATGCGATGCGTGATTTCAGCCTGTGCTTCCTGCAGCGCCGTGTGGATGTCCTCGTTGCTGTCGACCACCTTGTCGAGCGCCGAGTGGACCGCCTCTTCTGCGACCTGGTCATACTTGCTGCGCTGGATCGCCGGAATATGCGAGGCCGCATCACGCCAGATCAAGCGAGCCTTCTCGTTGCCGAGGAAGCTCACAGGCTGCGCGAAGAAGTCGTCGTGCTGCGCGGAAAGCAGCGCCGGGAAGGCGTCGATCGAGCGGAACGATGCGAGCTGCGTGTCCGGGCGCGTCGTCAGGAACTTGATGAATTCCCACGACAACTGCTTTTGCGTGGCCTTCACCGGAATCGACCAGAACGTGCCGCCGAACGATGCATACGCGCCGTCAGGCAGATTGGTCGCGCGCCAGAGACCCTTCGTGTCCGGTGCGATCCACGACGAGAGGTGGCCGCCGAGCCATGCACCCATCATTTGGGTGGCGACCGTGCCGCGCTTGAAGCTCTCGGCCCATTCGTTCGACCACGGCGTGATCTTCGCGTCGAGGCCGAGATCGCGCGCCTTCTTCGCCAGCTCGAATGCCTTCACGAAGCGCGGCGACGTCACGACCGGATTGCCGGCCTTGTCGAAGTACACACCGTCGCCTTCCTTCAGGTCGGCGCGAATATAGATGTCTTCGATATCGCGCGACGAGGCCATCAGGTAAGCGCCCGTCGCCTTCTTGATCTTCTGGCCGGCCGCGAGGTACGAGTCCCACGACTTGGTCAGGTCGGCTTCGGTCACGCCCGCCTTGTCGAGAATGTCTTTGCGATAAAACAGCGTGCCCGGACCGATATCGCCCGGCATACCGACAATCTGGCCGTCCTGCGTGGTGGCCTGCGCGAACGTGTAGTTGATGAACTGGTTCTTGTACTGACCTGCGCTATAAGGCGGCTTGGCGAGATCTTCGAGACCGCCGCCCGCGGCGAAGCGGCCGATGAAGCCGACTTCCACCGCCATCACGTCGGGCAGGTCCGAACTCGTTGCGAGCGCGGTGGTCATGGCGTTATGGTGATCGGCGATCGCGAGCGAGGACACCTTGATGTCGACGTCCGGGTGCAGCTTCTTCCAGGCGGGAATCGCGTCCTTAATTTCCTGGTCCAGCTTCGGAAACACTGCGACCGTCAGCGTGGTGTTGGCGTGCGCAGCCACTGTAGCCAGGCTGAGCAAAACTGCAGCGGCAGTGCCTGAAAAACGGAATTTCATTACTTGTCTCCTGGTGAAACGTTTGTGAGTGACGTCCAAATGCTCCCCTGCTGCTACGAACTACTTCCCCTGTTGTATTGCTTCGTATTGCTTATCGATATGTTTGCTGCGCGCTATGGTTTGAAAGCGCTTTCAGCGAAAAGCAAAAAAAACGTCCCAACGCGCTGAACGCATTACGTGGGCGCCTCTCCCTTGCTCAGCGACGGCCCGATTCGACGTGTGGTTTCGCGCGTCACCAGCGTGAGCGGAATGGGGCTCAGCGAAACAGGCTGCTTGCGGATCATCTGCACGATGCCTTGCGCGGCGAGGCGGCCGATTTCATAGGTAGGCTGGCGCACCGTCGTCAACGGCGGCGTCATATACGACGAGGTCGGCAGATCGTCGAAACCGACCAGCGACACGTCCTCGGGCACGCGCACCCCGCGGCGGAACATTGCAAGACGCGCGCCGTACGCGGTCTGGTCGTTCGCACAGAACACCGCGGTCAGCGTCGGGCGGCGCGCGAGCAGCCGCTCCATCGCCGCGACGCCGCCTGTTTCGAGGTAATCGCCCTGCTCGACCAGATCGGCGTCGAAGCCGATGCCCGCTTCCTTCAGTGCAATGCAGTAGCCATCGAGACGCTCGATCGCGTCTTCGTGACTGCTTGGACCGGCAATGAACGCGATCTCGCGGTGGCCCTGCTCGATCAGATGGCGCGTGGCGTCGCGTGCGCCCTGCAGGTTGTCGATCGGCAGGCCTGCCAATGCGGTGCCGTTTTGCACCGAGCGCCCCAGAACGAGCATGGGTGCGTAGCGCGAGTAATCGGCAAGCGTAGGTTCGTCGAGTTGGGCATGCAGCAAAATGATGCCGTCCACGCGGCGCGCGATGAACTCTTCGAGGCGCGCTTTTTCGTCGACGACATTCCAGCGGCTACTCACGAAAATCGGCGTGAAGCCAGGCTCTGAAAGCGCCTCTTCGATACCGCGCAGCCACTCCGCGTAAAACGGGCTCGACACGGCCTGGGTCAGTACGCCGATGGTTTCGGTCCGGCCGCTCGCAAGACTGCGCGCCAGCACGTTGGGCCGATAATTGAAGCGCGCGATCGCCTCTTCCACCGCACGCTGCTTTTCGGGAAGAACACGCGCGGTGCCGTTCAGGATGCGCGACACCGTGCTCGGAGACACACCGGCCGCGCGCGCAATTTCTTCCAGCGTCACGTTCGGCCCTGAGTTCGGACCATTCGGGACACTGGGCGCGCCGGGTGCTTCGTTGGTGCCATCGGTCATGAGTTCCGCCTGAACATTTCCTTGAAAGCGCTTTCAAAAATGGAAAAAACGCTTTCAGATACGAATTCGAAGTGCCCGAATGAACACTGCGTGAATACTGCGTAAAACCCGCAGAAAAAGCAGCCGGTGCGACCAGGGTGGAGGAGAGATCGCACCGGCCTCTCTATGAAAGAGAATTAAGCAGTACCTAACACAAAGAGATCACAACAACTACAGGTCAAACAAAGTCAGATCAGAACATGTGCATGATGCCCGCGAACACACCGGTCTGGCTGTGACCGTAGTTCGGGTTGTCGTTCGACGACGTGCCCGTCGTCGCGTCGAAGTTGTTGTTGCCGTACGAACCGTTGCCGAGGTTGATGTTCGACGTCGAGCTGTTGTGCACGTAACCGGCTTCCGCGTACAGGAACGTACGCTTCGAGAGGTTGTACGTCGTGCCGAGCGTGAACAGCGTGGCGTTGCCGTTGCCGTTGTTCGCGTTCGCATGGAACACGGCGGCGGTGATCGCCGAAGCGTCGTTCACCTGCCAGCCGGCGCCGATCCATTCGTGGTCCACCGTCGTCGGTGCGCGCACGCCAGCCGGCTGCGACGCGTCGGTCACACCCATGCTTGCGTTGGTGGCGCTCGGTGCGCTCAAGTGCTGGTAACCCGCATAAATCTTCACCGGACCGATCACGTACGTGCCGCCGGCGAGAATCGAGCGTGACGCCGAATACACGTTGTTGAACGAACCGTCTGCGCCGCGCACTTCGTCATAGATCACGCGGAAATCGCCGCTACCCCACGTATAGATGCCTTCGATCGCGTTCGTACGGCCCTGACCCGTCGGCACGCCCGCCGCGTTGACCGGCGCAGAGTTCCAGCTCGTGTTGTTGGTCAGCGAATACTGGCCCTTGAACACGAGACCGCCGAACAGCGTAGGCGAATCGTATTCCGCGCCGTTGGTCGTGCTCGTCCAGTTACGGCCGCGCACCAGCGTCGAGATAGCGTAACGCTGCATCAACTGCGGGTCCGCGCCCCAGCTGTCCTGCGCGAGTTCGCCGGCGCCGAGGTTACCCATCTTGAACAGACCGAAGCGGTCGTTGGTGAAGCCAACCGTAGCGTGACGGCCAAACAGGTTGCCCGCCGAAGCGCCCGTCATCGTGTTGAGCTGGCCTTCCAACTGGAACACCGCCTTCGTGCCGCCGCCGAGATCTTCCGAACCCAGCAAGCCGAACCAGGAGCAACCCCAGTCGCCGCTCTGTGCCGAGAACTTGCTACCGCCCGGCAGACCGGTTTCGTACTGCACACCGTTGTCGATACGGCCATACAGCGTGACGCTGCTTTGCGCGTGCGCCATCGTCGTCGCAGCTGCCATCACCGACAAAGCAATAAGCTTCTTTTTCATTAGCTATCCTATATATATTTTGGCGTCTCCAAACCGCGCAGGTCGCGTGCGCTCTACACGTTACCTACCAGGCTGCCTCACTGAAATGTCCCGAATCACATTTCGAGGCGATTATAGGGACGCCCCTGCTCCGTGTATCTAACGAGCGGGCTAGGGAAAACTCTGTTACCGATAACAGTTGCACGCCGCCGGAACCCGGAGTAGGCCCCTGCTTTGTGACCATCGCGTTATGGTCACGAGCTTCGCAAATCCGTTTGCGGTCGTGAGGGAAAATATGCGCGGCGTGAGAAATGTGCCGAACACCCGTGCTACTTCGGCCAAAGTACGCTTGACAGCGCTTTCAAACGCCGCGCTCCGATGTTGTGAAGTTGCAACGAGGACACAAAAAATTTTTGCCCGTTGCGTCTGCAGCTTCCCAGAGCGGCTGATAGCGCTGTCACCAGCAGGCGCGGGCAATAGCGACTATGATCAAGGTATACCCTGCCGGGCAACGAGTTGAGATTCTCCGGCAAGCACACTCAGCGCGGGACAGTCAATCAATCCCGCGGGCTTGCCGGCATCAGACCATCGCGCCACGCAAAACCTTGCGCCTCGACTCCCCGCTGTTCCCCGCCACGTCGCGCGCGACGTCCCGTCCGAACGCAATGCACCAGCACGCACCAGCGCACTCTTCGCCGGGCGACGGCGCTGCCGTTCCACGCCCGGCCGGCAATCCGCTCGACGCGCCATTGCGGTGACCACTACGCCGCGCAGGTCGCGCGGTGACTTGCCTCTGACTTCCGCGGCCCTGCTTTGAAGAGGACCGGAAGACTTGCTGCCGGAATTGACCGGCGCTTCTGCCACACTGCAAGGAGGTATCGTGAAAGCCATCATCACTTCCACGTTCGCATTACTGATAGCCAGCGCGATGGTGCCGGGCGCGCAGGCTCAAACCGGCTCCGGGGCAAGCGACTCGCAACTCGCCCATGACGTGCGCGTCAGTTTTGCGCGCAACGGCGTCAGCACGTCTCATGTATTCGTGTTTGCGCGGGGCGGCACGGTCACGCTGCTCGGATTTGTCCCTGAGCACGAACAGGTCGCGCTGGCCGAACGCACTGCGGCCGCCGTCCCAGGTGTGCAATCGGTGGACAGTTGGCTTGCGCGTGGGCGCTGAAGGAGTGAGGTCGAATGAAATGCCGCGCGCGGACGGTGCCCGTATCGTCCGCGCGCGGTTCTTTATTTATTGATCGTGTCGCTTGAGAAACCGTTTGATCCAGCCGCCGCGCCCGTAGTCGGTCTGCTGCAAAAATACGGCAATCACAATGATCAAGCCTTTGAGCACGAGCTGGGTATTGCTGTCGATATCGTTGAGCAACAGAATATTGCCCAGGAAGCCGAATATGAGCACGCCCGCCACCGTGCCCGAGATACGCCCAACGCCGCCGGCAAGGCTCGTCCCGCCGATCACCACGGCGGCAATCGCATCGAGTTCCCAGCCGGTCCCGGCATCGGCCTTGCCCTGGCGGTACTGCGCCGCATAGAGCACGCCGACCAGCGCCGAGAGCATGCCGGAAATGGCATAGGCCATCATCTTGTAGCGCTTCACGTCGAGCCCTGAAACCACGGCGCATTTCTCGTTGCCGCCTATCGCGTAGAGATATTTTCCGAATACCGTGCGGTTCATCACGAAGCTGAAAACAAGCGCGATTACGAGAAAGAAAAGCGCGGGAACGGGAATCAGATTAAAGAGCAGCGCGCGCAGATTCTCGATATCGGCGGTAGCGTTCGTGCCGCTGTAAATCGAATAGACGGCGGTGTCCTGCCCGGCGATCAGCCGCGCAGCGCCGAGTACGCCGACCATTGCCGCGAGCGTGACGATGAACGGCTGCATGCGCCCGCGCGTGATGATCCATCCGTTGATGCTGCCCACCGTGAAGCCCGCGAGCGGCACGATCCAGAGCACGCCTGCGAGCGGCATGCGGTGCGCCGCGTGCAATGCGATATACAGGCAGGCCAGCGCCGCGCACAGCAGCGCAACGCCGCCGCGCACCGCTCGCGCGGCCACCGCATTCGTGCCGAACGACCGAAGCGGCCTGCGCCACGCACCCAGCACGATGAATACAATCGAGAAGACCGCAATCGCGTTGAGCACGAGCGACGCATAGGTCGCGCGGCCCCATCCCTCGGTGGTGAGCAGCATGGCGGTCAGCACGCTGCCCAACCCCATAATCGCCCCGACGGAAAGATCGATCCCCGCGGTGATGATCACGAGCGTCATGCCGATCGACATCACGCCGACGTTGGCGACTTCGCGAAACACGTCGGAGATATTGGCGCTGGAGAGAAATATGTTGCTGCCATCCGTCGAATGAGGCGAGGTGATCGCCCCCACCACGAGCAGCAGGATCAGCCCGAGGTAATACTTCAGGTGCGTCATGAGCGTATTGAGTTGACGCCTGCGCGTTGGCGCATCCGGCTCGGCGACATGGTCCTGCACATGCAGCATGGTCAGTCTCCAGTCAGTGTCGATTCAAGGCGAAGCGAGATTGATCAGCAGGTCGCCGGAAAAATCGCTGCGCGGCACGATCTGTTTGGCGCGCCCTTCGCACAGCACGAGAATGCGGTCGCACAGCAAGGTCAATTCGTCGATTTCGGAGCTTGCGATCAGCACGGTCACGCCCGAGCGCGCCGCATCGAGTATCTGGCGGTAGATCTCCGCCTTGGCGGCGACGTCCACGCCACGTGTGGGTTCGTCGAGCAGCAGGATGCGCGGTTTCGTCATCAGCCATTTGCCGATGATGAGCTTTTGCTGATTGCCGCCCGACAGACTATTGGCGCTCTGCGCGAGGCTACGATGCTTGACCCGCGAGGCGCGCGCCTGTTCGGCGGCCCAGCCGCACAATTTGCGCCGCCTGTAGAACGGAAAGCCTGGCACGCGCGGCAACGAAGGCAACAGAAAATTCGCTTCCAGCGACTGATCGAGCACGAGACCATCCTTCTTGCGGTCTTCGGTCACGAAAGCGAGGCCGGATTCGGCCGCTTCGTTCGGATACCTGAATGCATGACTGCGCCCGGCGACAGTAATGTCGCCCTCCTGCCGGTAGGCCGAGATCCCGTAGATGGCTTCGAGCACTTCAGTCTTGCCCGCGCCGAGCAGCCCCGATAGACCGAACACTTCGCCCTCCCGCACCGAGAACGACACGTCGCGCACCATCGCGCGCGCCGGCCCCCAGAGCGAGAGATTGCGCACCTCCACACTCGTGCTGCGGGCGCGCGGCGCCTCGTCCGCGCCGCGTTCGGGCGGCGCGAAGTCCTTGCCGATCATCATCGAGACGAGCGCGTTCGAGGACTCCACCTGCGCGACCGGCAGCGTCGAGATGCGCCGGCCGTCGCGCAACACGGTCACGCGATCGGCCACGGCAAAGACTTCGCCCAGCCGGTGACTGATCAGCACGATGCCCATGCCGCGTTCGCGCAGTTGCCGCGTGAGCGTGAGAAGCGCGTGGGTCTCCGCGTCGGAGAGCGCCGAGGTCGGCTCGTCCATGATCAGCACCCGCGCTTCGGCCACCAGCGACTTGGCGATTTCCACCAGTTGCTTTTCGCCCACCCGCAGGGCGCCGACCAGCGTGTCGGGACTCGCGCGAAAACCCAATTGGCCGAGTACGCTGCGCGCAGCCGTACGCATGGCGCGCCGGTCCGGAAAGCCCCAGCGTGTGCGCGGTTCCTTGCCAAGGAATATGTTATCGACCGCGGAAAGCGTATCGACGAGGTTCAGTTCCTGATGAATGACCGCGATCCCGGCGTCGATGGCGTCATTCACGCTCGCAAGGCGCGTGGGCACGCCCCGCACGCGTATCGTGCCGCTATCCGGCGTATAGAGCCCGCCCAGCATCTTCATGAGGCTCGATTTGCCCGCGCCGTTCTCGCCCACGAGCGCATGCACCTCGCCCGCCACGACATCGAAGTCGACGCTCGATAACACGGCGCTGCCATTGAACGAAATCGACAGGCCCGCCGCCTCGATGAGCGGCGCGGTAGCGGTAGCATTCATTCAGGAGTGGCTAGCAATATATGCCTTGGCGTTGTCGGCAAAAATGCCCTGGGTCGGCAACGTGACCTTCTTCGGGATCTTTTCGCCGTGAAGCAGTTTGATCGCCTGGCGTATGCCTTCGGCGCCGGGCGTGGGGTACATGAACGTACCGGCAAGCAAGCCTTGGGACACCCAGGTGGCGCCCTCCTGCGGCAAGCCGTCGATGCCCACGAACTTTATGCTCTTGTCGCGCCCTGCGTCCTTGGCCGCAAGATAGGCGCCGTAGGCCATAGGATCGTTGTGCCCATAGACGACATCGATTTTCGGATTCACGCGCAACACCGTCTTCATGTACTCGTAGGCCTTGTCCTGCTTCCAGTCGCAGTCCACGCGTTCGCCCACGAGCTTGATGCCCGACTCCTTGCCGACCACGCTCGCCGCGCCGTCGTGGCGGTCGTGCGCCGGCTGCGCGCCGAAGCCGCCCCACACTTCCACGAGATTGCCCTGTGCGTGCCCCGGTCCACCCATCAGCTTGACGATGAATGCGCCGGCTTCGCGGCCGATCTGCACGTTGTCGCCGCCAATGAACTGCGTATACGATTCGCCGTTCACCTCGCGGTCGAGCACGAACACGGGAATGCCTGCCTTATAGGCCTTTTCCACCACGCCGGTGAGCCCCGCCGACTCCTTGGGCGAAATGAAGATCGCATCCATCTTCTGGGCAATGAAATTCTCCATGTCGGCATTCTGCTTGTCGGTGCGGTCACCGGCGTCGGCAATGATCAGATCGACCTCGGGATGCTTTGCGGCCTCGGCTTTCATGTCCTTGTTGAATTGCACGCGCCAGGGCTCGACCGTGGTCACCTGCGAGAAGCCGAAGCGGTACTTCTTCTGCTGCCCGAACGCCGGCGCGCTGAGCGTGCCGAGAAGACCCGCTGCACCGGCGAGCGGCACGGCGACCAGACCCGCAATCAGAATGCGTCGTTGACTGTCCATTGCCCTGTCTCCTTTCTTGTGTGAACCGGGCGGCGCGTGCGGCCGGCCTCGGGTGCTGAAAAAAATAAAACGTTATAGCGGCGGCGCAGCGGACGCGCGCGCCGCTTCGCCCCATTCGTCATACCGGACCGGCCCCGTGCTGTCGCGCACGCGCAAGTCGGCACGCATGCGCAAGTGCACGATCTCCGAGGTCTCGCCCTGCAACTGCTTGTGCAGGAGATGCCAGATGCCGCGTGCAATCGCCTCGGCGGGCTGATGAATCGAACTGATGCCGGGACGCAGCACCGACATCCACGGCGCGTCGTCGAAAGAAAGCAGCGAGATGTCGTCGGGCAGTTGCAAACCCGCGTCGCGGATCGCTCGCAGCGCGCCGAGCGTCGCGACGTTCGCGCCGGTGAAAAGCGCCGTGGGGCGCTCACGCGCGGCGAGCACGCCGAGCGTCGTCGCGTGGCTTTCGGTGTCGCTCATGCCGCACACCACGACATTAGCGTATTGCGCGAGCCCCGCGCGTTGCATCGCGTCCTGGTAGCCCTGGGCCCGCTCGCGGCTGTTCACGAGGTCGAGCGCATTGACGATGAACGTAATACGGCGGTGCCCGAGCGCGATGAGGTGTGCGGTGCCGTCCATCGCCGCGCGGTGGCTGTCCGTCGTGACGGTGTTGGCGGGAAAGCTGTTGTCCACGCGATCGGCCATGACGAGCGGCACGTCGCATTCGCGCAGTTCGCTGATCGCGTGCTCGTAACCGTGGCACGGAATGATGATCATGCCCGCCACCTGGCGCGAGAGAACGAAGCGGATGCGCTCCGCTTCGCGTTCCGGGTCCTCCTGGGCGTGCGCGAGGATGAGCCGGTAGCCGGATTCGAGTGCGTGGTCTTCAAGCGCACAGACCAGTTCGATAAAGAACGAATTGGTCAGGTCGGGCACGACAAAGCCTATGGACGTGGAGCGGCAACTGCGCAGTTCGGCGGCCAGGCTGTTGCGCCGGTAGCCGAGCTTGCGCGCCGCTTCCCAGACCTGCCGCTGCCGCGCTTCACTCACGTTCGCGGCGCCCGCAAGCACCTTCGACGCCGTGCCCAGCGAAACCCCCGCCGCGTTCGCGACGTCCTTGAGCGTACTGGCACTTTTCTTGCGGTCGTCCATGCTGGTCTGCCCGCCCGAGGTTATCCGCCTGGTGTTATCCGTCCGAACTGAAACGTTTCATAGAGTAGGAAATGGATTTTCAGGCTTCAAGGGAGGGTTTTTCCGGGGCGTCGCAGAAGGAGAGAAAACTAGCGGTAGTTCACGAAGTTGATGATGTCGTTGAGGAACCACGGAAGAATCAGCTGCGTGTCGGGATCGCTGACACCCACGGTGAGCCGCGGCGGCTTCGAGGCAGGTGCACCGGACTTCGCGCCATCGGGCGAGTGCAGCATGTAGGTGGACGTGTCGGCAGCGGGCGGCGGCGATGAAGCACAACCGGCAACAAGCAAGGCGAGCAACGCTGCGCAGCACAAGCACTTCATGATAGGCAGTCTCCAGCCACGTGATCTTGAGAAGCCCAAGCGTACCATTGGCCCCGCCGTTTTCACGCGGATATGTGCACACAACTTGCCCGCCTGGTAGCAAATCAATAATCGCATTTTGGTCAGAACACGCATGACTATCGCATGCCATTCTTTTGCTTTATGCAAAAGTCAATAAATCAAATGCGGCTTCGGCCAGCGGTCTCCCGGTTCGTTTCAACTTCAATTGACACGTATCAACGGGAACGAAGCGCTTCATGCCCCACCCATCTACGCTATTGATTCATCGCGAGATATTCTCTGCCGGCTTATCCACGCCTCTATGAGAAGAGTTCCATGAAAATCAATCGCATCGCATTTATTCCTGTCGCTATTCTGATCGCCGGAACGGCACTTCCCGTTCTTGCGCAGCAAACCGTCGTGTATCCGTCGAAAGGTCAAAGCGCCCAGCAGCAAAGTTCCGATGAAGGTGCTTGCTATGCGTGGGCAAAACAGAGAACGGGCATTGACCCGGCGGTAGTGGCAAACGCCGCGCCGCAAGCGCAAGCGCAGAACGGCCAACGCGTCAGGGGCGCCGCCGAAGGCGCGGCCGTGGGCGCAGCCGCCGGAGCGATCGGAGGCAACGCCGGCCACGGCGCGGCGATTGGCGCTGTCGCCGGCACGGTTGCGGGGGGCGTAGCGCACCGCCGCCAGGAGCGTGCCGCAGAGGCGCAGAACGCACAGACGGAAGCGGCGCAACAGCAGGCGCTCGCAAGCTATCACCAGGCGTGGAATGCTTGCATGCAAGGCCGGGGCTACTCGGTACGCTAAGCGCTGACGATATCGAAGGGAGAGGGATGGAAGGGCCAGGATGCACGAAACGATCAGCGCAACGTGACCCTTGCAAAAGCGAAAGACGCGCTTAGCGGAAGCCGTATATGAGGACCTTCTTCCCTTCGAATTGTTCTTGCACACCTTGATCGCAATTCGGCGGGCACGTTGTGCCGTCGGCGGTGGGAGCGGCCGACGGCGAGTACGCATGGTAGACAACGGATTCGATCAGCGTGCCGTCGTCGGAGACCACGATCTGCAGATCAGTCTCGACGCCGGCCGGCACTGGGCCGCCGCTGGTATAAGTCAGCTTCATGTAGCCCGTGCAATCGGAATTCACCGTGTAGGTGCCGCCCTGGTAAGGATTGAATGCAGTCTGCCCCCCTTTCGGCAAGCCATTGATCATTCCGTAGTCGGTGCGTGTGAATTTACCTGAGCCGTCGAACGTCACGATGGCGACGTCATCGAGCGTTGACGGTGAGGAAAACGGGTGCAGCTTGTTGTTGCTATCGAGCAAGCCAAGAATTTCCCCGTGGCCGTGAAATCCGTAAGCTCCCCTTAACGTTGCGTCCGAACAAAGGCCGCCGGCTTGCGCGGCACTACTGAGCGAGAGAAGCGCAAAGGCTGTTGCCGACAACATTCTTGAATGCTTGATCTTCATGTTCATCTCCTTGTCACCGTATCAGGCGCCTGAATTCACAACGCGCCGCGGGCCGAAGCAGTCTCCGCGGAGGTGCGGCTTGTGCCGTTGAGCGCTCCGCTTCCTAAGCCTATGGAACCGCGCACGCTCGCGCCTCCATCATTTGATGGAGAGAGTGAGTCAGTGGGAGATTTCGTGTGCAGACAAACTTGTTGAGAAAGGTGCTGGCAGCGGCTTACGGCTTCACCGAGTAATGCACGAGTTCGATTGCGTTGGTCGAGGGTGCGCCCCTTCCGGCCAGACGGCCTTGAAACTCTTCACGCACCACGCGCTTGACGCTCGGCGCATACCAGAGTGTTTCCTCCATCGGGCCGCCGCCCACACCGTACTGCGGTTGCCATACGCCGCTCATCGTGATCTTGATCGCGGAGAAAGCACCTGCCTTTGTCCGAACCGTTTCCACGCCGTTCACTTCACATTGCGCCCGGCGCTGCACTCTCATGCCTGAAGGAGCGGTCGCCATGCAATCCGCCTCGTAGCGCTCGCCCGCTCGCAGCGGAAAATGCAATGCAATCCCGCAGGCGCGTGCGTCGGCGCCATTGGGGATCACATTGGCTTCGGAGGTGAGTTCGAGTCGGGCGCCGCCCGGACCGATCAGCAGCGACGCGCTGCCGTCGGCATGAACGGACGTCACGGTTTGCGTGAAGGTTCGGCTCTTGCCGGACAGCGGGTCGGACCGCTCGAAGGTCCAGTTGTCCCCCACCTTGTAGTGCGGCGCGTCCTGAGGCAGCGCGATGGACGCGGCGTCGAGCGCGAAACTGGACGGGGCGCCTGGCCCCGCCGCCAGTGCACTCACGACGCCGATCGCTGCGACGCGGCGCATGAGTGGCCTCATTGGCCCTGCTTCTGCAGATATTGCTGCACATCGCTCATCGACACACGGCCTGTATGCGCCGTATCGATCTGATCGAAATGCTGTGCGATATACCCTAGCCCGCTGCTTTGGGCCTGGGCTTTGGTGATCGAAGCACCGTTGCTCAACGCGGAGTTCGCACCCAGGCGAGCCGCCACTCGCTGCTGCGCCTGCTGCTGCAATTGCGTGCCGGTGGTGGGCGTGAGCGGCGCGGGCCGGTTCGACGGGAAAAACGGACCATCGACACCGTGGCCGCCCTTAGGAAGTTGAACGGGCGCCACGGCCTGGGTTGCGGCCTGTGCGTTCGCCTGAGTGAGCGCGGCAACCGCGCAGACCATGAACGGCGCAATGCACCACAGTTTCTTGAATGTAGACATGATCGCTCGCCTTCAATGAGTGAGGAGCAGGCCTCCAGTCGATTGTCGATTATCGATGATCGACGAAAGGCCCCGACCTGTGACGTTACTGGCCCGTTGCCGCGACTGCCGTGGAAGTCGGCGTGCCTGCGGGACTCTCGTCGGGCCACGGCTGCGGAAGCGTCCAGAGCGAAAGCGCCAGTGGTATGGGTTGACCGCTATAGTAGTTCACGAGATCGGCTTTCATCTTCGGGCGCGCCACGTCGTCCAGATAAATCATATGGCCGCCCTGGAAGAAGTTGACCTGCAGGTTCGGGCTCAAACCGGCCACCGTTTGCAGGCGCGCCAGTTGCTTTTCCGTATTGAAGAACGGCGTCGCGAGATCGTGATAGCCGTTCTCCGCGAGCACCTTGAGCTGCGGATTGAGCTGGATCGCGCCGAGCAGGTCGGGCAGCGTATCGGGCAATGGCTGGCCGTCGTGCGAGAAGTCCCAGACCTGAATGATGTTGTCGTTCAGCGGCATGTACGTCGCGTTCGGTGCGGTGTAGCCGAGATAATCCGGCATCTGCGTAGCGAGCGCTGTCGTGAACGGCTGCGAGATCAGGATGTCCGACGGGTCGCCATCGTTCTGCAAGCGCGGATCCGAATTCGGCAACGACACGCGCCCGTCGTAACGACCGATCGTAGTGCCAGGGATCAGTTCGTTACTGAAAGGATTCACGTTGAAGTAGCCATTGAGCGCCTGCAACGTGAGGCTCGAAGGCCAGCGCCACGAATCCAGCGTTTTCTCGGGCGGAAAGACCGGCTTGCCGAGCGCGTCGGGAATGCCGAGTTGGCTCAACACCCACGATTGCGCGTATTTCCGGAAATGCTGGTACTGGCCCGTTGCGAAGATTTCCGACTGCAACGCAAAGAGCCCTTGATCGATCAACGGCGGCGAAACCAGATTGAAGTAGGCGGCCACCTCGGCATAGCCGGGGTAATAGCCCGCGAGGGTGTCGGTGTCGAGCTGCAAGCCGGCCGTGGAATCGGTGATGGCCGTCGCCTCGATCGCATCCGCAAAGTAGTTCAGGATGGACGACTGAAGCACGATGCCGGTCAGTTGCACACCCGCCGCTTCGAGCGCGAGCGCAAGCATGTCGGTGCGCGGCGTGCCATACGATTCGCCATAGAGATAGATCGGCGAGCTGCCGCGGTTATTGGCCGCCAGGTAGCGCTTGATGAAATCGCGCATCACATCCACGTCCTGATCGCAGCCCCAGAACTTCTGGTTCGTGTTCGGCAGAATGGCCTCTGAAAGCCCGGTGCCCGGCGGGTCGATGAACACCATGTCCGTCGTATCGATCAGGCTCTCCGCATTGTTGACGAGCGGAAAGTTCGGCCAGTTGGTGAGCAGCGGATCGGGAGTGGCGACGCGTGTCGGCGCAAACGAGCCAAGACGCAACCAGATCGACGACGAACCCGGACCGCCGTTATAGATGAACGTCACTGGCCGCGGTGAACCGTTCGTGCTCGGCGCCGTATAAGCGACATACGACATCGTCGCTTCGGGGTTGCCGCTCGCATCCGAAGCGGTCAAATGGCCGGTGGTCGTCGTGTACTTGATGGTCGTTTTTCCCGAGGACCATTGGTAATGCATGACCGCGGCTTTTTCGGCGACCTGCGACGCAGCAAGACCATCGGTGGCGTTCGGCGAGTATGCGATCGGGTCTGTATAGGGCTGATTGGCGTTGGGCGAGTTTGCCGATTGCGCGGCCGCCTTCGCACTTGCCGAAACCTGATTCAGCGCGCTCGCGGCAGACGATGACGGGCTGCTATCGCCGCCGCCGCAACCTGCAAGCATCAGCACTGCTATCGCCATTGCGCCTGCGTGGCGCAAACGGAAACCCACGCTGGGTCTACTGTCCGGATGCATTGTTATACCCCTTCGAATGATGAAATCACACTACGTGGGGGCCGCCTTCACCGGAAATAATTTCTTGAAAAAGGCATCGAAATTCAAATGCAATTACCGGCATACAGCGGCTGACATTTAACTTTCCACTCCTGACAAAATCGATTCAATTCAAACGCTATCTATTTACTATGGATAACTAAATAATCCATAGCGCATGGGGCGAAGACGGTAAGTTTCGCCGACACGACTTCACAGGAAATATTTGGTAAGGAAAGATGGCAGAGGAAAAATAGGAGGCGCCGCCGTACTTTGTCAAGGGATAGTTTCTGAACCTATGCGTGGTGATTCGTTGCGCGCGCAGCAATCGCTTCACACGTCATTTGCCCTAAGCGCACACGCGCCGGCGATGCGAGATCTCGTTGCAGCGCGACTGCTAGCGGTCGGCAAACTGGCTGCGTGACAGCGCTTCGCAGCGCCATCCAGATGATTGCAATCCGAGGCTTACGGCGGTCGGCCACGGCACCCTATTGGGGACATACTCCACGCTAAAGAAACACACTCGGCCATTTAGCTATTCGTATAAATAAAAGCAACACGCACGCGTCATGTGTCCGTCCGGTAAAAAATTCCGCCACTCGATCTTTCGCCAGAACGCACTCATCACGCATATGTGTGCTGGGCAACAACGGAGATTGACGCGCTGTGCGAAATCAACCATATTTTCCTTAGGCGGTTGCGCTCGGTCGGCCCCGCCGCTTTCCTGCGCATGCAGATCGTGAGTTCCGCGAGGCCTCGCCCTTCGCTTCAACGACGATTCTGAGCATGCCGAAATGGCATCGCCATAACGGTGGGACGACATCATGTCCGCTCAGATTGGTCGCGACCAGAACTTCCCAGCAGCGTGCAAGCGTTGCGGCGGGCTGCTGTACGAGAACTTCGAGATCTGCCCTTACTGCGGCACGGATTGCCCGCTCGACAAAGTTTCGCTGGGCACCCATCCGAAAGCCACGATGGCCCCACTTGACACCACAGCGGCGGCGCCCCCCTCACCCGCGGCCGCGAAGATGGCGCCGGCGGGCGCACCCGCGCCCGAAGGGCCGTCGCTGAATACCGGCTACCCGCATGCCGGGCAGCACACCTTGGCGTTCGCACACGGATTGCGGTCTCCGCACATACCGCAATGGATCTTTCCGAGAGGCGTATTCGTTGTCGCTTTGATTCTTGTGTTCGCGTACGGCACGTATATGCTGCTCGGCACGAACCACCAGCGGGACGGCACGGCAAGCGAAGAGACCCTGCACTCTTCGGGCGGTTCGGTCTCGGCCAGTGCGCCTGCGCAACAGGCCGATGAAACACCCCCTGCTGCCGACACCGGGACAAGCGCTCAAACCAGCCCGCCGACCGGCACTCAGCACTCGCCCCCGCCGGATGCGCACGCCGCGCCGCAGTTCGCGGATGTGGCCGATGGCCTGCGTGTCGCGCGTGCCAGTCTTGCGCAAAACAACCTGTTCGACGCAAAGGCCGCGGCCAATGCCGTGCTCGCGCGCGACGCGAACAACGAGGAGGCGCACGCGATACAAAGCGATATCGCGGCGCGCGAGCAACGCCGCGATAACGCGCTGCAGGCCGCGGACCACTGTGTCGGGCAGGGTGCCTGGGCTTGTGTGCAGCAACAGGCTTCGGAAGCGCTCGCGATCGATTCGAGCAGTCAAGCCGCGCAGTCGTTTATGCAGCGCGCCATCGTATCGACAGCCTGGAAGCCGCTCAACTCTCCCAATGCCGCCCCTCATGCGAACGCGGCAACGCCGACGCAGCACGGCGCGAATGCCGTGCGGCTGCCATCGTCGCAGGACTGGAGCACGAGCGCATCGCCGCCCCCGCTGCCAAGCGCAATGAATCCGACGAATACGACGAATGCGGCGAATCCGACGAATACAGCGAATGCGGCGAATGCGGCGAACGTCGCCACGCCCGCCAGCAACGACAACAGCGCCGAAGCACAGGAGCGCGCGATCGTGCAAAACGGCTGGAAGCACACCGCGCCGCCCGGCGCCGCGCATTGAGAAGGATTCCATAACATATTGAAGTCGGCCGCATATCGCAAACAAGGCGGGAGAGAGACCATGCTGAAAACGACCCTGGCGGGACTGGCGGCACTGATCGCCCTGCTTTTCTCGACGCTCGCCGTCGCCGCGGCGCCAGACGCGCACTACCGGATCGTGACTGGCCCCGAGCGCGGCACGTACATTCAGATTGGCCAGGACCTGGCGAAATGGGTGGCGCCGCAGGCGGGCATCGACCTCGAAGTGATTCCCTCGAAAGGCTCGGCGGAAAACGTGCAGCGCATGCGTTTCGAGCCCGGCGTGAAGCTCGCGCTCGTGCAGTCCGACGTCTACCAGGCCTATGTCGACATGGCCAATTCCGGCAACGAAGAGGCTGGCACGCTGATCCGGCCGCTGCGGCTCATCATGCCGCTCTACGACGAAGAGATTTACTTCGTCGTACGTAACGACTCGCCTATGAAGACGATCAACGAGATCAAGGACAAGGTGATGAGCGTCGGACTGATCGGCAGCGGCACCGCGCAGTCGGCAACGACGTTGTACCGCCTCATGTTCGGCCAGCCGATTCCCGACCAGAACGCGCAGCATCTGAGCAACGAAGATGCGCTGGCCGCGCTCATCGTCAAGAAGATCGACGTGGCGATCATCGTCGCCGGGCAGCCGGCCAAGCTCTTTACCGACATGAACCCCGACCTGCTGCAGCAGATCCGCTTTCTGCGCGTCGATCCGAACGCGCCGGAAACGGCGCGCGCAAAGCAAACCTACTATCCCGCGACGATCCACGTATCGAGCTACCCGAACTGGCTCAAGGAAGACGTGCCGACGTGGACCGTCAAGGCCTTTCTCGTCACCTATGACTACAACCTGCGCGATACGGTCGGCAACCTGAAGCGCTTTGCCGATTCGCTGTGCGAGAACTTCGACAGCCTGCAGGAGCACGGCCATCCGAAGTGGAAGCAGGTGAAGCTCGAACTGCCCGGCCTCGGCAAAGGCTGGCAATACTATCAGCCCGTTGAGCGACGCCTGAAGGCGTGTTTCGCGCATCGCGCCGCGATGCAGTCACAAAAAGGCCCGGCCACGGCACAAGGCGCCGATGTCACGCCAAAAGCCGATGGGCGGCCATGCTCGGATCAGGAGCGCCTGCTCCTGCTTTGCAAATAGTCCGGCACGTCATTCCACAACCTGGCCGGCAGCGGCGCGCGAATCCCAGAGCGCGTGAACAGCAAACCAGTACACCCTTCCAACGCCTGCGCGGCGTGGAAGGGCATCCCCTTGCGTCCGCATGCAATCTCTCCTGGTATCTGCATTCAGGATGTCCTAATGTCCTTGGGTGCCGCGATGCCGGCATCCCAGGACGGTCTTCCCGATGCAGTGCGTCCTACCCTAACAACAATCAAGGAAACGCCCATGAGAGACACCCCGTTCGCAGTCCGGCGTAAAACGGCGCGCGTGAGCGCCGCGATCGCCATAGCAGGCGCGGCGCTTATGTCCGGTGCGCACGCCGCCGACAACAACGCCAATCACGCGGCATTCAACAGACTACCGTCGTTCGTGGTGGCGAGCAGTCTGCAAACCACGAGCTACGACGGCGTCAGCGACGACCTGCTGACCGCCGGTCTCGGCAAAACCGGGCTTGCGCTCGCGCAGCCGGCGATTGCGAATCCCGCGGCGCCGACAGCAGCGGAACTGCGCAGGCTCGCGATCTGGGCGAACTATCGCGCGCTCGTCGACATCAGCGCGAACGGCGGCTATGGCCGCTTCTGGGGGCCCAATGTCGATCTCTACGGCAACGACACACTGGGTGAAGGAAAAATCGCCGGCACCGAATATCTCGCGTTCGCCGACGACGGCAGCGGCCGCCAGAACGTCAGCCTGCTCGTGCAGGTGCCAACCAGCTTCGATCCGGCGAACCCGTGCATCGTGACCGCCACGTCGTCGGGCTCGCGCGGCGTGTACGGTGCGATCTCGGCGGCCGGCGAGTGGGGACTCAAGCGCGGCTGCGCGGTCGCCTATACCGACAAGGGCACGGGCAACGGCGCACAGGAACTGATGAGCGGCCTCGTCACGCTGATCGATGGCCGCACCGCCGAGTCCGCAACGGCCGGGCGCACGAGCATTTTCACCGCGAACGTGCCTGCGGGCGCGCTCGCCGCCTATAACCAGAAGTTTCCGAACCGCTATGCGTTCAAGCACGCGCATTCGCAGTTGAACCCCGAAGCGAACTGGGGCAAGGACACGCTCGAAGCGGTCCAGTTCGCGTATTGGGTGCTCAACCAGCAGTTCGCGCCGCGCGTCGACGCGTCGAATCACGGCGTGCGCTACGCGCCCGGCGACATCACGACGATCGCGGCTTCGGTGAGCAACGGCGGCGGCGCGGCGCTCGCGGCCGCCGAAGAAGATCCTGGCAAGTGGATCACGGCAGTCGTGGTCGGCGAGCCGCAGATCAATGTGCGCATGCCCGGCGACGCCCAGGTCAGGGAAGGCGGTCAGCGCATTGCGGCGGCCGGCAAACCGCTGGCCGACTACATGACGCTCGCCAACCTGCTGCAACCCTGCGCCGCGCTCGCGGACGCCGCCGCCGGCGCGCCTTACCTCACGGCGCTGCCCATTGCGACCACCACCGCCATCCGCCAGGCGCGCTGCACCTCGCTCGCGGCGGCAGGCTACATCCACGGCGCCGACACGCAGGCGCAGGCGAACGATGCGCTCGCACGCCTGCACGAGGCCGGCTATGAAGCGGACTCGGATTTACTGCAGGCGCCGATGTGGGATTCGCAAGCCGTGCCGGCTGTTGCAGTGACTTACGCCGATGCCTACACGCGCTCGAGCGTGCTCGACAACCTCTGCGGCTTCAGCTTCGGCACGACGAACGCCGCGACGGGCGCGGCGGGTGTTGCGCCCGCTGTCTCGCCCATGCTCACGGTCTTCGGCGTGGGCAACGGCGTGCCGCCGACCAATGGCGTCAACCTCGTCTACAACGTCACGCCGCCGGGCGGCGCCGACCATCGGTTCGCCACGCCGGACGCCAGCTTCGCGGGCGCGGCCTGTCTGCGCACGTTGTGGACGAAGGGCGATTCACGCATGCGCCAAAGCGTTCAGGCGATCAGCGTGAATGCGAACCTGCACGGCAAGCCCGCGATCATCGTGCAAGGCCGCAGCGACGCGCTCGTGCCGATCAATCATGCTTCGCGCGCGTATCTCGCGGCAAACAGCGAACGGGAAGGCTCGCGCAGCCACTTGTCGCTCTACGAGGTGATGAACGGGCAGCACTTCGATGCGTTCCTCGCCGTGGCGGGCTTCGATACGCACTTCGTGCCGGTTCACTACTACAACATCGCAGCGCTCAATCTGATGTGGAGTCACCTGAAGAACGGCACGCCGCTGCCGCCCTCCCAGGTGATCCGCACGATCCCGCGCGGCGGTAGTCCGGGCGCCGCGCCGCCGCTGGGCGTGGCGAACCTGCCGGCCATCGTGGAGAACCCTGGCAGCAATGCAATTCGCGCGAATGATGGCGTCGTGAACGTGCCGCATTGAGGCACGAAAGACGCTGGCGCGGCCTGCATCACACCAGCAGTTGCCGCGCCAGCACTTCCCTCGCTTGTGTCACGGTGTCCCCTTCGCCGGGATGCGGCGGCATGAGCGAGAACACGGCGTCGGGCAGCGCCGGCAGCCGATACTTCGGGCCAAGACGCATGAGCCCCTCGCCGATTGCGGACGCGCACAGGCATCCCACGCCCAGGCCGGCTGCGAGCATGGACTGCAGCCCGGCCACGCCCGACGCGCTGTGCACGAGCACGTAGGGAATGTCGTTTTCTTCGAGCGAGCGCACCGCGACCTGGTGCATCATGCAGTCGCCCGGCAGCAGCACGAGCGGCAGCGCTTGCGGCAACTGCTCGGCGAGCGTTGGCGACGCAACCCAGTAGAGCGGCTCGCGCAGCAGCTCCCAGCGCGTATCCGCGTCGGTGGCGGCGGGCCGGAACGGGCCGCTCGACAGATGCATGACCACGCCGAGATCGATCTGCCGCTTCGCATACGCGAGCTCGATGTCGGCGCTCTTCATCGCGCTCACGTGCAAGCTCAACTGCGGATAGCAGTCGCGCAGCCTCACGAGCAAACCGGCCACCTCGTTGGTGCGGAAGTACTCGGTAATCGCGACGCGCAGTTCCCCCTTGATGGCCTGGCCGCGCACCTCGTCGAATGCGGCTTCGTTGAGCGCCACGAGCCGCCGCGCGTGCTCGAGCAGCCGCGTGCCCGCGGGTGTGAGCTCGACGCCGCGCTTGCTGCGCAAGAACAGCGGCACGCCCGCGCGCACTTCGAGCTTGCGCACCTGTTCGCTAATCGTGGATTGCGAAAGATGCAGCAGCGGCGCCGCCGCCGAAAGGCTGCCCACGTTCGCCACCGCCGCGAACGTCTTCAACTGGTCGAATTCGAAGCCACGCATGACATTCCCTACCCATCGAATAACTCGATGGATAGTACCATCTATTCCCGCTTTTCCGTGAGATCGAGGTTGAGCAAAATGTCGACTGGACGCTCACGCTGCGCGTCCACTGGGTAGCGCAGCCTGACGCGACGAAAATCCGGCCCTTTTTCGCTGAGCACTCTCATGTCTGACAATACGTACGCCGCCTGCGCCGTGGCGCCTCGCGCGGCCGCCGAAGCCGCCCACGGTCATCACGGCTGGGCGCTGGTCGTTTTGCTGGTGGGCGCAATCCTGCCGCCGATCGACTACTTCATCGTCAACCTGGCGCTGCCCGCCATCCGCGACGGACTCGGCGCGAACGCATCCGAACTCCAGCTGGTCGTCTCGGCCTACGCGTGCGCGAATGCCGTCATGCTGATCACCGGCGGGCGCCTCGGCGACCTGTACGGCCGCAAGCGCATCTTCATGATCGGCATGGCGGGGTTCGTCGTCGCCTCCACGTTCTGCGGCCTCGCCACCAGCGGGACGGGGCTCGTGGCCGGGCGCATCCTCCAAGGCCTGTTCGCCGCGACCCTGGCTCCCCAGGTGCTCGCCACGATCCGCAGCGTATTCACGCCGCACGAGCAGGTGCGCGTGATGGGCCTTTATGCCTTCGTGTTCGGCGTTGCCGCGGTGATCGGCCAGCTCGGCGGCGGTGCGCTCATCAGCCTGCACCCGTTCGGTCTGGGCTGGCGCGCGATCTTTCTCGTCAACCTGCCCATCGGCGTGTTTGCGCTCATTGGTAGCTGGCGCTTCATTCCGGAAAGCCGGCCGCCGCGCGGCAAGCGCATCGACGTGCCCGGCACCCTGCTGCTTTCGCTGTTTCTGCTGATGCTCGTTTATCCGCTCACGCGCGGGCGCGAGTCGGGCTGGCCGTTGTGGATGCTCGCCTGCCTAGTCGGCTCGGTGCCCATGCTGGGCGTTTTGCTGCGCGTGGAGTGGCGCAGCCTCGTCAACGGCAAGGATCCCTTGCTCGACGTGCGCCTCTTCCGCAATCCGGTCATCGCGCTCGGCCTCGTGCTGGGGTTTCTCTTCTATACGCTGAGCGCGTTTTTCCTGACCTACGGCATCTATCTGCAAGGCGGCCTGCACTGGACGCCGCTCGCTTCGGGACTCGCGATCCTGCCATTCGGCCTCGGGTTTCTTTCCAGCCCGCTGTTGATGCCGCGCCTCGTGCACCGGTTTGGCGGCTATCGCACGCTGACGCTGGGTTTCGTGCTGCTGGCCAGTGGTGTGGCCGTTGCGGGCACGCTCGCGGGCGCGGCGCAACCCGGCGCGGGGTTCTATCTCGGCCTTGCAGCAATCGGCATCGGCCAGGGGCTCGTTCTGCCCTCCGTCGTGCGCATCGTGCTTGCTGAAGTGGAGCCCGAGCGAGCGGGCACCACCTCGGGCATGATCACGGCGACGCTGCAGATCGGCGCCGCCGTCGGCGCGGCCACGCTAGGCGGCCTGTTCTTCTCGAAGCTCGGCGCAGCGCCCGGCGTGATCGACTACGCGCATGCATTCAGGACGACGATGTTCGCGCTCGTCGCGATCCTGCTGCCCTGCGCGCTGCTTTCGGCCGCGCTCGGACCGCTGCATCGACGCACGCATGCAAACGCTCCGGGCAACGAAGATTTGCTACGGACTCCTCGCGATCAGAAGTCGATCTGCGCGGAGAGCAGCACGGTGCGCGGCGCGGAGGTCGTCAGGTAAGTGCCCTGCTGGACCCAATATCGGCTGCCGAACAGGTTTTCCAGGTTCGCGCGGAACACCACGTTCTTCTGGGCGATCCGCGTGCTGTATCGCGCGCCGATATCGTAGCGCGTCCACGCAGGCAGGCGCAGCGTATTGGCGGCGTCGTAATACTGCGCACCCGTGTGGATGATGCGGCCGTTGACGCTCAGGCCCTGCACCCACGGCAAGTCGTAGTCCGCGCCGAGATTGAACGCGAAGTTCGGCACGCCCACCGGATGGTTGCCGTCGGTCGCGCCGCCTGCCGTGTCGAGCAGCTTCGCGTCGTAGAACGTTGCGCTCGCCATCAAGCGCAGATGGCGAAACGCCTCGCCGTACGCGGCGAGTTCGAGACCGCGCACGCGCGTCGTGCCGTCGTAGCCATAGACGTTCGTCACCGGGTTCGTCACGCCATTGGGCTGCGAAAGCTGGAACACCGACACCGTGGTCATCACGCGGCCCCAGTCGGCTTTCACGCCCGCCTCGTACTGGTTCGACTTGTACGGCGCGAAGGCCTGGCCCGCGTTCACTGTGCCGATCGGCGCGGTGCTGCCGTTCGTGAGACCCGACGTGAAGTTGCCGTAGACGGAAATATTCGACCACGGCTTGAAGACGATGCCCGCGAGCGGCGTGATCGCCTGCTTCACATACGAATCCGTGCGCTCGCCTGTTGTCGTGTCGTAGTCGTCCACGCCGATCACCTGGCGCCGGAAGCCGCCCGTCAGCAGCAGACGGTCGTTCCAGAACGACATCGTGTCGATCAGTTGCTGGCTGTCGAGGCGCGTGTGGTTCGAGCGCTGGGCGTCGCCGCGCGGGGTCGTCATGGCCGGAAGCGGCGTGGGGTTGTAGAGATTCGAAGCTACGGACGAATCGGAGAGCGCATAGAAGTAGCCCTGCTCCTCGTTCAATGACGTTGCGCCCGCAACCAGTGTGTGCTTCACGCCGAACGTCTCGAAGTGGACGCGCACGCCCGCGTCGACGGTGCGCGTGCGGTTGTACGCGTCGTAATACCCGTTCATCACATTGAAGTCGCCCGCGGCGGTCATGCCGCTCGCCCACGGGAAATTCTGCTGCGAGGTGCCGTAATGCTCGCCCGCCGCGCCGTAGACGGTCAGGTACTGGTTCACGTCGTATTCGAGCCGCGTGGTGACCGCCGAATCGCGCAGTCTCAGCTTCGAACCGGGATAGAAGTTGGTCCACGACGACGGCGCCGCCGGCACTGCCGTAGCCGTGCCGAGGCCGATCTGCGGGCGAAATTCGTCGGTATTCTCGGAGATGTTGTACGCGTCGAGCGACCAGCGCAGCTTCTCGCCACGGTAGTCGAGCGCAACGGCGCCGTTGCCCTGGTTCTGGTTGCCGTGCGCGATGCCCGTCTGCCCGTCCTTGTACTGCCCGTTCACGCGGATGCCCCACTGGCCATCGCTGCCGAAGCGGCGGCCCACATCGGCCTCGACGCCGAACTGCCCCTTCGACTGGTACAGGGCCGTGAGGCGCGTGAGCGGATCGTCGTCGGCGCGTTTGGTGACGATATTGATCGCGCCGCCAATGCTGCCCGAAGGCCCCATGCCGTACATGAGCGAGCCCGGCCCCTGCAGCACCTCGACGCGCTCCATGAGGTTCACGGGCATACGGCTCGCGGACACCATGCCGTAGAGTCCGTTGAGCGCCACGTCGGTCGCCTGAACGTCGAAGCCGCGAATCTGGAACACGTCGCCGAAGCCGCCGCTGCTCTGCTCGGCGCGCACCGAGGCGTTGTTCACCACGACGTCGGCAAGCGTGCGTGCCTGCGTGTCCTGCATCATCTGCTCGGTGTAGTTCGTGGTGTTGAACGGCTGATCCATCACGTTCGCCGTACCGAGCACGCCGATGCTGCCGCCCCGCGCGACCTGGCCGCCCGCATAGGCAGCCGGCAGCTCGCCCGGCATAGCCGTGGCCTTGACGGACACCGCAGGCAGCACGCTGCCTTGCTGCTGTGCGTCGGTGCTGGTATCGGCGGCTGTGGCTGACGCGCTGTTCTGGTCAGGCGTCGCGCTCTGTGCGCATGCAACCGATGGCGCGATGGCCGTGGCCATCAAGCCCATCAGCAGGCGTTCGACCGTCCAGGATACGGCGGTGCGCCGGAATTGCCCTTGTGTGTTTTCCCGTTCAAGCATATGGCTGTCGTTGTTGTTCGAAGAGGTGGCGCGCCTGCGGCGTCATTGAATGATTTTGATAATCATTATCAATTGTAATGTAAACTCTTCCTTAAGCAACAGGGGAACGGGAATTTTTCTGAGGAAGTTGCGTGGACAACGGCTCGCGTGCCGCCTTAAATCGACGGGCAAAAAGCCATCGAGGCTGCGTCCCGGGGGAGGCGGCCTCGATCGATTGGCGCAAAGGAACGCCCGTTTTTGAGGATTTGGACGTCTACGACGTGCAAAGGCGGGAGCACCCGCTCACCTCGGCGGCCTCGCGCTCCCTCGCGTGCGTCGAGGAAGCGGCTGTATAGGGAAGCGATTGCAGTTACATCGGATGCCTGATTATATTTTTCGCATTACAACGTTTCTTCACCCATGGGAGGAAACACATTCCAGTAACCGTCGTCGTGCTGAAAGAAGAACAGCGCGTGAAATCCCGTTTCCTGGTGCGTCTCCACACATACATACCGCGCCTTGCCCGAGCGCGTATGACCAAACGCGCTGACACGCACCGGCGAGGTCGGCGCAAGCCATTTTTCCACCTGGTAACGCAATGACTGTGTCTTCGTGCGTCTCATCTGGTCCTCCCAGACATCGGTTAGTTTTGCAGCCTTATCGCCAGAAACCGCGAAAGAACCGTGCGCGAACCGGGTGCACTTGGTGCACGGCGCAATTTTTACCGCGCCGCATCAAGTGTTTGAGAAAGCACTTTAACTATAGACACAAAAGCCTTTTGCAAGGACGTTTTCAGCAAGATAGCAACAAAACAACAAAAAGCTGGAAACACATGCAAGGCAGCGTGGGGCGACGCGGGCTGATGCGCCGCACCAGGCGGGCGAATGAATGAAAACGTCTGTGATGTGGGTAGACGCGTATCCTGATCGATGACCGCGAGAAACTCGAATTTTTTGACTGGCAATCGAATGATGAGAAACGTGTACGTTGCGATTTACATCTTGTTGTTAATAGCCGTAATCGTCGGCGTGGATGTTATTTTCCTCAAGAACCTGTTCTGGCTACGGCTGGCCGTGAATATCGGCATTGTCCTGGTGTTTGCCGCCGTCTACTTCGCGTTATTTAAAAATCTTTGAGCCAGGCATCGCGAGTGAAGGACGCAGCCCCTGCACGGCGCCCCAGGCCCCTGCGGCACACACAACTGCCCCGACGAAAATAACGAGCCACAGATACACCCCGCGAGGCCGATACCGTTGAGGCAACGCCGTGAGGCTCAGTGCAACGAGCAATCCCAACACGAGCGGCAACATCAAGGTGTTGACCACCTGCGCCGCCACGTTCAGCGAAACGAGGTCGGGCGCGAGCCAGACAGCCCAGGCACTGCCCGCCACGGCCAGCACATACGCACCATAGAACCAGGGCGCGCGGCCGGGACGTTCCTCGAGCGACGCCCTGTAGCCGAACACATCGCCGAGTCCCCATGCGAGCGCCAGAGAACTCACGATGGCCGCCACGAGCGCCGCACCGAGCACGCCCGCGCCAAATAGGAGGCGGCCTGCAAACGGGCCCGTTACGGCAACGAGTGCATTGCTGATTTCGCCAATGCTGTCGAGAGCGCGCGGCTCGCCATGCGCCGACAACGTCGCTGCAGCGGCGACGAGCACCGCTGCCGTGAGCAATTGCGTGAGGACCGCGCCGACCGCCGTCTCGACTCTCGCCGACGTGAAGTCCTTTGCCGTGAGGCTATCGGCAACCGCCGCCTGTTGATAGAACACCATCCACGGATTGAACGTCGCCCCAATGAGCGCCGCCGCCAGATAACCGGCTTCGCGTCCGCCCGCTGCCAGGTGAGTCATCTGCGGAACCATGACCTGAAGCTTGTGACGCGCACTCCATGCGACGGCGAAAAACGTCAGGTCGAATGCACCGATGGCAATGGCGATGCGGTCTACGCGTTTGTGCGAGCCGGTAAGCACGATACCGGTCAACAGGATGACGGCGAGCGGCAGCGTGACGGAACGCGATACGCCATACATTTCCCCCACGCCGGCGACACCGGTGAACTCGGTCACGAGCGACCCTAGCACAGCGACGACGAGTCCGGCCGCGGCCAGCGCCGCCCACACCGGTCCGAAGCGCGAACGGATGAGCTCGCCATAACCGCGCCCCGTGAAGATGCCAAGGCGCACGGTCAGTTCCTGAACCATGTAGAGCAGCGGGACGAGTGCGAGCAGCACGGGCAAGAGGCGCAGCCCCGTTTGCGCGCCGGCCTGCGCGGCGGTCACGACGTTTCCGGCATCGCAGTCGGCAAGCATCACGAGGAGCCCGGGGCCCCATAGGGCGAGCCGGCGCAGGCCTCGCGAAACGGATTCCTTGAGCGTCGAGAGACGGGTCATGCGTTCTGAAAGGATGCGCCTGTAGTATCTGTCGAGCGATTGTAGCGTGCGGGTGCAGACGCGCTCTCCCGCCGCGCATTCGACCACACATTGGGAATACGACATGACGATGACCTGGCTCCTCCTGGGTTGCGGCTTTGGCGGGGCCCTTCTGATTGCAGTCTGGGGGATATGGAATCTCACGCGACCGCCCGCCGGCAAAAATCCAGCGGACGTAGCAGACGAAACGCCGGTCTCCCGATCGCAATCTTCGTGACGCCGCGTTACCTGCCCCCGTCGCAACACCAGGCCTGACGTTTGCACTCCACGCCCCGTCCCAAGGGACGTCGAATTTCATTTTCCTTATCTATGGCCTTTATCTCCGCGCGTACATCCAGTCAAACTGCAGACGTTCCCCCCGCCCTCATTCTGGGCGCCATAGGCGTGGTTTTCGGCGACATCGGAACCAGCCCGCTCTACACGTTGCGCGAATGCCTGAAAGCCGCCGGCGGAATCAGCCAGACCAATGTCTTCGGGATCGTGTCGCTGATCCTCTGGTCGATCATCATTGTCGTAACGCTCAAGTACGTGAGCTTCGTCATGCGTGCGGACAATGACGGCGAAGGCGGCATTCTGGCGCTCACGGCGTTGGCTGCTCGCGTGGCGCCCGTGCGGCTGCGCACCGTGCTCCTGACGCTCGGCGTTTTCGGCGCCGCGATGTTCTACGGCGACTCGATGATCACACCGGCCATTTCGGTCATCTCGGCAGTGGAAGGCGTCGAACTCGTGGATCCTCATCTAGCCACGTGGGTCGTGCCCATCGCACTCGTTATCCTGACCGGCCTGTTCAAGCTTCAAAAGCGCGGCACCGCCACGGTCGGAAAAGTTTTCGGCCCGGTCATGATCGTATGGTTCCTGACGCTGGCCGTGCTCGGCGTCTCACATATCGCACGCAACCCCGGCATATTGCGGGGCGCATCGCCGTCGTATGCTTTGAGCTTCGTTGCGCACGCACCCGGTACAGCGTTCGTCGTGCTCGGCTCGGTGTTCCTCGCCTTGACGGGGGGCGAAGCGCTCTACGCGGACATGGGACACTTCGGCAAGACGCCCATCCGGCTCGCGTGGCTGCTGCTCGTCCTGCCAAGCCTTATCCTCAACTACTTTGGCCAGGCCGCGCTCGTGCTCTCGACGCCTTCGGCGCTCACGCAGCCGTTCTTCTCCCAGGCGCCGGGCTGGGCGCTGCTGCCTTTGGTGCTGCTGGCAACGCTCGCGACGATCATCGCATCGCAGGCCGTCATTTCCGGCGCGTTTTCCATGACGAAGCAGGCAGTCCAGTTGGGCTTACTGCCCCGCATCCCCGTCATTCACACTTCGACGCACGAAGTGGGACAGGTCTACGTGCCGTTCATCAACATCTCGCTCTATGCCGCGGTCGTATTCCTTGTCGTGTTCTTCCGGTCTTCCGATAACCTCGCCGCCGCTTACGGCATTGCCGTCGCCTCGACGATGCTGTTGACGACGCTGCTCATGTACTTCATCACCCATTGTCTGTGGAACTGGAAACCGCTCGCAACGGTGGCCGTAATCGGGCCGCTGGCCGTTGTCGATGCGATATTCGTTGCGAGCAATGCGGGCAAGGTCCTCGATGGCGGCTGGTTTCCACTGCTGGCAGGCGGCGTGCTGTTCACCGTCATGACGACATGGCATCGCGGGCGCGAAATGGTCGTCGAGCGCGTGAAAAGCGATAACCTGCCGCTGCCGGCATTCATTCACTCGCTGTGTGACGGATCGCACCCGCCTCCCCGCGTGGGAGGAACGGCGGTGTTTCCGGGCGGCGTGCCCGACATGACGCCGAGCGCGTTCATGCACAATCTCAAGCATAACGGCGTGATGCACGAGACCAATATCTTTCTGGCCGGCACGACAGAGAACGTTCCGCACGTGCCTGAAAACGAGAAGGTCTCGGTTAGCGATCTTGGGCACGGATGCTACGCGGTCGCCGCGCGTCACGGCTTCATGGAAATACCCAACGTGCCTGCATTGCTTGTGCTCGTGCAGAAACAGATACCCGCCTGGCAATACGAGCCCGCGGCAACGTCATTCTTCCTGGCCCGCGACACGATCCTCGCAACGGCACAGAGCAAAGGGATGGCGTTATGGCGCGAGAAGCTTTTTGCGTTCATGGCGCGCAACGCGGCGCAGGCGGCCGAGTATTACAGCCTGCCCGCGAACCGGGTTGTCGAAATGGGTGGGCAAATCAACCTCTAAGGCGCACCAACCGGCGTATGACTGGAGAACAACAACGCATGCAAAACGATGATCGCACCACGATCGTTCTCAGGAGAACGCCGGAATCCGCGGCCATGACCGAGAACCTCAAACGCGCGATGGCGATCACCGCCAGGATCAACCGCTTGACCTTCAACGATGCCGATGAAGTCCGAGCCTTGTTCAGTGAACTCATCGGCAAACCGGTCGACGAGAGCGTTTTGCTGATCCCGCCGTTCTACACGACTGGCGGGACGGATATTCGCGTCGGCCGCAATGTTTTCGTCAACCAGAATTGCACGTTCTATGACTTGGGCGGCCTCGACATTGCCGACGATGTATTGATCGGCCCGAACGTCAGCCTCATCACGTCCGGGCATCCCATCGATCCTTCGCGCCGCCGCGACGGCGTCACCGCCAGGCCCATCGCGATCGGGAGAAACGTCTGGATCGCGGCGGGCGCGACCGTAATCGGCGGCGTAACGATCGGCGAGAACTCGGTGGTGGCCGCCGGCTCGGTGGTCACCAGGGACGTTGCGCCGAATACGCTTGTTGGCGGGAATCCGGCACGCGTCATTCGTTCGATTGAGGAATAAGCGCGCGCCTGGCGCGCCTGAAAATCTGCTGTAGCAGTGGAATCGTCGCGATAGACATTCAAGGCCGCGCAGCAAGGGAGATATTCACTCCCGACTCCATGCGGCCAAGCAAGCATTTCTGGAATGCTTAGACGCGCGAACGCACGCGCGCAACTATGAATAGCTCAATTGCTTGTTTGTGGTGAGAAAACCGATCGGCAAGAATGGCCGTGCCCAACTTTGGTCAGGACCACGATATGTCGAACGCGCCCAGCCTTCAACTCGACTCCGCCAGGCTCGTCGAAGAATACGACCGGCTCGGCATTCGCCAGTTTCATCACGGTCTGCAACTGCTCGACGTGCTCGGCTTGCGCGAAGGCGAACGCGTGCTCGACGTGGGTTGCGGCACGGGCCGCCTGACCGAATCCGCGGCCCAGCGCGTGGGCGCGCACGGTGAAGTGCTTGGGCTCGATCCGCTGCCGCTACGCGTGCAACGCGCGCTCGAGCGCGCGCAGGGCCGCTTCGCCGCGCGCGTTGGCCGCGCCGAAGCGCTGGAAACGGTGCCCGACGCGCACTACGACGTGGCGTATCTCAACAGCGTGATTCACTGGATTCCCGATCAGGCGCAGGCGCTGCGCGAAGCGTGGCGCGTGCTCAAGCCTGGTGGGCGCATCGGCTTCACGACCATGCCGGAAGAGGCGCCGCACGATCTGCAAGTCGTTCTGCGCGCGATCTTCGCAGGAGAACCCGAATGGCAGCGCGCTGGAATCGGCGCGCCGAACAAGCTCACGCGCGAGCGCTCGGCAGCCCTGCTCCAGAACGCAGGCTTCGAGGTGACGCACAACGAAATTCGCGCATTCGCCGATACCTTCGACAACGTCGACGACGTGCTCGCTTTCAGCCAGTCGAGTTCATTCGGCAATTTTCTTTCCTCGCTCGCGCCCGAGGACATCGCGCGCGTGCGAGCACGCCTCGCGAGCGCGCTCGAACCGCATCGCAGCGCGCGCGGCTATGCGCTCACGCGGCGCATGATCATCGCCACGGCGCACAAGCCACTCACGCATTGAATCCTTGCACGCCATTGCGTAGCGAATGCCAATCACGATTCGAGGAGCACACATGAGCGCAGCACCACGACGCCCTGGCCAATTGAGTCTCGGCGCCTTCCTGATGGAGACCGGCCACCATATCGCCGCGTGGCGTCACCCCGACGCGCACGCAGCCGCCGGCCTCGATTTCGCACATTACACGGAGCTGGCGCAAACGGCCGAGCGCGCCAAATTCGACGCCATCTTTTTCGCCGATAGCGTGAGCGTGCGCGACACGCACCTGCCTTCGCTCTCGCGCACCGCGCGCGCCGATCATTTCGAGCCGATCACGCTGCTCTCCGCGCTATCGGTGGTCACGAAACACATCGGGCTCATCGCTACGGTGTCGACGTCATTCAACGAACCCTATAACGTGGCCCGCAAATTCGCCTCGCTCGACTATCTGAGCGGCGGGCGTTCGGGCTGGAATCTCGTGACTTCGAGCACCGAAACCGAAGCGCACAACTTCAGCTTCGACAAGCATCTCGATCACGCCGTGCGCTACGAGCGCGCGAAAGAGTTCTACGACGTGGTCTCCGGCCTTTGGGACAGCTGGGAAGATGACGCTTTCATCCGCGACAAGGCGAGCGGCATCTACTTTGACCCCGAGAAACTGCACACGCTGGACTATCGCGGCAAGCACTTCAAGGTGCGTGGACCGCTGAACGTCGCGCGTTCCCCGCAAGGCTGGCCCGTCGTGGTGCAGGCGGGCGCGTCGGAAGCTGGCAGGGAGCTCGCGGCGCAAACCGCCGAAGTGATTTTCGTCGCGCATCAAACGCTCGATGAAGCAAAGCAGTTCTATCGCGACGTTAAGGGGCGGCTCGCGCGTTACGGCCGCCGCCCCGAGCATCTCAAGATCATGCCGGGCATTTTCCCCGTGATCGGGCGCACACAGGAAGAAGCGCAGGAGAAGTTCGACGCATTGCAGTCGTTGATCCATCCAAGCGTGGGACTTCAACTGCTCTCGAACATGTCGGGCGGCCTCGACCGCTCGCAGTATCCCGTGGATGGCCCCGTACCCGACCTGCCGGAAACCAATGGCGGGAAAAGCCGCCAGCGCTTGCTGCTCGATCTCGCGCGGCGCGACAATCTCACGATACGCGATCTCTATCTGCGCATTGCGGGCGCGCGCGGGCATCAGCAGGTAATCGGCACGCCCCAAAGCATTGCCGACCAGCTACAGCAATGGTACGAGGAAGAAGGCGCCGACGGCTTCAATATCATGTCGCCATGGCTGCCGGGCGGTCTCAACGAATTCGTGCAGTACGTGGTGCCCGAATTGCAGCGCCGTGGGCTTTTTCGCACGGAATATACCGGGCGTACTTTGCGCGAGCATCTTGGCCTGCCCCGACCCGAGAACCGCTTCGCCTCGCAAAAGGAAGACGCATTGCGCGTCGCCTCCTGATGCGGTTCGTCGACACGCACCGAGACTGCGCAACCCTATTTGCGCGTGCCAATCGGCGTGGCGACGGGCATTGCGTTCCTGCGCGAATCGCTCTCGACTTCGGCGTGGCTGGAACTCGGGTGCGGAGTCGCCAGGCTCGGCGCGATGGCGTTGCCATCGGTCAGCCAATGCAGCGCGACGGGCCACAGGCTGCGCTCGAACCGCGAGTGAAAGAATGCGAAGTGTCCGATGCTCCGCTCGCCCACCAAGGCCGGCGCGATGCGCACGTGAATCGAGTCGCTATGTGTGAAGTATCGCAGCGTGCGTTCGATTGCCCGGATCGTGCCGAATGGATCATCTGAAAAGCTGACGGCGAGGATCGGCGCATGCATTTTGCCAAAGCGAGCGACAATCTGCGCGCACTGTGCTGGCGTGCGCGCGAGCGGCCCTGTGCGTAGCGTATCTTCAAAGCGGGCGCGGCTGCGGCTCCAGTTGTTCACGACGCCGCGCGGCGTGTCCTCCATCCATCCAAACCACGATGCGGGGAAATAGCCCTTCAGGCAGGTCAAAACGGGCATGACGACATGCCATTTCCAGAGCATGAGCGGCATGCTGCGCGGCGCGTAATCGCGCCAATATGCGTACTGTGTGCCGACGGTGAATACGCGGCGAACGAGATGATTCGACGGCGCAAGCCCGATCAGGAAACCGCCAATGCTATGCCCCACCACGTCGATCGACTGCCCGGGGAACGTGCTTCGCGCGTAGCGCAGCACGGCTTCGAAATCACGCTCGCCCCACTCCAGCCAGCTCGCATCGAGCGTTGCGAGTTCGACGGACTGCGAACCGCCGATGCCACGGTAGTCGTAGACCAGCACGTCGAAACCCTGCTGATGCAGCCACGCCCCAAAGCGGAAATAGTAATGGCAGCGCACGGACGTGGCCGGATTGACGATGACGACCGGACGCGCCTCGTCCGCGTCAAACCTCGCGTGGTGGCGCCACACATAAGCGCGGAGCGTAAAGCCATCGGCGGCGGTGACAGCGACGGCAAGAGGACGCGCCTCGCGTGAATCGGCTGATTGCATGAACGGGCTCCACGAGGAAACTGGAGCCTCGATTTCACTTGACCTCGCCCGCCGCATCAATCAATCTTTGCGCAGTCTTCGCATGAGGAACGCGCATGTCAGTGCCGCTCGTGAAACTCCCTTCCCTCGACCTCATTCGCGGTTTCGTTGCCGTGGGCCGGCGCATGAGCATCACGCTCGCCGCCGACGACCTGTGCGTGACGCAATCCGCCGTGAGCCGCCAGATCGCCGCGCTCGAAGAGGCGCTGGGCGTGCGCCTTTTCAACCGTGGCTATCGTTCGATCACGCTCACGCCGGAGGGCGAGCGCCTGCTGCGCGTTTCGGACAGCGCGGTGCAGCAGATGCAGGAAATCGTCGGCGCGCTGGCCACGCCCCAAACTCGCCAGCCCGTGACGATCACCG
Source organism: Paraburkholderia sp. JHI869 (assembly GCF_038900775.1). Classification (NCBI taxonomy): domain Bacteria; kingdom Pseudomonadati; phylum Pseudomonadota; class Betaproteobacteria; order Burkholderiales; family Burkholderiaceae; genus Paraburkholderia; species Paraburkholderia sp. JHI869. The sequence goes on from NZ_JAYMSC010000016.1 coordinate 123,910, forward strand.
CCAGCATCGGCATTGCCGGCCTGTGGCTGCTGCCGCGTATCGGCGAGCTGCAGCGCCTGCTTCCCGAAATCGATCTGCGCCTCGCGACGTCCGAGAAGGTGCTCGACTTGCGCGCCGAGAGCATCGATCTCGCGTTGCGCTACGCGCCCGCGCGCATCGCTGCGCAAACAGCGGATCGCGCGGTGCACCTGTATGACGAATACGTATTGCCGGTGGCGCATCCTTCGCTGAACGTGAAGAAGCTCGACGCCGCCACGCTCGCGCGCCACGTGCTGCTCGAATTCGACGGCGTGCGCCGCCCGATGCTGCGCTGGGCAGATCATCTGGGCGCGCGCGGCCTCGACAGCGCGCCTCAACGCGGCGTGCTGCGTTTCAACCAGTACGATCAGGTCATCCAGGCCGCCATTGCCGGCCGCGGCATCGCACTCGGTCGCCTCGCGCTCGTTCAGCCACTGCTTGCCGACGGCAGGCTCGCCGCCATCGGCAAGGCGCGCGCCGTGGGCCCGACTGGCTACGCTTACTGGCTGCATCGGGCCGACGAAACCCCGCGCGATGACGTGCGCGCCGTCATCGACTGGATCGTCGAACAGGCTCGCCAAAGCCCGATCGCATGATCATTACTCATGCGAAGCGTGCCAAAAACTCGCTTGAGCCGAATCGCCTCTGCGCGCTCTACTAGGCGCAACGCTGCGCAACAGCGAAGCGCCCAGTGCGAGGAGGCGAACGATGACCGGAATGGACGATGCATGGCGCCGCCGCTGGCTGCTCGTGATTGCGGGCGGCGTAGTGATGGGCGCGGCCCTCGGCGTGCGCAACGTGCAAGGGCTTTTTCTGCTGCCCGTCACGCTGGACCGCGGCTGGCCGCGCGAGACGTTCGGCCTTGCGCTCGCGCTGCAAAACCTGCTGTGGGGCGTTGCACAGCCGCTCACGGGCATGATCTCCGACCGCTTCGGCTCTGCGCGTGTGATCTTCGCGGGCGCCCTGCTCTATGCGCTTGGCCTCGCGATGATGGCGCTGAGCGCGACGCCCGGTGTCTACACGTTCGGCGTGGGCGTGGTGCTCGGCGTTGCGCTGTCCGGGACGGCGTTCGGCGCGGTCTATGGCGCGCTCTCGCGGCTCTTTCCCGCCGATCAGCGTAGCTGGGCGCTGAGCGTGGCGGGCATGTTCGGCGGCCTTGGCCAGTTCTGCGTAGTGCCGCTCACGCAAGGAATGATCGGCAGATTCGGCTGGGTCACGGCCATTCTCGTGCTCGCGGCCGTCATGCTCGCAAGCGCCCCGCTCGCGGCATGGCTGCACGATCGGCCGGTGGCGCGCAGCGGCGCGATGGATTCGCACGAGACATTGCGCCGCGCGATGGGGGAAGCGTTTGCGCATCGTGGGTTCTGGCTGCTCAATCTGGGCTTTTTGTCGTGCGGCTTCCAGCTCGCGTTCATCGGTGCGCACCTGCCCGCTTATTTGCTCGACAAAGGCATGAGCGCGCGCGAAGCGAGTCTCGCGCTCGCGCTGATCGCGCTGGCCAACACCGCGGGCACGTTTCTATGCGGTTACGCGGGAGGCTTCCTGCGGCGCAAGTATCTGCTCTCGGGTATCTACTTCGCACGGGCCGGCGTGATGGCGCTGTTCGTCACGCTGCCTCTCTCGCCCCTCACGCTTTATGTGTTCGCATTCGCGATGGGATTCATGTGGCTCGGCACCGTGCCCCTGACAAGCGGGATCGTTTCGCAAATGTTCGGCGTGCGTTATATCTCGACGCTCTTCGGCTTTGTGTTTCTTGGGCATCAGATCGGGAGCTTCTTTGGCGTGTGGCTCGGCGGCATGGTGTTCGATGCAACGCATAGCTACAGCCTGCTCTGGCAAGGATCGATTGCGCTCGGCATCATCGCAGGCGTGATGCACTTGCCGATCGACGACGAGCGGGTGGCGCCGCGCGTCATGATCGCAGGCCAGCCTTCGTGAGCGAGGCGTCGACCATGCGCATCGTGCATGTGACGCTGACCGCTTCATTCGTCGTGCTTATTGCATGGACGCTCGTCGAGTATCTCTCGCCGTCTACGATGCTTGCCTTGCTCACTGGCGCCGCATTTTGCCGATGATCGAGCAAGGTCTCGCCGGTTATTTGATCAATTGCAGTATGTCGCGGAACCGCGGGTGCTCGCTGGAACGCAACCATTCGAACGCGACCATCTCGAGAACGCGACCATCTCGACCGTCGCCACATCGGCGCCCGCTTTGTTGAGCCGCGAAATCGCCGCTTCTCTGTCGACGATTTTGCGCGAACCGACTGCATCGACAACGAGAGTGACCGATAGCCCGCGATCCAGCAATCCGCTCACCGTTTGCAGTACGCAGACATGCGCCTCGCATCCCGCGACAATAACTCGGGTTCTCCCGCGAGGCAGTGCGTCGATCAAACCATCGGCAGTAGCGTCGAAATGGTGCTTTGCAACAGTGATCGAGCACAGGGCTTTTATCTCCCTCACGCTCTCGCCGAGTGCGCCTGGATTTTGCTCTGTCCCGATAACGGGAACATCAAGTCCCCGAGCGATGCGCCCGAGCCGAACGGCCTGAGCGACAACAGAGGCCCCTTCGTAAATCGCAGGCATCAGTCTCGTTTGCAAGTCGATCAGAACTACGATCGATTCGGAAGGGCTCTGTAGCATCGCGAATCCTTGTGAGAAATTGCGCTGCGCAAAATAACACCTGTCAGGGATATTACTAAGTATGCGACAAATGGTCGCCGTGCGACTCTATATCCCAATGCCATTCCCTATGGAGCCAGGCATGCAAGCAGAGACGCTAAAGAAAGCAAGAGCCGCCACTTTTCTCACCCGGTCGGCGTTGTGTCTGATGCTGTTGCCAGTTGCCTGTCTTGTCTGGGCACTCCAGGCGTATCCGCCACAAGACGCCTTGTGGCTTTGCTTCTCGCTGGCCATCTACATCTGGCCTTTCGCCGGAGTCCTCTTCGTGATCTCAGCAGGATTTCACGTCGGCAGCCACGGTCGCCGACTCGAAAAGGACGCCGGATTCCGCGAGGCGCATGGGCACTAACTAGCCCGCGCGTTGTTCTGCCGAACAGTCCGCAGTCGATGCTCGAATAGAAGCCTGCTGGAAACAGCAGGCTTCTGAGGTACGGCTGGCCGTTTGGCAGGACTGTCGACCTGGTTGGTTAGCAAACCTTATCGATTCCTCGATTCCGCTATGGCGGAGCGGGTTGACGTATGCGTCGTCCATCGCCACTGCTGCTCCAGCACAATGGCCTGCGCGACGAGCGCGGTTTCGGCTAGTAGCCGAGGGCTGTGCGATTCTCTTTCCCTCCATGATCGTTCACGAGGAACTGCGCGCGTGAGATCGAGCAGATCCGTCATCGCGACAATTAGATCCTTCGTTATCCAAACGAATGAGGTAAAACTCCGCGCCACTCGTGTTCCCTATCGTCAGACATGACGGCAATCGGCGGCGTCAGGCGCGCAATATGCTCCGACGCAATGTGCCCTGAGACGGGCCTGCTGATCGCGCTTTCGTCGATGGCGCGCTGTGCACTCCGCCATCGACGAAATGACAAGGAGACGAACGATGACCCTGCTCATCTACCTGGTCGGATGGATCATTTTTATTGGCGGCGTGGCGTGGGCATTGGTGGCGCTGCATGTTCCGCAGCACACCATCGAGATCGTGGCGGTGATCCTGCTCGGCGTCGCGGTGATCACGGGCGCCACGCGCGCGCGTAATCGCGATCGGTCATCGTAGCTGTAGAGCGGCGGCTCGATCACCACTCGGCAGACTGCTTCACGTGATCGAGCGAGTCTGCATCTCACACGGCCATACCTAGATCGGCAAAAGACGTGACTTTTGCCTCGCAAGCTCGCGCGAGCTGCAAATCGTGACTCGAAAAGAACACTGCGCTGTCTTTGGCCAGATTCTTGAATAGATCGACGAGAACAGCGCGCGCAGCCGCGTCGAGCCCGTTGCCCGGCTCGTCCGCGATCACGACGGCGGGCTCGCCCAACAGGGTCGCCGTCAGGAAGATTTTCTTGCGGGTGCCGAGCGACATCTGCTCGAAGCGCTTCTCCAGATGCGGTGCGAGGCCGAAGCGGTGCGCGAGATCGAGCGTGCGGGCGTCGACGCCGACCTTCTTTGTCGACGCCACGAGTTCGAGAAACGCCTGGCCCGTTTGGAACGGATACGCCATGCAGTCGTCGGGCACGTAGGCCAAGGCCGATTTCGCCTCGATCGGGGCCATACGCAGCGAATGTCCGTCGAGCCACACCTCCCCTTCGTCGGCGTCGATCGCGCCGGCAAGGATGCCGAGCAACGTGGATTTGCCGCTGCCGTTTTCATCGCATAGGGCGACGCATCCCGCGCCGCATGCGTAATTCAGCGCCTGGAAGATAACGCGTTCGCCAAAGCGTTTGGTGAGGTTTTCGAATCGAAGCATGGTGGAAAGAATCAAACAAATAGTTGCCAGGCGGCAGCGACCCAGATCGCGGCCAGCAGCGTGCCAAGCAAAACGGATTGTCGGGGCGCGTAACGTTGCGGCAGATACAGCCCCGCAAGCAGCGGCGCGCCCGCTCCCAGCAGAGCCGCAGCCGACCACAGCGACAAAACACCGTGCGCGACCAGCAGCAGCGGCGCGAGGCATGCAAACGGCAGCGTCAGCGCGACGACGGTCAGGATATCGGCACGCGGCTGCGCCACCGCCGCAACCGGCAGCGATCGCATGAAGGGCGCGGCACGCAGGTGAGCCGCGCGCAAATCGCGATAGGTCGTAGCGGCGATCAGCGCAATCGCGGCCTGCGCAATCAACGTCAGAGGCACTGCGCGCGCGTCGAAATTCCAGAGGCCGAACAGAAAGCATGTCGAGGCTGTGACGGAGCCCATGACCAGGTAACGCGCGAAGACGCCTGCGCCCCGATCCCGCACGATGCCGATCTGCAGCCTGGCCACAGGCGAAAGTCTGGGCGCCCCATTGACGCGCACGCAACCCATGAAGCGCTGTGTGAGCGCGCCAGGCCATCCTGAGCGTGAAGGCGACGCCGCCGGTGTGCGGGCGATCGCGAACGCTGCGAGCAGTAATGGCATGACCAGCAGCGCCAGCCTGATCGCGTCACCCGATTCTAATGCGCCGACGAGGACGACATTCGCCGCGATCAACGGAATCGCGTTGCGCGCGCTGCGCGACAGCGCTGTCAATTGCCAACCAAGCACAATCAGCAGCAGATCGAGAACGAACAGATAGTTCGCGGTCTTCTGTGGCAGAAAAGCGAGCGCGACCGCGGCGGCGCCCACAGGCAGAAGCAGCGGCGTACTTGCGACGAGCACGACCGCAATATCGACTACGCGGCGGCGGCCAATGGGGGCAGGCAACGACGCGAGGAAAGTCGCGAACGGACCACCGGTAATGGCGGTACGTTGCGCGAGTACCCACACCATGGCGACGGCTTCGAGCATGTGCACCCAGACGAACCGCCATTCGACGCCATGCGAGGGCGCGAGCCCAGCGAGTACCGGCGCACCCAGAACCTGGGCCTGGGCAAATACGGGCATCGCTGGCAGCAACAGCGGCACCGAGAGCAACAGCGACTGCCAATGTCTGCGCAACGTGCGCGACGTCGCGAGGGCATACCACCGCAGTCGGCAAGACAGCATCATTTATCCGGCTTCCCTCTTTATGCAGTCGCGAAAACGTTCAGTGAACAGACCCGATATCGTGCCACGTCGGCTGCGACGCAACAACCGCGAGAGCCTTTCGTCGGCACTCGCACATCGAATATTTAAAATAACCGACGCTCAACTTTCATATTTATGATAAACGGAGCTTTCAGGACCGGCCGATGAATTGCCCTTCGGCGCCGGCTCGCCTGTCAGCCCTTCCGTGGTTTCCGGCGACACCATCGCGCGTGCGGTCATCCAGCCGTTACCCGTGCTTCCCGACGATTTGCGCGAGTATGCGTATCAGGCAATCGCGCTAGCCCGCTTCACCATTCATCCGGACGGTTCGGTCGACGTCGCGCTGCGAACGCAGTGAAGCGCTGGATGATTCGCATTGCATTAGCAGTATTGGGATTCGTTGTTCTCGCAACTTAATTTGGCAGCGGCTACGAAGCGTTGCAACGGCACCAGACCGAAATGAATTTCCCCGCGCCTGGTGAAACGTAATGCGGAAAAACCGGTAGCCCGCCCACTCCCCAGAAATGCCAACCACACTGTGCGCTGACTTATACTCGTTTTCCACACCAGAAAAGGCCTTAGCGCTCCAGTCTGGTGCGGCCCCTTAACCTTGGCGCAAAAGCGACTGCGTGATTTGAAATGAGCGATGGCGTGGAGTACAAACGGCTCGCCGACCTTCCGGGACTGGTGCTTGGCGTTGGGCGTTTCAAGGAGTTCAGTTTCGAGCGGCATTACCATCTCGACTATCACGTCGGAATCGTGACTGAAGGCATTCAGCGCCAATGCGTGAACGGCGACGTCATATTGCTCGGGCCCGGCCGCATTTCCTTGATGCCGCCCGGCGAGATCCATGACGGAGCCGGGGAAAGCGGCAATGCCTATACGCTGAAGACATTCAGGCTCTCCCGCGACCTGCTGCAAGACGTCGCGATCGAGCTCACGGACTCCGCTCGCGAACCCGAGTTGAAAGGCGCGACGATCGACGACCCAACGCAAGCCGCGCAATTGGCACGGCTTCACGAAGCGATGCGAGCGTCGCCGGACGCTTGCGCGCTGTCCGTGCAGTCGGAATGGCTGTCCCTGCTGTATTTCCTGTTTCACCGGTCCGGAGCCACCGAGCCGATGGCCGTTAAAGGGACGCTCTCTCCAATGCATCGGCAACGGCTCAAAGACTATTGCCTGTTCCATTTGTCCGAGAAAATCACGCTCGACGAGTTGGCGACCTTGTGCGGTCTGGGGCGTTTTCATTTCCTGCGTCGATTCAAGCAGACCGTCGGCATGACGCCTCATGCGTGGCTGCTTCGCCTGCGCCTGGAGCACGCTTGCGCCTTGCTGGCGCGCGGCAAGCAAACCATTGCCGAAGTCGCCCAGGGCGTCGGATTTTACGACCAAAGCCATTTCAACCGGGCGTTCCGTCACGCGTTCGGCGTGGCCCCGTCCGCCTACTGAGCGCATGGGCGCATGCTCGCCCGGCGCGTCAATTTTTTACAAGCCAGCCTTGCCCTTCCCCATTAGGATCGACAGACGTTCCGCAACTGCTGTTCCGATCGCAAACCTGGAAGCCCATCGCAATGAATCTGCACTTTGAAACCCCGTTGATGGAATCGCGCGCCTTGAGCGACCTCAGCGAACAGTCCGTGTGGCTCAAGCTCGACGCCTTGCAGCCATGTGGATCGTTCAAGATCCGGGGCATTGGCCATGCTTGCGCCGTCCATCAGAGCCGGGGCGCGCAGCGTTTCGTTTCCTCCTCCGGAGGGAATGCGGGTCTTGCCGTTGCCTATGCGGGTCGGCGCCTGGGCATTCCTGTTGTCGTGGTGGTGCCGGAAACGACGACGGAGCGCGCCAAAGAACTGCTCCGCCTGGAACGTGCGGAGGTCGTGGTGCATGGCAGTTCCTGGCAAGAGGCGAACCAGTTCGCGCAGACACTGCTGGGGCCGACGGATGCCTTTCTGCATCCCTTCGACGATCCACTGCTGTGGCACGGACATGCGTCGATGATCGACGAGGTTGCCAAAGCCGGGTTCAAGCCGGATGCCGTCTTGCTCTCCGTCGGCGGTGGTGGGCTGCTTTGCGGCGTGGTGGAAGGCCTGCAGCGCAATCATTGGCACGATGTGCCGGTGCTGGCTGTCGAAACCGAGGGCGCCGCTTCCCTCCATGCCGCGATCGAGGCGGGTCATACGGTGGAGTTGCCGCGCATCGCCAGCGTCGCCACATCACTCGGCGCCAAGCGGGTATGCGAGCAGGCACTGCGCTGCGTACGCGAACACCCTGTACACAGCCTTGTCGTGCCGGACTCCAGCGCACTCGCGGCGTGCGAGCGTTTTCTCGCGGATCACCGCATTCTGGTCGAGCCGGCTTGCGGCGCGGCGCTGTCTGTCGTGTACGAGAAGAATCCGATGTTGGCCAGTTACAGGAAGATATTGGTTGTCGTATGCGGCGGCGCAACGGCTACCATCGACCAGATCCGCGCGTGGGCAGACCAGCCAGATTGCCGGTGACCTTGTGCGCGTCATGGCGGAAACGATAAAATCCTTTCCGCCGAAAATAGAGTGGCAGGTTGGTATCTCCTGCGCCCACCGGGTTCCAGATGCGGTTGGGTTCTAGTTTTGCCGCGGCGTCAACCTTACTTTCACCAAGTTGAGGGGACGCGCTGTGGACAGGACGCTGCGCGCCCCTCCAGATGAGGAGTCTGTCCAGATGCGCAGCAACACACAAGAGCCGTCAAACACAGAAGGCGCGCGGTTCAGCGGATTGACCTGCGAGCGCGAAGCGCTAACCCGCCTGCTTCGAGAATGCGGCGACGAACCGACGTTCGAACATTGCGATTTCAGCGGTGAAGATCTTTCCCATCTCGATCTCCGGGCGGCCCGATTCACGCAGTGCAACTTCGAGCACACGCTCCTCGCGCACTGCGAACTCGCCAGGACCCGCTGGTTGGCGTGCAAGTGCGCGGCTGCAAAATTTCGCTACGCCAACGCGAGCGACGCGCGTTTCTGCCGAAGCGATCTGAACAATACCGATTGGACCGGCTCGAAACTCGCCTCCGCGGCGTTCACCGAAGTCAAGCTCACGGGGGCCCGCTTTGTCGACGCCCGCACGCTCGGGCTCAGCTTTCACGATTCACTGCTCGTTGGCGCAGACCTGAAGGGACTCTCGTTTCGCAAACAAACCCTTGAGGCGCTGAATTTCTCCGACGCGGATCTGTCCGACTGCGACTTTCGTGACGCCGTATTCGAAGGCGGCAGTCTTCGTAACGCACAGTTACGAAATAGTCGCTTCGACGGCGCGGACCTACGTTCTGTAGACCTAAGCGGCTTGCGGCTCTCGGACGTGATGCAGCATCTCAAAGGCACGATACTCTCCGTCGATCAGGCCGTGATGCTGGTGGGAGACTGCGGAGTGCGCGTAATGTAATACCGCGGTGGCCGGCACGAGCTGGCCTTTGCTCGCGGCGCCACGGCAACACCGGGCAGGAACTCCCATTGCGCCACGAGGAAACGCAACCGACCAGGAGTCCCCATGCATTGGCGTCATCTAGCGCTTGGCTCGCTCGCCGCTGCGGTTTTCGCATTCCCTGTTGCATGGGGTGCGAGTGACGATCCGCACGCGAACCGCCCGAACGATCTTCGTACCGCCACGCCGATCAAGCATCTGGTCGTGATCTACGGCGAGAATGTGTCGTTCGATCACTACTTCGCGACCTATCCGCATGCGGAAAATCCTGCCGGCGAACCGGCGTTCAACGCACTGCCCGGCACGCCCAGGGTAAACGGCCTCTCAGGCGCCCTCCTCTCGAGAAATCCGAATGCCACGAATCCGGCCAATGGCGCGGGCGCGTCGAATCCGTTCCGTATCGACCGCACACGGGCCGCGACCGCCGACCAGGATCACGCGTACGCAGCTGAACAGCAAGCGTACGACAAAGGCGCAGCCGATCTCTTCCCGAAGTATACGGGGCAGGGGAAGAGCAACGAGGCCGGAGAATCCGCGAATAGCGGCGACGTGATGGGCTATTTCGACGGCAACACGGTCACCGCGCTATGGAACTACGCGCAGCGATTCGCGATGAGCGACAACGCCTGGACGTCGACCTACGGCCCCTCGACGCCCGGCGCACTGGAAGTGGTCTCGGGGCAAACCAACGGCGTGAGGACGGTGCTGACGACGAAGCAGCCTTCGGTCCCGGGTTCGTATTACGTGAACGATGGGCAGGGCGGCTTCACGCTGATCGACGATGTCGATCCTGCCTTCGACACATGCTCGAGCAAGCGCGATACGGTAATGATGACCGGCAGGAATATCGGCGATCTACTCAACGCGCGCAACATTACGTGGGGCGGCTTCATGGGCGGCTTCAACCTGGAGACGGTGAACAGCAATGGCACGACCGCGTGCAGGCGCAGCACGCTATCGGCGGTCGTCGGCGCGGCGCCGGCGGACTATGTTCCACACCACAACTGGTTCCAGTACTACGCGTCGACATCGAACCCGAAGCATTTGCGCCCGAGTTCAATGGAAGCGATCGGACATTCCGTGGGAAGAGATGGCCGGACCCCGGACCCTGCCAATCATCAGTACGATTCCGACGATTTCTTTAACGCAGTGAACGCCGGCAACTTTCCTTCAGTGAGTTTCATCAAGGCCCCCGCCTTTCAGGATGGTCACGCAGGCTATTCAGATCCGCTCGACGAGCAGGCCTTCGTCGCGCAGGTCGTCAATTTCCTGCAGCGCCAGCCTGACTGGACCCGCACCGCCGTTATCGTGACGTGGGACGACTCCGATGGCTGGTACGACCACGCTTACGCGCTACCAACAAGCGCCTCATACGATTCGGTTGCCGACCGCCTCAATGGTCAGGGTAAATGCGGTACGGGCTCCGCGCAGGAAGGTGTCAACGGCAAGCCCGTGAACGGCCGCTGCGGCCCTGGCGCACGCATTCCGTTTCTCCTTATCTCGCCTTGGGCGAAGGAGAATTTTGTGGATCATACGTTGATCGACCAGTCGTCGGTCATTCGCTTCATCGAAGACAACTGGCTCGACTCAGAGCGTATTGGCGGCGGGTCGTTCGACAGCAAGGCAGGCAGCATCATGGGCATGTTCGATTTCAGCCAGCGTGATGAAGACCTCGCTCAACGCAAGCTGTTCCTCGATCCTCCGACAGGGCTGCGAGTCGACAGACCTCCGAAGGCCTAGCGCAAGGCAGTGCGGCATTATAGAGATCGTTATTACCGTTTTGATTTCGATTCAAGGTCAGGGTTTACGATGCAATGAGCACCATTTCTACACTCTATGCTTGTAGATATGTCAACGCATCTTTCTTCAGAACATCCATTTGTAAAGGCGTTTGATAGGACAATATCGTTGATTTGGAATCCAAATCTATCTCACCTTCATTTTCCGAACCACTCGTTTATTGCCCAGAAGCACCGCAGAGCGATATAAGACCGTGAATGCGGTTACGTCCACAGAAATCACGGCGCTATGTATCAAATTAATAACGCCCTCGTCTTTACAGAACCCCTTGCAGAATCTGTTGGCGCCCGAGAGGGTACAACGTTTGCATAACAAGCAACGCGCGTTGACGTGAACGCCGATAGCCAGATGACCGCCAGAAACCCAGACGGCTTCAGGCGTCGCGCAACGCGATGTCGGACATTTGTATGAGCGGGGGCTCTTCTATGTCGAACAGACACGAGACCTCTCCTGCGGATACAGGAGAAGTCCTGGTATTGGTGGGCGCTGCCTTCGCTGTGCTTGGCGGCTGGCTCGTCGCAATGGGTTCTACTCCCTACTACGTCGTCACCGGCCTCGCACTGATCGGCTCAGGCACCCTCATGGTACGAAGCCGCTCGGCAGGCGTCTGGAGCGTCTTCCTTACGCTCGTAGCGGCACTCGTATGGTCGATATCCGAAGTCGGGCGCGACGGCTGGAAGCCCATGCCGCGCCTGCTTTTGCTCGCCTTGCTGGGCATCTGGTTCTACCTCAACATCGGCGTCGGCAATTCGGCAATCGCCAAGCCGCTGCGCATCGTGGCTAGCGTCGCGGCGATCGTCTATGCGCTCACCATCGTCGGCATGTTCTCGCCCAAAGTGCCCATGTCGGTGGCGCAACACCTTCGCTACATGCCGCTATCGCCTGCACACAACGGCAGCGCGTCGGCAGATCAAGGCAATTAACGCCCCGAGGCTGTTCCTGAGAACGATTTGAGAATTGATTTCGTTTCAATGCTTCGCCGTAGTCGGACGAGTGAGGAACAGCGGTTGCTCAAACGCAGGCTCGCAGGTCACAGAGGTCAGCCATCGTGCTCATACAATTTCCAGATGAAGATGCCTTTTACTACTCAAGCGGCACGATCCGGTATCACGCGGTCGTCGACGGCAAATTGGTCACATGCGAGATTTCTCCGGAGGCCCTTGAGGAATATTTTCGCGCGCGCGCTGGGCGCACCGGCCTGTTGGCTGCCTTCGCAACACATAGGCAGGAGATCGAATCAATCACAAGACAAATTCTGCCGTACCGCCTGGCTGCCGGACGCTGCCAGCTCTTCTTGCGCGACTGCGTGTGCAAGCCTGGCAAGACCGAAGCGGACATCAGACAAAACCGGGCAATTGAGGGCGTTGCGCAACGTGACGAGACGCCAATAACTAGTGCGCACATGCCCGCTCTCGGGTACATACTAGAGCCTGGAAGTGCGTTGACGTGAGGACGCAATTTTCGATGAAAGGCCTGCGCATGCGGGAGCCAATGAGTCCTTGACGCACCGCAGTGCGATCGAAGGCACGCCATATGCGCAGGTTCTGGATTGCATCGCAGCAGCTCACCGCTGCAGACTGCTTTTACCGTACGCGCCGGCTCAATTAAATACGACGAAAAACGCCTTGCGTACGTGGCACGGAGGCGGTTGAGGATTCTGCTCCAGACTGCCCTTCTCACGAATTCATCAGCGGGATGGCCACAATAATGAACAGCTTCGATACCGTCATTCTGGGAGCCCTCACCCAACTCCAGCTTCCGCCCCAGGTCAATCACGCAATTGGCGTGATCGCCGATCTCTACACGTTCAAGGGTTATCTGCTGATCCCGCTGTTGTGGTGGATCTGGGTTCAGCCGCACGAGCGGCGCGGCTGGCGCCGCGAGATCGTGCTCGCCACGTTGGCGAGCGGTCTGATTGCACTAGCGGTGGGACGACTCCTCGCGCGCTGTCTGCCGTTCAGGGAACGGCCGCTATTCACACCGGATCTTCATCTGCATTTCGCCTCGTCGCCCGTGGAACTCGCCGGGCTGATGCACTGGAGTTCCTTCCCAAGCGATCACGCCATGCTGTGGATGGCGGTGGCGACCGGGATCTTTATTGTGTGGCGCGGCATAGGCGTGCTTGCGTATTTGTCTGTTGTGGCATTTGTCTGCTTTCCCCGCGCGTATCTGGGTTATCACTACCCGACGGACCTGCTCGTCGGCGCCCTGATCGGCATTGTGATTACGTGGATCATGACGCGCAGAGCCGTGAGGCGGCGCACTGTCAAACCCGCCATGCGCTACATCATGCGCTATCCCGGTCCGGCTGTAGCGCTCGGTTTTCTGCTTTGTTTCGAGCTGGTCACGCAATTCGACGACCTTCTTCGGCTCGCCCATTCGGTAATGCATACGGCGAGTTGAAGGATTTCGCGTACGCGATATTAATTCGGATACCTACTCTAATTATCCAGATCGATTGAAGGAGAATGACGGACCCAGGAATCAATCGCTGCGGGCATGCGTCGTGATCTGCACGAAGTCGGCAACGATATGCCCGGCGCCATAACGCGCTTCCATTTTCTTCAACTGTTGCGCAACTGCCGCCAGGTACGCGGAGCGAGACTCGGACGCCGGACGCAAACCATCGAACAACGGTGCGGGCGTAATCAGCAGGACGATCATCTCGGTGCCGAACGGCTTGTCCACGAGCCAGTATCCCGAGCCGCCGACCGTCGCCGCGAAGCCGGGCGGCGCCTGGTTGTCGCGCTCGACATTGCTGGGAACCAGATGCACTACGCTGCCGTCGAGCGAGAAATAATCCACATTGACGTATGAGTCGTAATGCGGCGTGGTGATATCGACGATGAGCGGCATGCCCTGCGTGAGGTGCGCGTCGAGCGGCTGGGTATGGATCGTTGCGCCGCCCCCCGCCAGATGATTGGCGCGCCAATACGGCGCGAATGCGCTCACGACTTCGCAGTTGTGATTTTCCACCGCAGTCAGATCGAGTTTCGCGGCCTGCCCTCCGGGCGTTTGCGCGAGCGCGTCGTGTACGTGCGCCATGTTCTCGCCGGCATTGGCAAAGCCGCGCACCTGGACCACCTGCTCGAGGAGCGACGCCGCGAGTGCCGAGCACGGAATACGCGCCAGCGTCGCGTTCAACGCCGCGACCGACGCAGCATCCGCCGCCGGGGCGCTCGATGCAGGCGCCGCTGCAACCGCGCTCGCGGCCGGCACGTTAGCGACGACAACTGCGGGGCTTGCAGGAAGCACAGGCGAAGCCGGCGCCTCCACAGCCGCCTTCGTCGCGCTAGCGGGAGCGATGGTGGCGACAGCGGTCATGGACGGCTTTGCACCCGTTTGCCCATGCCCCGAAAGCACGCGATATCCCGCCCACAACCCCGCAGCGACGACGATGGCCCCCACGCCAACGGCGCCCACTCGCGCGCCAGGGAATGCCGATGCATGCGTGAGCACGCCCATGCCCTCGAGAAACTGACTGACGCTCGCGGTGCGCGAGGCGCGGTCGAAAGAAAGCGCCGCGCTCAAGGTGCGCCATTGGGCACGATCGAGTCCCAGCGGCCGCTCGGCGCGCATCCTCTCGCTGCGTGCCTGCGTGGCCGATTTCCGGTTGAAGGGATGCTTGCCCGTCAACAGTTCGTAGCTCACACAGGCGAGCGCGTAGACATCGTCGCGCGGGTCCGGCTCCCGATGCTCGAACATCTCCGGGCTCGCATAGGCGGGCGTGATGCCGCCGAGCGTCGCGGGATCGAACACGGTGACGTCGGGATCTTCTTCGGGCCGCTGGAACACGCGCGCAATGCCGAAGTCGATCACTTTCACGTCGCCGCCATCGGTGAGGAACACGTTGGCGGGCTTGAAATCGCAATGCACGAAGCCGCGCTCGTGCGCATAGGCCAGCGCCTGCCCCATGCCGGCAATGATGGGCCGCGCCTTCTCGAATGGCATGCCCGCGAAACCCGGCGCGCGCAGCAGCTTGCTGAGCGGCTTGCCGGAGAGATATTCCATCGTGAGATAAACGAGCGGCCCGTCGCGGTCGAAGTCGTACACCGTGACGATATTGCGGTGCGCGAGCGTCTGCGCCTTGCGGGCCTCGCGCTGCAGTGCGATCAGCGAAGTGGGCTGGCCGCGGAACTGCACGTTCAGCACCTTGATCGCGATATAGGGTTTGCGGTCCGAAGCTTCCAGCTTGCGCAAGTCGAGCGCCTTGTAGACGGTGCCCATGCCGCCCACGCCCAGGCACTCTTCGAGCACGAAGCGCCCGTTGAGCGTGTCGCCGATGCCCTTCACGTGCTCCGCGTCGTCGCCCGTGGTGGCGGTACGCGCAGCAGCAAGGGCTTCGTGGATGCGCGTGGAGTCGTCCACGGCCGCCGTGCTGTCCTGGCGATGTTCGATGCGGCGCAGGAGCTCGGCATACACGGCATCGGGCAGCGGATGGACAGTCTGCGTCGCGTCCACCGCTTCGCGCAGGCGGGCGCAATTGGCCGCGTCGACCGCGAGCACGTGGTCGATCTCGGCGAAGAACGCCTCGCGTGAGAGCGCCCCGCTCTGGAATGTCTGGATCAGCTGCGCAAGGCTCATCATTCGTATGCCTTCAACTCAGCTTCAGGATGGCCGAGGCGCTTTGCGTGACATGTTCCCGGCGCACGACCGCAGCGCATGATCGCGTCACACGCTAGCGCCGCAGTGGCTGCATGCCGCGATCCCCGTCGAGTCCGCTGCAACGTGGTCTCGTCATCCTTAAAGCATACAGAGTCGCCGCCGAATCTGCGCGTACCGTGATCTCAGCCGGCGCGCGCACTTGCCACCATGCAACAAGGTCCGATGAAAGAGTAGTCTGCGGCAACGCGCAGTGCAATCGGTGCCTGAACCAGGCCTCTGGCTCGCGCGTGTTGCAGCGAACCCAACGGCTTTGTCATGCGCTGTTGGGCGCGCACCATCAGCGTTTTCGCGTGCAAGCGACCCGGCCTGCCCCTCGCGCGCACGGCGGCTTGCCGCAAAGTCCCGCCAGACAAGGCGCTCAGCGATTCATGACGCGGGCGAGAAGCTCCTGGCACACCCTGTGCATTAAGAGGAGCGAGCCCGCAAGATACTGCAGCTCAATCGCCAACTACCCTGTACTGCCCTTCTGGAGAACTGTCATGAGCAAGCTGATGATCGCCGACCTGAGCGTCGCGCAAGAACTCGACCGCAACGAAATGAGCGCCGTGCGCGGCGGTGGCGGACTGAGCCTCTGGCCCGGCTACTATCCGGCCCCGACCTTCAAGTACGACTCGACGAGCTTTAGCGCCCAGCAGCTGATCGGCCAGACGAACACCATCGAGGCCAACGTGGGCAACGACGTCGCACTCGCGCAGAACATCCACGCGACGATCAACCCGGTGCAGACGGCCCACAACACGATCAACTTCTGATCGTGCCGGCGGCGGCGCGGCGCACCCTGCGTTTATTCGCGTGCCGCGCCCGCCTGCCCCCGCACCCTTTATCAGCAACTGGAGGCTCATCATGACTTCCCTCGTTATCCGCGAGCTGGCTCCGGGTACGGCACTCGACCGCCGCGCCATGACAGCCGTACGCGGCGGCGGCAACAACTTGCTCGGTGGCTATGGCCCGATTGCCAACATCACCGTCGCGCCGAGCATCGTGCAGAACATCTCACAGATTCAGGTTGTCAACGTCGCCGCGCTCAACAACATCGGTTATATCGGCGCCGGCTTCGGGCCGCTGAATCTCAAGGTCAATCCCTCGCAATACGCGAACACCGGCGTGACGTTTTAGCCCCGCCGCGAAGGGAAAATGCAGACGGCGCCGCGAGGCGCCGCCTGTTTGTTTACGTGCGCCGCGCGCCACCGCCCGCGCCACCGCCTATACTCAAACGAACCCCGTCAAGCCAGGCTCTCGTGGAGCAGACCATGAGCATTATCGTCATCAAGGACCTACCGGAAAGCGTTGAACTGGACAGGCAGGCAATGGCCGCGATCGCAGGCGGCGCGCGCGCCGCCTCGCAGCGCACGCTGCTCGTGCCGCGCCCGTTCATCGGCGTACGGGTGGAGATCGAAGGCTCGCCCGCGCAGCGAGGGCCGGCAGCCATCCCCACGGCGCGGCCCCGCCCCACGCTGCTACGTTGAATTCGACCGCTGAATTTATGCAGCGCGCGCGGTCATGGCCGGGCGCGCGCTGGCAGGCGGAAATACGCACCACGTGCCGTCGTCGTGACGAAAGAAGAAGATTGCAATCGTGCGTGCGGGATGCACCGCCTCGACGCAGACATAACGCAGCCGTTGCTCCTGCGTGCGGCTAAAGCGCACCACACGGGCGGGCACACGCGCGCTGGGCGCGAGCCACTTGTCGACGAGGGTGCGCAGCGAGTTTTCGGCGGAATTCATGATGGTCTCCGAAGCAAGTGGCGAGGCGTGCGCGATCGGCGTCGACGGGAAATGGCGCTTACACCGCCTGCGCTGCACGCGAGTCGTGGCCGGCGTGCACGCGGCGCGCGTGAACCAGTGCGCGCACCACGCGCAAGCCAGCAAGCGGATGGGCAATGCAGGTGCGGACCTGTTCGCTGCGGCCCTTGCCGTCCACGCACCACGTGCAGAGGTGTTCGCAGTTGTTGCTGAGCAGGCGGTAACGGTCTTCGCCCAGACGCGAGCGCGCACGCGCGACGGCTTCGCGGCCCGAGAAGGCCGCACACGGATGCGCGACGATGGCGACTTCGTAGCCGGCGGCGAAACGCTCGAGCGTGACCTCTTCGATCGGGCCGCGATGCAGCGATACGCACAACCCGGCGTAGTGGACAACGCGCCCACCACCGACATAGATACCGTGATGGCTGTAGCCCGCGCGACGCGACACGAGATGCGCGCCGAGCGGCGGTTCGTCTGCGTGCGAGGTCGGTTGAAGATCGGGGCTCATGGCTGCTTCCGTCTGGCTGGTTCGGCTCCCCGTGCTGTTCAACGGTTTGCCGGTTGCCAACTACCCTGCATCAGACATGCCAGGCGGCCGATCACGGTTGTACAAGGCTCAGCGGGAGAACGTGCATGCTAATGGCGCCCGTGTGTCGGCGGCGAGCCAACTCGAACACTTCCTTTGTGTCGGCGTCGAACCATCAGTTAGCCGGCAGATCGGCTAGAGCAGCGGATTTGACATGTGTCGGAGTCCTGATAACGACTGTCGATCCATGTGTTGGCGCGCGCACGACCCTGGCACTGCGGACCCATGAGGCACGGGCATGCACAAAGTGCGCGGCGCGAGCGCGGCGTCATATGCTGCAAGCCTCGCGGGGATATGGCGCGCTAGCGCCGCGTTTCGCCAAAAAATGGCATGCTGCTTGCAAGATATGGCCGGAACGCCGCGCGCCCGCGGCCATCATCTTGACGGAGATGTGTCATGACCTCGCTCGCCATTACCGACCTTCACCTGCAATGCGATCTCGACCGCAAGGCCATGTCGTTCATCCGGGGGGCAGGCGCGCCGTGGGTATTCGGCTGGATACAGCCCTACGAGCCTGCGCAGCCTTCTCCGCTCGGAACCATCATCAATCTCTATCAGACCAACAACACGTTCTACGCGAATCAGGTCGTCAATCAGTATCAGTCGCTCGACGTGACGAATTCCGCGCCCAATTCGAACGTGACGGTAGGCGTGGGCCAGAACGGCAAGAATAACGGACTCGTCGCGTAGCCTATGGAGGCTCGATCGTGGCAGGCGCATGGTTATGGAGCTCGGCATCGCGCACGGACGTAGGCCGTGTGCGGGCGCTCAACGAAGATGCATGTCTCGATCTGCCCCAGCGGGGACTGTGGGCCGTCGCCGACGGCATGGGCGGCCACACGGCGGGCGATTTCGCCAGCGGGATGATCGTGCGCTCGCTTGGAGCGCTTGCGGTGCCCAACGCGCTCACCAGCTTTTCGGCTACCGCGCGCGGCACGCTGCAGACAGTGAATCACCAGTTGCGCGAAGAAGCGACGCGGCGCGGGGTCCGCATGATCGGCAGCACGGTTGCCGTGCTGATGGCGAAGGGACGCGAGTTTGGCTGGCTATGGGCGGGCGACAGCCGCATCTATCTGTATCGCGATGCGCAGCTCGAACCGCTCACGACTGACCATAGCTACGTGGCGGAGCTTCAGGCGCAGGGGCACCTGAGCGCCGAAGCGGCACGCCACCATCCCTCGCAGCATTTGATAACACGGGCCGTCGGTGCGGCAGACTGGCTTGATCTCGACGAAGGCCGCATCGTCGTGCGCGACGGAGACCTCTTTTTGCTATGCAGCGACGGCCTGAGCAATGAAGTGCAGGCACCCGAGATGGTGCGTGCGCTCGAGGGCGGCGACTGCCAGCATGCGACTGATGCGCTCGTGGAGATGGCCTTGCAGGCGGGCGGGCGCGATAACATCACGGCGGTGGTTGTGAGGGTGGATGATCCGGGGGCGTCGGATCGGACGCTGGTTAATCCTGCTGTGGGGCGCTGAGCGTGTGGGCTGGTTTTTTGTCGCCATCCGTCGCTTTGGCCTTTCCTTGATTTCGCGTCGGTGTGCATGCGTTGCCCCTGTGCGGGGCGGCACCTACTTTCTTTGCGGCGGCAAAGAAAGTAGGCAAAGAAAGCCGCTCACACCGCCAATGCCTGCCACCGTTCACCTCGCGCCATACCAGGTTAATGGCTCCGGAGCGTCTGTCGCCTCGCACCATTCTCCTTAGTGACAAAGCCGTCATTCATCCCGCTGCTCGCTACGCGCGCTGCGGTCGGGTCTACACGGGAAACCAGTCTGTTTGCCAGGGCATTCGGGTCTCGGTTATGCCCTTCGGCGCGCGCAGCGCCGCCGGAGGTATGAGCGCCTTGTCACTCCGCCTGGGGGCGAGTGGTGACAGACGCTCCGGAGCCATTAACCTGGTATGGCGCGAGGTGAACGGTGGCTGGCGCTCGCGGTTTGAGCGGCTTTCTTTTGCCTACTTTTCTTTGCCGCTGCAAAGAAAAGTAGGTGCCGCCCCGCACAGGGGCAACCCTGGCACACCGACGCGAACACAAGGAAAGGCCAAAGCAGCAAGCAGCACAAAAAAAACAACGCACCTGAGCGTTCACTCAGGATTCCTTCTCATGATTCACCTTATCGGCATGCCGAAAATCCTTCGAATGAATGCCGTGCTTCTTGAGCAGCATCTGCAAATGCGACCGGTTCATATCGCAGCGCCGCGCGAGCTCAGCCACCGTGCCCCCAGTCTCCTGCAACCCGCGCTCGAGAAACGCCCGCTCGGCCTCATCGCTCGCGGCACGCTTGGTGTCGCTAAGCGAAAGAGGCGCACCAGCCGCTTCCGCCTCAATCACGCGTAAAGCCACAGCCGCAGGCTTAGGCCGAATATCATCGGGCAAATGCTCGATATCGGCCGTATCGCCAGCAAGGCACGACAGCCGGTACACGAGATTGCGCAACTCGCGAATATTCCCCGGATAAGCATAGGTCAGCAGGAAATCGCGCAGCTTCGGCGTAAGCTTCACAGGCCGCCGCTTGAGCTGCCCGGCAGCCTCGTCGCCAAAATAGGCAATGAGCAGCGGAATCTCGTCATTGCGCTCGCGCAGCGCAGGCAGCGTGACATGAATCACACTCAGCCGATAAAAAAGGTCCTCACGAAACAGCCCTTGCGCAGCGAGTTCGCGCAAGTTCCGATTGGTCGCGGCAACGATGCGCGTGTCGACCCCAATGGGTTCATCGGAGCCCACCCGCTGAATCTCGTGCGATTCGAGCACACGCAGCAGTTTCACCTGCCCCTGCAGCGGCAACTCGCCGATCTCATCCAGAAAGATCGTCCCCGTATGCGCGCTTTCGAACTTCCCCTTGCGATCGCTCGACGCGCCCGTAAACGCCCCACGGCGATGCCCGAACAATTCCGATTCGAGCAGGTTCTCGGGAATCGCCCCGCAGTTGACCGAGATGTACGGCCGGTCAGCGCGCGCACCGTTGGCGTGAATCACCTTCGCCATCAACTCCTTGCCCGTGCCGCTTTCGCCGTCGATCAGCACGGGCAGGTCGGTTGGCGCCGCCTTCTCCGCGATCTCCAGCGCTGCCAGCAGCTTCGGGTTGTCGCCGAATATGCCTTCGAATATGAAGCTGCGCTCGATGAGCGCTTCGCGCCGCCGGTGCGCGGAAGGCGCCTGGGCATCGGGTCTTTCCAGGGCATCGAGCGCTTCGGGCGCCTCGGCCGCTGCTTCGACGAAGCGCTCCTTGCGCGAGAGCTGCATGACTTCGTCGCGCAGCGCGTTCGACTGGTTCAAAAGCTTCTCGATGTCGGTGCGCTCGAGCCGCGGCGCCCAGCGCAATGTGGAGCGCAAAATCTCTATCTTCTCGAGCAGCCCCGCGTAAGACACAACGGAGCTGCCGAATCCATGCGGGTCGAAGAGTTTCATGATGCCCCCAGCTGCTTTTGAACGAGCTGGTAATACATGCCTTTTCGCTCGACGAGTTCTTCGTGCCGCCCCTGCTCCACGATCGCGCCTTCGTAAAGCACGAGGATCTTGTCTGCCCGCATGATGGTGCTCAGGCGGTGCGCGATGATGAGCGCCGTGCGGCCCTCGAGTATGTCGTGCATGTTCGAGAGGATGTTGCTTTCCGACTGCGTGTCGAGCGACGAAGTCGCTTCGTCGAACACGAGCAGGCGCGGATCGTGATAAAGCGCGCGCGCAATGCAAAGGCGCTGTACCTGCCCGCCCGAAAGGCCCATGCCGCGCTCGCCCACCACCTGCTCGTAGCCGAGCGGCATCTTGCTGATGAACGCATGCGCGTCGGCCATGCGCGCCACTTCCTCCATGCGCCGCCAGTCCGGGGTGGCATCGCCGCACGCGATGTTCTCGGCGATCGTGCCGGAGAACACGAGGTTCGACTGCATCACGTAGCCCACCTGAGCGCGAAAGTACGCGTGGTCGATCGCGCTCATGTCGTAGCCATCCACGTTGATCTTGCCTTCGGTCGGGGCATAGAAGCCCACCAGCAGTTTGGCGAGCGTCGTCTTGCCGGAGCCGCTGCGCCCGACGATCGCCACCATCTGGCCGCGCGCCACCGTAAAGCTGATATTTTCCAGCACGTAAGGCGTTTCATTGCCGCCATAGCGGAAATACACGCCGTCGAATTCGATATCGCCCTGCAGGTCGGGAAGCAGCACGCGCGAACCCAGGTCGGCGGGCTTCTGCTCGGGCTCGATGTCGAGCACGTCGCCTAGCCGCTCCATCGCGACTGCCGCGTCGTTCATGAGACTCCATAGGCCGACGAGGCCCATGAGCGGCGCGAGCACGCTGCCCATGAACGCATTGAACGCAATGAGCTGCCCGATGCTCAGCTCCTGATTGAGCACGAGCGTGGCACCCGCCCAGAGAATCACGATCGTGGTCGCGGCGTTGAGCAACTGGCTGCCGAGACCCACCAGAATGTTGAATGCCTGCGCGCGATACTGGACTTCAAGCGACTTCGCGTACTTGCGCTCCCACTTCAGGCGCACCGCTCTTTCTATGCCCATCCCCTTCACGGTTTCGACGCCGCCCAGCGTCTCCATCAACATGGAGCGCGCGTCCGTCGATACTGAAAAAACTTCGCGTGCATAGCGCTTGATACGTGGCGTCGCAATGGCGGTGAGCGCCATGATGGGAATGACGAACGCGATGAGCAGCAGCGTCAGCTTCACGTTGTAGAGAAACATGATCGTGAAGTAGATGAAGATCATCAGCAGGTTCAGCGCGGTGGTCACCGTCGATTCAGTCAGAAACGCGCGTATGGTCTGATTCTCCTGAAAGCGCGCGAAGATATCGCCCGTTTTGCGGCGCGCGAAGAACGAGAACGGCAACGACATGGTGTGCTTGAAGAACTGCGACATCATCGCGAAGTCGAGGCTGCGCACCATGAAATTCGACAGGTGCGCGCGTATCGTCGCCATGAGCTGCGTAAACACGTGCGAAATGATGAGCCCGACGATCAGGAGATGCAGCAGGCTCACGTTCTGGTGAACGATCACGCTATCGAGAATATTCTGGATGATGAGCGGCGGCACCACGCCGAGCATCTGGATCACGAAGGTCGCGAGAAACAGGTGCGCGAGTATTTTCCGGTACGGCAGCAAGTAACCGATGAAGCGCACCCACGGCGAGCGCGTCGCCGCCTGCGCACCCGTGGTCTCGCCCGCGGTGAACAACAGGCATGTGCCGTTCCACCCGCGCTCGAACGCTTCGACGCTCAGCTTGCGAAAGCCGAGCGCCGGGTCGGCCACCCTCACCCACTGCTTCGACACGCCGTACACGACGATATAGTGGTAGCCCTCCCAGTGCGCGATAAAGGGCAGCTCGAAGCCTTGCAGCGCCTCGTACGTGCACTGCACGCCGCGCGTGGTGAAACCGAGCGCCTCGCCGGTGCGCGCGAGACTCTCCAGCGTCGCGCCCTGCGTCGTCACGTTTGCAAGGTCGCGCAGCTTGCCGAGCGTCATGGGAATGCCGTAGTGCCGGCAGATCATCGCGAGGCACGCCGCGCCGCAATCCATCTCCTCGGCCTGCTCGACCAGCACGAAACGCTTGACCACGCGTTCGCTGAACGTCGCATCGGCGCCGCTGTCCACCGCAACCGGCCGGCTGCGGCGCTCGGCAAGCTTCTTCTGCCGCTGCAATTCGCGCTCGTTGAAACGCACGCGCTCTTCCAGCACTTCGCGCAGCTTCGGGTTGCGCTCCAGCATGAAATGCACGGTCTTTTCGGGTATCACCAGGAGCCGTACGTCGGTGAGCGCCGTGACGCTCGCGGGCTGATCCTGGCGAAGCAGGCACGCGCGTTCGCCAAAAATCTCGCCCGCGCCGAGCTTCGCGATCTGATAGACGTTGCCGTCTTCCTCGCGCGCAATGTTGACCTCGCCCTGACGCACGACATACAGGCGCATGTCGCCGCCCGCGCCTTGACGGATGATCTCCTTGCCGGCGCTCACGCGCTTGACGCCCACGCTCGACACATACTCTTCCAGCTCGGCGCGCGAAAGCTTGCCGCGCAAGTCGAACAGCCGCGTGACGAAACCGCCCGCGGAGCTGATCGCCACATAACTCGTCACGAACGACTGCGCGGCCGGATTCGTGGCGAGCAGCGGTTCGAGCGCCGCGCGCGGGATGCACAGCACCTCGGTCTTGGCCGAAGCGCGCACTGCCACTTCGTGCCAGTAGTCGCGCAGCATGGCGATCTCGCCGAATACTTCGCGTTCCTTGCGCACGCCAAGGCTCATTTCCTTGCCGCGCTCCTCGGCAATCAGGCGCACGGAGCCCGAGCGGATCACATAGAGTCCGGCGGCGGGCTCGCCGCGCTTGCACAGCGTGTCGCCGAATGCGTAGGTATGCGTTTCGACCTGCGCGGCGAGACGGTCGAGTTCCTCGCGCGAAAAGAGCGAGAGCGGTTCGACCGATGCGAGGAAATCCGCCAGCGACGGTGCGCTGGCAGGTAGGGGCGCCTGGGTGTCCATCTGCGTCGCTCTGCGCGCTCAGTGCGCGTCGATGATGTGTTCTTGCGCGCGCTCCGCGAGCCACTCTTCGCGCAACAGCCGCCGCACCTCGGAAGACACGTCCGCCTCGAGTGACGCCGGGTGCTTCGCCGTCACGCAGAAGATCTCGAAGAACGAACCGTCCGGCGCCGGAAACGGGCCGAGCAAGTCGCCAACCTGCGCGTTGAACACCTTCGCCTCGATGTCCGTTTTCAACGAGCCGCGCAGCACCTTGCCGATCACGCCGCCGCGCTCGCTCGTGTCCGCGATCGAATGCTCGCGCGCCATTTCGCCGAACGCCTGCGGTTCGTCCTCGAGAATCGACATGACCTCGCGCGCCTTGCCTTCCGAGTCCACCACGATGTGGCTCACTTCGATGCTGTCGAATTTCGGCGAATTGAGCTTGAAATAGCTCTCCACCGCCTCTTCGTTGCAGATCAGATTGAACGTCTTCTCCTGATAGAGCGTGTCGGTAATGAAGCGCTCGAATTCGTCGAGACTGATGCCGAACACGTCGAGATACCGGTTCATGTCCGCCGCGCGGTGTAGACCCCGCACGCGTCGAAACTGGTCGGCGCGCTGCTGGATTTCGTCGGGCTCCACCTTCACGCCCATTTTCTTCGCGGCGATGACCGTGAGCCGGTCGCGCACCTGCTGTTCGACCAGGCTCTCGAACTGCCCCGTGAGTTTCAGCGTGCGGATGAAATCTTCCGTGCCGATCGCTTCATCGTCGATCCGTACGATTGTCGTCATTTCGTTCCCCTGATTTCTGATTCCCGAATTCTGAACTGGTTGATTTCCTCAGCCAGCGACCTGCCGGAACGGGTCCAGCGCGAAATCGATCAGGCGCCGTTCGCGCACCACGATTTCGGCGGTTGCCGTCATGCCGTAGCGCAATGGATACGATGCGCCACCAATCGAAAAATGATCGCGCACGAGACGCACGCGCCCTTCGTATACCGGCTCCTTCGTCTGCGCCTGCGGCTTCGTGGTCGGCGAAATATATTCCAGCGTGCCGTCCACCACGCCATAGCGCTGATACGGAAAGGCGTTGAATTTGAGCTTGACGGGCAGGCCCTCGCGCAGGAACGCGCGGTCCTGCTCCGCAATCGCCACCTTCACGACCGGGCGCGCGTTGGCCGGCGCAATGCCGCCGAGCGGCGTGTTCGCCTGGATCTTGTCGCCGGGCTGCGTCGTCGTCACGTCCGTAATCACGCCCGAAACCGGCGCGAGCACGAGCAGGAAGTTGTCCTTGTCGATGTTCTCGAAGCGGATACGCGCCGCGGCATCGGCGGCAAGGCGCGCGGTTTGCACCTGAAGACGGAGCTTGTCCTCGGTATTGGCGATTTCGCGCTCGGTCGCGTCGTATTCGATGCGCAGCGACGTGAGCTGCTCCGCGCTGCCTTCGAGCTGTGCCTTCGCCTGCGCGAACTCGTGGCTCGTTTGCGCCTGCAATTCGGTGAGACGCGCCTGGGCGATCCGGTAATTATTGTCTGCCTGCAAAAACGCGCTGCGCTTTTCGTCGACCTGACTTTGCGACACCCCGCCGCCGCCGGGCAGCGCGATCAGGCGCTCGTACTTGTCCTGATCCGCCTTCGCGAGATCGCGCACGTGGCGCGCGTTGTCGATATTGCCGCGCGCTTCGTCGAGCTGGGCGTTCTCGGCCTGCTGGAGCTTGCTGGTGCCTTCCGAGACGCGCGTTTCATGCATATGCGATTCCACGTCCATCTGCGCCTTGAGCGCCTCGGCCTTGCGCTCCATGAGCGCCTTCTTCTCGGGGAACTCCTTCCAGTCGCGCTCGGCGTCGTCGAGCTTCAGGCGCGCGTCGAGCGCGTTGGTTGCCGCCTGAATCGCGCCGCGCGCGTTGATGCGGCCAATCACGTCGTCCTTCTCCACGGGCTGACCTTCGGCGATATAGATATCCACGAGTTCTCCATCCACCGGCGCGTAGATGCGGCGCACTTCGGACTCGGGAGCCAACGCCCCCTGCGCGCTCACGATCACATCGGCGCGGCCGACGAACGACCACAAGAGCGCGCACACCACGAGCGCGACCATCGTGATGATCGTCGCTTCGATGAGCCGCCACGGGCGCGCGGTGAGGATCGCCACGCCTTCCTCGCTGTGGTCGCCCAGCGCTTCGCCAAGGGGCCGCGGCGGTTCGGGCGCTGCACGCAGCCCATACGTGCCGAACGCCTTGCGCAAGCGCTCAATGAGCCGGGGCGGCATCGCCGTGCCCTCCCGCTAGCGCAAGCTTTTCGAGCGCGCCCGCATGGGCTGCGAACGGCGGCGTGGTGAAATGAGCGGCGGCCAGGCGGTCGTGTACGGCCTGCACATGGCCCGCATGCGCCTCGCTGTCGATCTGCTGATACTGCTCGACGTCGGCGCGCACGGCATCGAGCCCGGCGAGGCGCGGATAGCGTTGCGCATAGTCGCTCAGCATCGCCGTGAGCGCGTCGAAGCGGTCGCTCGCCAGCGCGGTATCGATGGCCTGCTGGATGCGGTCGAGCGCAGCCACATACACGGAGTCGTCGCTCTGCAGCTTGCGCAAGTGGCTGAGCGAATCCGCATAGACAGTGGCAAACGCCGGCACGTACGCCGAGATCCGGTCGAATGCGCGCTGATGCTCGCCGGGGTCGTCGTTCCAGCGGCTCGTCAATGTGTGGATCGGCGCTTCGTCGTGATAGATGCGAATCGGCGCTTGCGGACCGCCCCGTCCCTGCACGAACGATTGCAGCGCGCCGATCCAGTCGATGTTTTCCACGAGCGGCGCGGCGTCCGGATTGTGGCGAGCGAGCGTGCGCATGTCTTCGACGATGCCGCGGGCGCGATCGAACGCGCCCGCGTTGATCGCGGCCACCCAGTCGGGTACGTTCGCCTTGATGAGCGCTTCTGTCCCCATCGCGCGCCACGTGGTGTCGTTCGGGTGACGCGTGAGATATTGATCGGCCACGCGCGCCGCGCTTTCGAACTGCCCGCTCGTGAGCAGCGCCTGCATGTCGCGCTGGGGCGCGCCCTGGAAATACGTGAGCGCAACGAGCGCGACGATCACGGCAATCCCGCCGCCGCCCCACCGCGCGAACGCGCCCATGTTGATCTTGCCGCTGCCGCCCAGCGCTTCGCTCAACTCGCTAAGGAAGCGCTCAAGCCTGCCGCGCCGGCGTCGCGCGTCCTGGAGGGGTTCTGGCGCTTGTTGAGGCGCATCAGGATTGATCTCGTCGTCCTGCGCAGGCGCGGGGGGCGTGCAGAAAATGTCGAGAAACGAATGCGCGCTGCCAATGAAGGTCGTGCGGTCCGCGTCTTCCGCGAGCACCGCAGCGCGCTGCCCGCGCGTCGCGGTCACGGTGGCATCGCTTCCACTCGTGCTATCCAGGCCAACGCGGTAAACGAAGTGCTCGCCGCCAAATGCGATCCGCTGGCCGTCTTCGAGCTTGACTGCGTGATCGTCCAGACGCTGTCCGTCGAGGAACGTGCCGTTGGTGCTGCCGAGGTCTTCGACATACATCGCGTCGTCTTCGGCATAGATATGCGCATGACGCCGCGACAAATAATTCACCTGGTGCGGATACGCGTCGTGATACTGCGCGAACGTCTCGTCGGCCTTGCTGACCAGGAAGGGAAAACTCGTAACGACGATCTGCTGCAAACCGAGATCGGTGCGCTCCGGCGTGAGCGTCACCACCGTCGCACGCACGGCCGCGCGCGCCGCACGCGGTGCAAAGCTCACTCGAAACGCGAGCGCACCGGCAAAGCTGAGTTCGTCGCCATCGTTGAGGACGTGAGGCTTCTGGGTGACTTCGACACCGTTGACCGCGGTGCCGTTCTTGCTGCCGAGGTCCGCCACGTAGGCCGAGGCGCCTTCGCGGAAAATGCGCGCGTGACGGCGCGAGACATCGACGACGACCTCGGGCCGCGCCGCGGCAAAAGGCGGCTGTGTGCGCCCCACTGCGAACAGATCCTTGTCGATGCGTACTTCGCCCAGCTCCGCATGCGAAATCGGCCGCAGCACGATATCGAACGTCCGGTCGAGCGATGTCTGGCTCTCGGCAATGGGAGCGGCGTCAGGCACCATGATTCCGCCAGCGATCAGGATTAGTCAGCCACACCGAGCGTCGCGCAAGCGCCGCGTGCGCACTGACGCTCCGTGAGAAGCCGCGCGCCTTGCAGATGGCGGTCGGGGTGTTAGAAAAGTGTAGGCGACTGTTGGCTGGAGTCAAACATCTGACGCGCCCTGGAGCAGCGAGCGCGCTCACTTGACGGGCGCTGCCGACACAGCGGAACTCGAGGCCACGTTGGCCACATCGACGTTCGGCCAGCCGCCGCCGATCGCCTTGTAGAGGGTCACAGTGTCGCTCAGAATCAACTCATGGTTGGCGAGAAGCGACTGTTCCGCATTAGCGAGCGAACGTTCGGACTCCAATACTTCGAGTTGCGATACGAGCCCTTCCTTCAACTGCGCCTCGACCTGCGCCGCGACGGTGCGCAACCGTTCGTTCTGTTGCAGCAGCTCGATGCGCTGCTTTTTATGGGCGTCGAGATTCACGAGCGCGTTCTCGACTTCTTCGAACGCCGTGAACACTACCTGGCGATACTGCTCCTCGGCAACCTTGCTCTGTGCTTCCGTCGTCTTGATATGGGCGTGTACGCTCGGGTCGAACATCGGAAAGTTGATGCTCGGCATGAAGCTCAGCGTGAACACCTTGAAAAGATCGGAGAGCGAGAACGCCGCGGTGCCGGCGCGCCCCGTGAGACTGAGGGTCGGCAACTGCGCAAGCCGCGCGGAACCGACTTCGTCGTACGATTCGAGAATGCGATACTGCGCGGCCACCACGTCGGGGCGGCGCCCCAGCAACTGCGCGGGCAGGCCCATGGGCACGTCCGGCAGCTTCACGCGCTTGCGCAACTGGCCCGCCGGCATTTTGAACTCGCCCGCGGGCACGCCGACCAGCGTGCACAGCGCGTTTTCGGCGGTATCGCGCTCGCGGTGCAGTTCGAGCAGGTCGTTCGTCACGCCATTGACCTCGGCCGCCTGGCGCAGCACCTCGGTTTTGGGCGCAACACCGTTTGCGTACATCTGCTGGTAAATGGTGAGAATCTGCTTGTTCCGTTTGAGCGTGTCTTCCTCGTCGCGGATCTGGTCGTCGAACTGGAGGATCTGGAAATAAGTGCTCGCCACATTCGCAACGAGCGTCAAATAGCCAGCACGCCAATCCGCTTCGCTAGCGTGATACTCGGCCTTTTGGGCCTGCACGCTTTTTTCGACTTTGCCCCAGATATCGATGTCCCAGTTCACCTGAGTGGCGACGTTATAGGTCTTCGAGAGCGCCAGCCCCGTGCTCTTCTCATAGTCGATACCCGCGCCCGCGTCGACCGTGGGAAGTGCACCGGCCTGCACTTCCCCGATCTGCGCGCCGGCCACGCCAATGCGCGCCGCCAGCACCCGGATATCGACGTTGCCCGCAATCGCCTTTTGGATAAGCGTATTCAGGTAGGGATCGTCGAACTCTTGCCACCACTGCGGATTGACCGTATCGGCCGCGGAAAACGCGCGGCTGGTATGCGCCCAGGCATCCTTCGCAGGCATGTCGGGGCGCCGGTACGCAGGCGTGCTCAGATCCGTGCAGCCGCACAGCGCCGCGGCACACAACCCAGCCGTTCCGACGAAGCGGGTCAGCCAGCGCGACGCGCCACGGC
The DNA here is from genome assembly GCF_038900775.1 of Paraburkholderia sp. JHI869. NCBI lineage: Bacteria > Pseudomonadati > Pseudomonadota > Betaproteobacteria > Burkholderiales > Burkholderiaceae > Paraburkholderia > Paraburkholderia sp. JHI869. The sequence goes on from NZ_JAYMSC010000016.1 coordinate 154,009, forward strand.
TTACGTGTGCGGCGGTCGGCGAGAGCAGTGTGTTCACGATCGACTCCTTGAGCGGAATACGATAGAAGCGGTGTGCAACGGATGCGGTGGAAGGCGGTGCCGTGAAGGCCGGTAGGCCTCCACGGCTGGCAACACGATCAGAAGTGGATCGTGTTGTTAGCCGTTTGCACGGGGTTTACCGCCGAGTGGATGTTGTTCACCAACGCGACGTCGTTGCCCGTGTTGTTCAGGATGGTGTTGGTCTGGCCGATCAACTGCTCTGCGGTGAAGTTGGTGTTGTCGACCTTCACGCTCGGCGTCGGGTAGTAGACGGGCCAGAGGCCCAGGCCGCCGCGCACGGCGCTCATTTCACGGCGGTCGAGTTCTTGTGCGACGCTCAGGTCGGCAATCATCAGCTTGCTCATGGCAGTTCTCCAGATAAGGAATGCAACACTGTTGGGGTTTTGAGCTGCACGAATGCGGGCTCGGATCCAACAAGGCATGAGGCGTGCCAGGTGCACGAGCGTGCGAGCGCATGGCGGCAAATCGCCTGCTGAATAAGGCCTGTTCTGGAATTCAGAGGGACTCACGCGCGAAGTGTGGCGCTCGCGAGCCATGCGTTGTGATGGGTGCGCGCCAACGCGTCGAGCGACTTATGTTGGCGTGGTGCAAACACTGGTGGACGGCGTGACGTGAAAGCGTCGCAAACGTTCGTGCGTCACTGCGGCATGCATGATTGATTCGTATGGATCACTTAACGTATATGGTGATCTTCTTCGAGTACACAGGCGGGTTGTGCGGCACGTGGTGAGCGTCGCCCATCAGCAGCTGCAGCGTGTGTTTGCCCGGCGGCAACTGCAGCATGGTTTCCGTCTGGCCGGCGCCGAAATGCAGGTGGTTGCGATCAGAGGGAATGGGCTGATCCATCGGCGGCAAGTCGGTATCGACGAGCAGATGGTGGTGGCCCGTGTTGGGAAACTCGACTTCCGCAGGCGCCACGCCCATGTTGCGCAGGCCGAACCACACGCGAAACGGCCGTCCGGCCGGCATGACCTGGCCGTCGTTGGGCCAGCCGATATACACGTGCGCGTTCGGGTCGGCCGGCGTCGTGCCTGCATGCGCCGCACCGCCCGCGAGCAGCACGAGGCTGGCAGCAAAAACGAGGAACCTGTTCATGGCATGCACTCCCGCTTCTTTTGCGCTGCGGCTAAAAGCCGACGTCCTTCACTACTTGACCGTGACCGTGATCTTCTTCGAGTACACCGGCGGATCGTGCGGCACGTGCTTGTAGTCGCCCATCAGCAACTGCAGCGTGTGCTTGCCTGGCGGCAGCTCGATCCGGGCTTCCGTTTCGCCCGCGCCGAAATGAAGATGATTGCGATCCGAAGGGATCGGCTGATCGAGCGGCGGAAGGTCCGTGTCGATGAGCAAGTGATGATGGCCCGTGTTTGCCTTGTTGATCCCCTTGGGGCACACGCCCATGTTGCGCAGGCCCATGCGCACCCAGAACTTGCCGGTGGGAATCGTCGCGCCATCCGGCGGCCAGATGATGTAGGCCTCCGCGCCAGGCGGCGACGGGGTGCGCTCGGCAAACGCGAGGCGCGGCATCAGAACGGCCGCTGCCAGGGCCAACAGGGTTGCTCTTCGTTGCATCTTCGTGCTCCTGGTTCGGCGGACTGCGCGGCAGACAGCAGGCGGCTTTGGAGTTCGGTGCGTGTTCTACAGCTTAGGACGGATTCAAGCCGATGGAGATAAATCGGCGCGGCGCATGCGGGTGCCACCGAGTTACTGCATCGCCCGGCGTGCGTGCTATTTTGTAGTTGTGCGCAGGCAGTGTTCGTGCCGGCGGCGTCCCGCGATGCACGCGAGCACGGCCGGCGACTGCAACGGGGTAGCGCACCGTCGGCATTGAAAGGCGATGATGCCTGGGTTTGCACCAGGCTTTGCACCCTGGCTGGCACCTGATAGGGAGAACGAACATGTGGCGGCTCGTGTTGCCTGTGTGCCTGTTGATCTCGCTAGGCCTGAACTCGACGCTATGCTCAGCCGCGCCGGCTGCGCAGGAGCCGGGCGCGGTGTCCAGTGCAGCGCGGCAACGCTATGGCGTCGCGATCATGCGCGTTGGCTTGATGCCGAAAGACACCTCCCAGGAATACGAAATCACGTTCTGGAATTCGATCAAGGACAGTCAATACCCCAGCGACTACGAGGCCTATCTCAAGGCCTATCCGAATGGACGCTTCGCGCCGCTCGCGCAGGCCCGCCTTACGCGTATGCGTGCGGAAGCATCGAAACCGCCGGCCGCGTCCGCGGCGCCCTCCGCACCCGCTACGTCCACGCAGCACCCGGCCAGCAGCCCTGCTGCCGCCACGCCCGCACCAGCGCCCGCACCGGCTCCAGCACCCCAGACAAAGACACCGCCTCCCCCGGCCGCCCCGCCAGCTGCGCAGACCAAGGCTGCGCCCGCCTCCGCGCCTGCAGCCGCAGCCACAGCAGCAGCCACGGCCGCCGCGGCTGCCGTTGCAGCGAAGGGCAACCCGGCTATTTCGAAGCCGGGTCCGCACGACATTCAGGACTGCCCATCTTGCCCGGTGCTGGTCGCGGTGACGCCCGGCAACTTCACGATGGGCATCGACACCGACGACGCATCCGAGCGGCCCGCACACCACGTCACGATCAGCCATAGCTATGCGCTCGCAAAATATGCGGTGACGGTGGCGCAGTGGAACGCGTGCGTGGCGGCCGGCGCCTGCCCGCGCCTGTCGAACGAGAACAATGCCTCGCCGAACGCACCCGTGCGCGACCTGAGCTGGGACGACGCGCAGCAATACGTGAAATGGCTTTCGAAGGTGAGCGGCAAGCCCTACCGCCTGCCGACGGAGGCGGAATGGGAATATGCCGCGCGCGCCGGCACCGAAACGCGCTACTGGTGGGGCAACGACATGCGCAAGGGCACGGCCAACTGCAAGGACTGCGGCCCGCCCTGGCACGTGGAGGCGCCCAACGACGTCGGCTCTTTTCCGGCCAATGCGTTTGGCTTCTACGACATGGCCGGCGGCGTTTGGGAATGGGTCAGCGACTGCTGGCACAACTCGTACAAGAACGCTCCGGGCGACGGCCGCTCGTGGGACGAGCCCAACTGCCAGACGCGCGTGATCCGCGGCGGATCGTGGCGTGACGGCGCGGGCTATATGCTCGCCGCCACGCGCTTCAAATACGACAGCAGCGTGCGCTACGAGGCCAACGGATTTCGCGTAGCGCGCGACATGAAATAACGCAGAAGACGCTGCGGGTATCGCCTGGAAGCGCATAACCCGTACGTGGAGGCGCAACATGGCTTGCGATGTTCCGTTCACTCGCCGGACATTTCTCAAGGCCATGGGGAGTGGCGCGTTCACGATCTCGGTCAGTCCCATCGCCGCCTTCACAGCCACCTGCGCCAGCCCGGCAGCGAACGCCGCGACAGATACCCACGCCGCGCCGCAAGCGCCAAGTGGCGCCCCTGACTGGGCACCGGAGCCTGGCAAGGCGCGCTGGCGCATCGACGGCGTGCGCAAGGTCACAGGTGCGAAGATCTACGCGCGCGATCACAAGGCGCGCGACTTCGACGGCTGGCCAAAAGAAGAAAACTGGTTATATGCCCTGAGATGCAATCGCGTCGACAAGAATTTCGAAGGTATCGACCTGAGCGTCTTGCCGCATCGTCTTCGCCCGATTGCCGTGGTATCCAACCAGACGCTGAATGACAATCACATCGCTCTCGCCTCCGAGGCGGATCCGGTCGGTCACCAGGATATCTATCTGTTCGCGCAGGAAGGCAGCCCCGCCAATTGCTATGGCCAACCCGCCGCCTTATTGATCTTCGAGGATTTCGATACCTACCGGCAAGCCAGGAAACTGCTCGATTTCAACAAGTCGGTGATCCGATACGGCGCGACGGTGCCGCAAAGCGCCATCACCACGTTGTATGCGTCCGCATCCAAGGTTTATGTGCGCGACGACGCAAAGTCGTTTTCGAACCTCAAGAGCAGCGGCCTAACCTATAAGGCATTCGTCGACGCACGCAACAGCGCAAGTAAAGACATTTACGATCGGCTCAGCGCCAAGGTCGACAAGCCATGGCACCGGTTCGATGGCGCCTTCAAAACGCCTGCAATGGATCCCGTCTTCATGGAGCCGGAGTCGGGACTTGCGTGGTTTCAGGCGGATTCCGGCTGTCTGAATCTGGTGCTCGGCACGCAATCGCCGCGCGGCGACTGCATTGCCGCCGGCAAAGTGTTTAACGGCAGCAATATCGACATCAAGCATGTTCACGTGATCAGCTGCTACCCAGGCGGCGGATTCGGCGGCCGCGACGAATCGTATTTTCCCGTTTATCTCGCCCTCGCCGCGCCCTTCGCAAAAGGCGCGTTGCGCTGGCAACAGTCGCGCTATGAGCAGTTTCAGGTCGGCTTGAAACGCGCGGAGACGGATTTCACGGAGTCTATCTGGCTCGACGATCACGGCAGGCTCCAGGCGCTCGTCAGTTGCTTCAGCTTCAATGGCGGCGGCAAGGAAAATCTCACGGGCCCGGTTGGCGACCTCGCCGCCATGAGCGCCATGAGTTGCTACGACATTCCGCGCGCCATTGCGCAAAGCTACGTGAGTTATACGCCCGCGTTGTTCGGCGGCTCGCAGCGCGGCTTCGGTGGTCCACAGGCTTACCTCGCCATCGAAACGCTCATGGACGAGGCCGCCCAGGCACTGCACAAAAGTCCATTCGAAATCCGGCACACCAACCTGCTGCGCAAGGGCCACGGCAATACGCTCACTGGCGCGCCCATCCTGTTCCATCTCCAGCTCGCAGACCTCCTGAACCAGCTTGAAGCGCACGAGTTATGGCGAAACAGGGAAAGCGTGCGTGCGCAACGGCGTGCGCACGGGTTGCGCTATGGCGTTGGGCTCGCCATGGCGAATCAGGCGTACGGTACCGGCAAAGACGCTGTATTCGCGATGGTGGAGATTCAGCCGAACGCAGGCCTGCATGTGCTTACGCATTACACCGACATGGGCAATGGCGCGGCGACCACGTTGGCCCTCGCGCCTGCCGCAAACCTCGGGCAGAACGCGCAGGCCATCACCATGAACGAAGTCGAGGCCTTTCAGATCCCGGGTTTCGAATACACAAAGCTGGGCATCCTGGACGATCCCGGAAGCAGACCGATCTCGAGCCCCTTTGGTTCTTCGAGCGCCTGCCTCGGTGCGTTCCATCACTTTCAGGCTGTCGACCGCGCCGCGATGGTGTTGATGTTGCAAAGCGTGCTGCCTGCCGCACGCGCACTATGGCGCAACCCGCACATCGAGCGGCAAGCGCTCAAGTGGACAAATGGAAAGCTGACCGCTGCGGGTCACGAGGCAATCGGCTGGCCTGCGTTGCTCGACGAGATCAACCGCTTGCAGTTGCCTACCGTGGCCGCCGCCCACGTCACCTATGGTGGCGGATTCTGGAAAAGCACGTACACGTTCGCGTCGGGCTCCTTCGAGATGGACTGCGACTTCATTGCCGTTGGCACCGATACGCACACTCTCAAGAGCTTGCCTCAAGGCAAGTTGGTGCCGCCACGCGATACGTTCAATTTCGGGCGCACGAACTACGCGCCCTCGGCCGCGCTTGTCGCGGTGTCGGTGAGCCCCGAAAGCGGCCACGTGAAAGTCGAACATGTCGTCACGACGCTCAGCGCCGGCCGCCTCATTTGTCCTGAAATCGTGCAAGGCCAGTCGCAAGGCGCGGTGGCCATGGCGATGAGCAACGTGCTGAGCGAATCGTGTCCGCTGGGCAATCATGGCCCCGGCAACGGCGAGTGGAATCTGGACCGCTACCTCATCACGCGTATGACCGATGTGCCGCGGCAGGAACTGATCGCACTGCCGCCGCCAGAAGGCGACCCTCACAGCGCGCGCGGCATCGGCGAGGCCGTGATGTGCCCCATCGCACCTGCACTGCTGAACGCGCTGGCCATGGCGACCGGGCATCGCTTCAGGGAGACGCCCGTCACGCCCGAGAAGATACGTGAGGCCCTGAAGTGAGCGAAGCCAACATCAAGATTCACGTGAACGGACACGCCGTCACGGTGCCGGCCGCCGATACCGACATGAGCCTCGCCGAATATCTTCACGAGCGCCTCGACCTCACGGGGACCAAGGTGTGCTGCGGCATTGGCGCGTGCCGTGCGTGCACCGTGGGCCTGCGCAGCAACAAAGACGCGCTGATGGAAAAGACCCTGGCGTGCATCACGCCCGTGAGCGCGGTGGCGAATCAATATGTCTATACCGTAGAAAGTCTCGCGGACGGCGACCGGCTTTCGCCGCTACAGCAGACGTTCCTCGAATCTTTCGCGTTTCAGTGCGGCTACTGCACGCCTGGTTTTCTGATGGCGGCCACCGCCATGCTCGAACATCAGCAGGCGTACCGGATCAGCGCCGACCAGCTTGAAACGGAGATCGACGACTGGGTGGGGGGGAACCTGTGCCGATGCACAGGCTACGTGAAGTATCGCGAAGCGATTCGCAAAGTCGCGCAAATGCAGATGAAAAGCGGAGGATGACCATGTTTGTCCGAATCCGCTGGTTCGCTTTGAGCTTCTTGTTCGCCGTGCCATTATCTGCCTTCACGCATGAGCAGACATTGCTCGAATACGCCAATCAATGCGTGAGGGAAATTGGCGAAATTCCGCCGTTCAACTGCAATGACGGAACGGATATTCCCATTACGATCGACGGGAAACCGCCAGGGCCACACGAGTCTCCCCTGCAATGCGATAAGCCCTCATTGCTGAACCCGATATCGGCAGCACCAGGTCAATGCATTCCGTTTTCGAAGATCCTGAATCTGTCGCGCGGCAATACGCAAATTTCCGCGTACTGCCGCCGCGACGTGCTGCGCGACGACAAGGACCCGCGCTATGACGGCGTAGTCGTCGTGATGCATCACTCGGGCAACGGCAAGACCTGCTGGTTCGCTTCGAAGCCGCTGCCGCCACCGCCGAAAACGCAAGCCAGCGTGCCCGCGAGCAGCGGATTCATTGCGACACGTGTGCCGCCGCCAAACGAGAGAAAGCCGCCTGCGGGAGAAATATCCGCCGTCGAATTCTGGGCAACACCTGCGATGGTTGCGGCCGGCATTGGGGGCGCCCCCACCTGCCTCAAATGTCACGACGCGGGTCCGTTCATCTTCAGCCCGTATATCGGGCAAGTGTGGGACAAGGTGCCCACGGACCCATGGGGGAAGTATTCGAGCATTGGGCAGGCCTTCTCGTCATTTCATCTCATGACGATGAGCACACCCGGCAACACCTGCATCGGCTGCCATCGCATCGGCAGCGAGCAGAGTTGCACCGCCTTTCTCAAGCTCTCGGCGGGCAAGCTGAACGCGCCTGGAAACGACCGGCTCGCCAACAGCTATCCACTGGACCACTGGATGCCGACCGACAACGCCATGAGCCATGAGCAATGGGACAAGGCAAACGTCGCGTCGGTCGATGCATTGCTCTCGTGCTGCAAAGACCCTGCGCACAAGGACCCGAATTGCACATTCACACCGATGCCATCGAGTTCAAATAACCGATAAGCGCGATCGCGCGGCCGCGTCAGGTAGGCATGCCGGCCCAGTAAGACACGGCGTCCTGCCGATCGAACACGAACGTCTTGAGGGCGACCTGGCTCTCGGGAGCAATCGCGTCGAATTCGAGGCCATGCAGGGTCAGCCCTTCCTGCGGGGTATCGGCGCGCAGATTGCGTATCACCGCGACGGCCTGGAATGTCGCCCCCACGTTCCCCGCCTCGATCGGAAACACCACGCAAATGCGCTCGCCCACCTCGCCGATCTTGCGCCCGGCGGCGAGCGACATGCCCAGCACGCTGATATCGCAGCCTATGCCGAGCCGGTCCAGTTCCGAGCCCGTCAAATCCACGCCATAGCGCACCGCGAGTTGCGTGCGCACGCGCACGGCGCGGCGTTCGCGCAGCCGGCGTATCGTGCCCGGCTCCGAAAGCACGAGGTAGCGGAACGGATGCGTGCAAACCGCCTCGACGGTGCAAACGAGCCAGAACACCGCTTGTGTTGCGATCGCAACGATCTCGACCTGTTCGCCCTGGAACGGCTCCCAAGCCGGCTTGGCCGCGGCAGGCGGTGTGACGAACATCGCGCCGCCCGGCCGGAAACCGATCAGCCGGCACGGCAGCATCTCGCGCCCCGTGCCCGCCTGGCTGCGTATGCCTAAAAGCGCGCCGATGGCGAGGTTCATGTCGTCCAGCGTCAACGACCCTTTTGTACGATCGGCGCGGCCTTCTTGCGCGCTCACGAGACTCGCGTCGTCTGCCGTGTTGCGATAAGGCTGAAAATGCGCGAAGAGGAAGTCGCGCTGCTCGCTGTTCAGCACCCCGCCTTGCGGCAGCAGCATCGTTCCATCATGGTGAAACACCGCCAAAGGCAGGGGTGTTTCCAGGGGCAGCTGCCCGGGGTCCGCGAGGCGTTCTAGAGTTTTTGACGCAGTACCGCTGCCAGGCTCGTGAATGTGCATGACCGATAGCGTATGGATTTGTTGGTTTTGTTCGGTGCCAACATTGTGACCGAAATATAGTGACTGATGTCAATAAAAATACGGACTATCTCCGGCCTTGTTTAACGAAATATTCATGCCACATAAGAGCGCAAACTACGCGCCACAATATTTCTCATTCTGAATCGTCTACACGGGTATGGAACCACCGAGCCCGCCCACCACGCAGGACCGCGAGATCGCCGACGCCGTCGCCCGCGAGCGCCCGAGGCTGCGCAATTTCATCCGCCGCCGCGTGATCGACCAGGACGAAGCCGACGACATTCTTCAGGACGTATTCGAGGAACTGGTTCAGGCGTGGCGGCTGCCGGACCCCATCGAGCAGGTGGGCGCATGGCTCTTTCGCGTGGCGCGCAACCGCATCGTCGACCGGTTTCGCAAGCGCAAGGAAGCGCCGCTTATTGAAACGCAGGAGGACGAGAGCGAGTACCGGCTCGACCTCGCGCTGCCCTCGCCCGACGCCGGCCCCGAAGCCGCTTACGAGCGCGCCGCGATGCTCGAGGCGCTGCGCGCGGCGCTCGACGAATTGCCGGCGAGCCAGCGCGAGGTATTCATCGCGCACGAGCTGGACGGGCGCAGCTTCAAGGAGATGGCGGCTGCAAGCGGGGTTGGCGTGAACACGCTGCTGGCGCGCAAACGTTATGCGGTGCTGCATCTGCGCGAACGTTTGCGCGCGTCATGGGACGACTTCGAAATTTGAACCGAAGGAGAAGGGAATGAAGTTTCGCCGCAAAATATTTGCCAAGGCGCTGCTGATGGTGGCCGTCATCGCGCTGCTGGGCGCAATCGTCATGGGCCTGTGGAACTGGATCGCGCCGGCGATCGTGGCCGGCGCGCATGCCATCGACTATCCACGCGCGATCGGCCTCCTGGTGCTCTGCAGGATTCTGTTCGGCGGATTCCGCGGGCATGGCGGCTGCCGCAGGCGCATGCAGTGGCACCAGTGGCAACAATGGCAGCACATGACGCCGCAAGAGCGCGAGCAATTTCGCAATGGCGCCGCCTCGGGAGCGACGCCGCCTTCAACGTAATCTCGCCGTAACGCCGCCATAATCCACCCCGTGGCCAGCCTCTCGTGGCCACGGAGTGGCACAATTAAACTCGTCGCCGATCCGCCAGGACGTTCCATGCCAGATGTCGCCGCCCGACCGTCACGCGTCGCGCCTCTCTTCGCTCTTCTGCCCTTTCTGCGCCCCTATGCGGGGCGCTGGGCGCTCGCCTTCCTCGCACTTCTGACCTCGGCGGGCGCGACGCTCGCACTGCCGGTGGCGTTCAGGTATCTGATCGACCGTGGCTTCTCCAGCGGGAATCGCGCGCATATCGACCGCTATTTCATTGCGCTCTTCGTGGTTTCGCTGATTCTCGCCGCCGCCACGGCACTGCGCTTCTACTGGGTCTCGTGGCTGGGCGAGCGGGTGACGGCCGACATGCGCCGCGCCGTGTACGACCACGTGATCCGCATGAGCCCGCAGTTCTTCGAGACCACGCAAACGGGCGAAGTGCTCTCTCGTCTCACCACCGACACGACACTGATCCAGACCGTGGTGGGCACCAGCCTGTCGCTCGGCCTGCGCAATTTGCTCCTCACGGTGGGCGGCGTGGCGATGCTCGTCACGACGAGCCCCGTGCTGTCTGGCTACATCATCGCGACACTGGTCGTTGTGGTCGCACCGATCGTCATCTTCGGGCGGCGCGTGCGCAAGCTCTCGCGCGCGAGCCAGGACAAGGTTGCGAACGCAAGCGCTTTGGCGGGCGAAGTGCTCAACGCCATGCCCACCGTGCAGTCGTATGCGCAAGAGGCGTTCGAGGCGAAGCGCTTTGGCGGCGCCGTGGAAGCGGCCTTCGAAACGGCGCTCAGGCGCATTCGGGCGCGCGCCGGATTGACGGCCGTGGTGATCGTGTTCGTGTTCGCCGCCGTCGTGTTCGTGCTGTGGCTCGGCGCGCAGGCGGTATTGGCCGGGCAGATGAGCGCGGGCCAGCTCTCCCAGTTCATTCTCTACGCCGTGTTCACGGCCGGCGCCGTGGGCGCCGTCGCCGAAGTGTGGGGCGATCTGCAACGGGCCGCGGGCGCCACCGAACGGCTGCTGCAACTGCTCGCCGCGCGCTCGCCCGTGGCACAGACAGCGGCAACCGTGCCGCTGCCCGCACACGGCACGGGCATCCGGTTCGACAACGTTGGCTTCTCCTACCCTTCGCGCCCCGGCATCGCCGCGCTCGACGCCTTCTCGCTCGACGTGCGCCCGGGAGAACATGTCGCGCTGGTCGGGCCGTCCGGCGCGGGCAAGACCACGCTGTTCCAGTTGCTGCTGCGCTTTTACGATCCGCAGTCGGGAAGCCTCAGCATCAACGGCGTCCCGACGCAACAGGTGTCGCTCGCGGCGTTGCGCCAGGCGATCGGCGTCGTGCTGCAGGAGTCGGTGATCTTTTCGGGCAGCGTGCTCGACAACATTCGCTATGGCTCGCCCGACGCCACGCTCGAAGCCGTCCAGCACGCCGCCGAAATGGCCGCTGCGGCTGGCTTTATCGAGCAACTGCCGCAAGGCTACGACACCTTTCTCGGCGAACGTGGCGTGCGGCTTTCAGGCGGTCAGCGTCAGCGCATTGCCATCGCGCGCGCGATCCTCAAGAATCCGCCCATTCTGCTGCTCGACGAGGCCACCAGCGCGCTCGACGCCGCGAGCGAACGCCTCGTGCAAACGGCGCTCGACAACGCCGCGCAAAACCGCACCACGCTCGTCATCGCGCATCGTCTCGCCACCGTGCAGCAAGCAGATCGCATCGTCGTCATGGATCAAGGCCGCATCGTCGCGCAAGGTCGTCACGCCGACCTGCTGCAAAGCTCGCCGCTCTATGCGCAACTCGCGGCGCTCCAGTTCGGCGCGCAGCACGCGAACATCGTCACGCAGTAATCGGCCGAACCGGTATCTGGCGACCCAAAGCCACTGCTAGCCACCGCTAGCCAGGGGAAGCCAGGCGCGCCACGCTGCGCGCCTGGCGCGGCAGCACGATATACATGCCCCAGGCCACAACCGGTATCGCACGCAGTGTGTCCAGGAGCGGGTGCGAAGAGACGATCGCCACATTGGCAATCGCGAGGCTGCCAGGCAAAGACCACGCATAGGTGGTCAAGCCGAGCAGCGTTGCGCGCCAGAAGCCGAATTGCCGGGGTGCGGGCATCGCATGCGCTGCCAACCCGCGCCGCACCATATACCCCGCGAGCGGCAGGCTGAGCAGCGCATAAGCCAGCAGCGGCGCGACGACGGGCGTGACGGCAATCGCAAGCGAAATGAACGGCGACGATTGCGCGATGCCGTGCGGAATCGCGGCGAACGCGAGGAACGGCGTGGCAGTCTTGTCGAGCACGAAATGCCACGCGCAGACACCCACCACGAAAAGCAGCGCGCTCGCGAGCCACTGTCGCCAGGCGCAGGACCACCAGACATAAAGACGCCGCCCGAACGACACGCCAGGCGTCAGCGCAAACAGCGCCCACTTGTCCCGGCGCGCGCCAATGCATGCGAGCACAACGAATAGCACGCCTGCGATCACGAATACGTGCCTGTTCCACACGACCAGTTGCAGTGGCTGGCCCGCAGTCGCCGAAGCTGGCGGCGACGAGGCGAAATGCTGCAAATGCCGCGCTATATATTCCGAAGGGCTGAGCGCCTGCGAGGATAGCCGAAGTGTCATCGCTCCTCCGTGTTGCGTGATGCACTGCCACATGGCGAGTCCATTTAAAACTCGCACACGTTGCATCACAACGTGATATACCATCGACTTGTATAACAACGTCTCAACCCATGCCGATCAGGATGGAGCGATAGCAAGGGACGCATCACTGCCACCCGATCCGGCGACGTCATCATCCCGGCGAATCGGGGCACGTTTTTTGCGCACCACCGGGAGCCCTGGCCATGCGTTTTGCATTGGCCCAATCGCGCTTGCCTTGGGGGTGCGAAATGAATGCCGATCAACCGGGAGCCACGCTCCTTTCGGAGGAAGACGCCCAACGTCAGTTGCGCCGCGCTGTGATTGCCAGCACCATCGGCACGACGATCGAATGGTACGACTTCTTTCTCTACAGTACAGTCACCGGGCTCATCTTCGCCAAGCTGTACTTTCCTGAATCCGACCCGCTCGTTGGCACCCTGCAGGCCTTTCTCATCTATGCCGTGGGCTTCATCGCCCGGCCGGTAGGCGCGGCCATATTCGGCCACTACGGCGATCGCGTCGGCCGCAAGGCCACGCTAATCGTCACGCTGCTGCTCATGGGGGTTGCCACCTTCGCCGTGGCCTTTGTTCCGACCTATGCATCCATCGGCATCTGGGGCGCCGTTTTACTCACGGTGCTGCGTTTCATCCAGGGCGTGGGTGTGGGCGGCGAATGGGGCGGCTCGGTCCTGATGTCCATGGAATGGGCGCGCACCAATTCGCACCGCGGCTTCGTCGCTTCGTGGCCGCAATTCGGTGTGCCGGCGGGGCTCTTCATCGCCAATCTCGTGGTGCTCGCCGTGAGCCAGTTCTCCGGCGACAGCTTCATGACCTGGGGATGGCGCGTGCCGTTCCTGCTGAGCATCGTGCTCGTCGCGATCGGCCTCTATATCCGCCTGAGCATTCTTGAAACGCCGATCTTCGCGAAGCTGCTTGCCGAGAACAAGATCGAAAAGACGCCGATGCTCGAGGTGATTCGCCGCCAGCCCAAGGACATTCTCCTTTCGGCGTTGGCGCGCATGGCCGAACAGGCGCCTTTCTACATCTACACGGCTTTCGTCTTTACGTATGGCGTGAAAACGCTGCACGTTTCGCGGGACCTCATGCTCACCGCGGTTTTGACGGCTGCCATGCTGCAGTTCGTGACCATTCCGTTCTTTGGGCACTTGTCCGACCGGATCGGACGCAAGCGCATGTACATGATCGGCGCGGTGGCCGCAGGCCTTTTCGGCTTTGTTTACTTCGGGATGGTGGATACAAGAAACACGGCGTGGATTTTCGCGGCCGTGGTGCTTTCGCTCGTGCCGCACGCCATGCTGTACGGTCCGCAAGCCGCGTTCATCGCCGAGTCGTTCACGGGGCGCCTGCGTTATAGCGGCGCCTCGCTCGGGTATCAGCTGGCTTCCGTGATTGCGGGCGGCCCGGCGCCCTTGATCGCCACTGCGCTCTACGCGTACTACCGCACGGGTTATTCGATTGCGATCTATATCGCCGTGTGCGGAGTCATCAGTCTGCTCGCCGCCTGGCGCATGGGCGATTATACGAACAAGGATATTTCGCGCGAATACGACGACGCGCGCGGAGCGGGCGATCACGGGCACGCTTCGCACCCCGCCTGATTAAACGCTGTCAATGCCTGCAAACGCAGCGCGCCCCTGCTCGACGAATCTTGCAGGGGCGCGCTCTTCCTGTCATGCCTTAACGATCAGACGTCCTAAGCTGTCAAACCTTCGGTGCCTTGTCGAGCACCACGCCCGTCGCCGGGTCGAGGAACAGCGTGCGGTCTTCGTGGCCGCGGCCGCGGCGGTCGAAGTCGAACATGCCCATGATGTTGCCTGCCGTCGCGTCGAACGAACCGCCGCCGATGCGCTGACCATCAAGCCAGTTGTCTTCGATGAAACGCACCACGGAGGACTGGTCGATCAGCGTGTGGTCGACGTAGTTCTCTCTCGCCCACGGCGAGATCACGACGAACGGAATGCGCGTGCCCGGACCGCAGCGGCCGTTCACGGGCTTGCCGTTCAGGCCGGCCGGCGCCGAACCCGTGCCGCAGATGCCGGCCGCCGTCAACTGGTCGGCCACGCTATCGTACGAAGCGCTCGTGGGCTGTGCATACGCATGGTCGTACCAGCCGTCCGAGTCATCCCACGCCACGATAACGGCCGTATCTTCCCAGCCGTGCTGCTGCTGCAGGAAGTTCACGACCTTCGTGACGAAAGCCTGCTCGTCGAGCGGGTCCGAGTAACCCGCGTGACCGTCCTGGAAGGCCGGGGCCTTGAGGAAGCTCACCGACGGGAAATTGCCCGCCTTCACAGCCGCGAAGAAGTCGTCGGTATCGTACTGGTGATTCGCCGGATCGGCCTTCCCGTTCTTGCCCACGCTGTGGCCAATTGCGTCGAGCGAGCCCGGACGCAGATGCTGCGGGTTCGACGTTGAAGCGTAGTACTGGAACCAGTTGTGGTGCGGAATATAGTCGTTCGTCGCCGCGCCGACCACCGGCGAAAGCGTGCTGCGCTTGCAGCCCGTCGTGCCGTTGCTGTTCGTCGTCGCGAGGTTGAAGCCGCCCATGAAACCGCCCCACGAAACACTGCGCGCGTTCAACAGGTCGCCGATATTCTTGCCCGTCATCTGCGCCTGGTCGGTCGCGCTCGAGCAGAGGTCGTAGGCCGGATCGACGTCGTTGATCATCGTGAAACCGTTCTGGCCGTCGTTCACATAGTACGAACCGGCGGCCGAAGGCTTCTTCGTTGTGAGCACAACCTTCATGCCGTTGGTCTGACCCGAGACCACTTCGAGCGCGCCGGGCGTCGAAGGACCGTAGGTCGACGTATAGGCGTTGTCGCTCATCGCGTAGTGCTGCGCGTAGTTCCACAGGGCCGTGACCGTGTTGCCGTCGTAATAGCCCATCACCTGGCCCTTCGTGCCGAATGCGCCAGCGCCGCCGCTCGTGCCATTACCCGTGTACAACGGGAAGAGGTCGGCACGGCCGTTGTCGTACGCTTGCTGCTCGGCGGTGTAGGCGTGGTTCTGGTCGGCCGTGGCCGCCTGCGTGCGATCAAGACGGAACGGATTGGCCGCGCCCGTGCCATTGCCCGCATTCGTGAAGTTCGGGTTGCTGGTCAGCAGCGTGCCCGTCAGACCGTTCACTTCGGGCGTGCCGGGCTGTGCCTTGAATGCAGGCTCGCCGGACGGGTTGGTCGCATGCGGATAAGTCGCGAAATAATGGTCGAACGAAACGTTCTCGCCGTAAATCACGACCAGGTGCTTGATCGGGGTGGCCGTGTGACCGTGTTCCGGATGATTCTTGTCGTGATCGTCACCAGCACTCCACGCAACTGTCGATGCGAATGCTGCGGCTGTGAGCGAACCAACTACGACGTGACGCCATTGCATTTTCGGCTCCTGGTTGGCTTCGTATTTTCGGGGGGTCACCGTGAAGCCGGGCAAAGGCGTTATGCAGCCCGCATCGTCGCGCTCATGCCAGCTGAATGCGGAGGCTACACGGCATGAGGATTAGAGCATCGGGGTATGAATGCTCAGCGTCAGACTCCTTACGAAATATTTTCGATTGGTAAGTTAGGCGCTGGTTTGAGCCGGCTTTGCACTCAATCGGCGAGAAAAATGCCTTGTTTTCAGGTATGAAGATTGCGCGGCGCTCACGCGCCGGTTAGCAAACAACGCGAGCCAATTGAAACGGGCCGCCTCGCGGCGGCCCGCAATGGAACACGCGGGAACAGGCGGAAACAGGTGGCCTAGATGAAACTGATGCCGCCGTTGACAGCAATGGTCTGCCCCGTGACGAAGGCATTGCCCACCACCATCAACACGACCTGCGCGACCTCGTCGGCTTCTCCCAGGCGGCCAACGGGCAGCCGCTCGGCGATGTTCGCGGCTTTCAGCG
Organism: Paraburkholderia sp. JHI869; assembly: GCF_038900775.1. Lineage (NCBI taxonomy): Bacteria > Pseudomonadati > Pseudomonadota > Betaproteobacteria > Burkholderiales > Burkholderiaceae > Paraburkholderia > Paraburkholderia sp. JHI869. The sequence goes on from NZ_JAYMSC010000016.1 coordinate 170,197, forward strand.
GCGCGGCCATTTCCGTGTCGATGGGCCCCGGCGCCACGGCGTTCACCGTCACGCCTTCGCGGGCCACACGCGAGGCGTAGCCGCGCGTCAAGCCTTCGAGGCCGGCTTTCGAAGCGTTGTAGTGAACACCGACGGCACCTGCGCCGCGCGCGGCGACCGACGACAGATTGACGATGCGCCCCCAGCGACGCGCGCGCATGCCGGGCAGCACCGCCTGCGTGCAGAGAAACGCCGACTTGAGATTGACGGCGAGCGTGTGGTCGAATTCGGCTTCCGTGATCGACTCGATGTCGCTGAACGTGCCCGTGCCCGCGTTGTTCACGAGCACGTCGACCGCGCCGAGGCTGCGCTCGATCTCGCCGATCATGCTGGTGACTTCGCTTGCCGCCGACACATCGGCGCGCACCGCGAGCGCGCGGCCGCCTGCGCTTTCGATCTGCGCGACGACCTGATGGGCTTCGTCAGCGCGCTGCCGGTAATTCACGGCAATCGCCGCGCCTGCCGAAGCGAGCGCAATGGCAATCGCGCGGCCGATGCCACGCGAGCCGCCGGTCACGAGCGCAACGCGATGATTCAGGTCGGGTAAAAGAGCGTAATCCTGAGTGGTCATGGCGCACGCTCACGGCGCGGTGCCAATGCCGCCGCCGGGCCCGGCCAGCTCGCCGTCTGTGCCAACCGGAACCGCCTGGCCATGAGCGTTCGCGCGGCCGCTACGGCGCGAAAACGGCGTGGTGCGCAACCGCGCGCGGCGCCGCGAGCCGGAAATCGGGTCCAGGTAGAACATGACGAGCGTGCCTGCCGCGGCCGCCGCTGCAAGATGGAACAGAGCCTTCATGGATGCCTCTCGATAGTTGCAACGCATGCAAAGCGCGGAGATTGGCGCGACCGGCACAAGCCGTCGCTCTCCAATCCGCGCACCCATTATGCCGCTGACAATCGCGCGTGAGGCGCGGGCGTGACTTCCACGCTCAGGAAAAGCCCTCGTCCCAGCGGGTATCGCGCACCTGCACCATGCCCGCCTCCACGCGCACCGCGAACACCGCGACGTCCTCATACGCGGGCGGCGCGAGGACCTTTCCCGTCTTGATGCAAAAGCGGGCGCCGTGCCGCGGGCAGATCACTTCGTCGCCCTCCACGTCACCGCCCGTGAGCACGCCGCCATCGTGCGGACAGGTGTCCTCGATTGCATAGCAGGTCCCTTCGAGATTGAATACCGCGACCTGTGTGCCGTCCACATCGACACTGCGTACGGAGCCCGCTTGAAACCCGGCGTATGGCGCCACGTCCACCCAATCGGCCATATCAGAGCATCCCCAGTTGGAGCAGCGCCGCTTCGGACATGCGCTCTCGCGTCCAGGGCGGGTCCCAGACCAGTTCCACGTTCGTCTCGCTCACGCCTTCCACCTCGTTCACGCATTCTTCGACCGTGCCTGGAAAGGTTTGCGCAACCGGGCAACCGGGCGCGGTCAGCGTCATGTGGATCGTCACGTGGCCCGTTTCGGCGTCCACGTCCAGTTGATAGACGAGCCCCAGATCGTAGATGTTCACCGGTATCTCCGGATCGAACACCGAGCGCAGCGCGTCGATCACACGTTCGCGCAGGTCGCTGGCCGCCGTTTGCGTATTCATCGTGATTTGCCTCCTGGCGTGCGCGGCCTCATTCCGTCGAAACGGTGCCGCGCTCGTCGCGCAACGCGGCGTGGAGCGTATGCCACGCAAGCGTCGCACACTTGATACGCGCTGGAAACTCGCGCACGCCTCCAAGCACCGCGAGCTTGCCGAGCCCCTCGGACGAGACGGGCCGGTCCGCAGGCGCCGTCGCCATCGCGTGAAAGCGTTCGAACAGCGCCTCGACTTCCGCTTGCGTGCGGCCCTTGAGCGCCTCGGTCATCAACGAAGCCGAAGCCGTTGCGATCGCGCACCCCGCGCCCTCGAACCCGGCGTCCTTGACCACGCCGTCCTCGATTCGCAAATACAACGTGACGCGGTCGCCGCACAACGGGTTATACCCTTCGGCGCTATGCGTCGCGCCGGGCACGGCGTGACAGTTCCGCGGCCGCCTGTAGTGGTCGAAAATCGTTTCCTGATACAGGTCGCGCAAGTCGCTCATAGCGGAAACACCTCCTCTACGCGCGCGAGGCCGTCCAGCAGCGCGTCGACTTCGGCGCGCGTGTTGTACAGCGCGAACGAGGCACGCACCGTGGCCGGCACGCCATAGCGCTCCATGACCGGCATCGCGCAATGATGGCCCGTGCGCACCGCCACGCCGCACTGGTCGAGTATCGTACCGATGTCGTGGGCGTGCGCGTTCCCCATGACGAACGAGAGGATGCCCAGCTTTTCTTTCGCAGTTCCAATCATTCTTACGGTGGGCATCGCACGCAGCGCATCGTCCGCATACGCGAGCAGGTCGGCCTCGTGACGCTGCGCGACTTCCAGCCCAATCGCGCTGACATAGTCTAGTGCGGCGCCAAGCCCGATCGCGCCTGCAATGTTCGGCGTACCCGCTTCGAACCGCCACGGGATCACGTTGTACTCGGTCTTTTCGAACGTCACGGAGCGGATCATGTCGCCGCCGCCCTGCCAGGGCGGCATGGCTTCAAGCAACGCGGATTTTGCATAGAGCGCGCCTATGCCGGTGGGACCGTAAATCTTGTGGCCCGAGAACGCATAGAAGTCGCAATCGAGCGCGGCCACGTCCACGGGTAGATGCGCAATGGCCTGCGCGCCATCGACCAGCACCGGCACGCCGCGCGCATGCGCAAGCTCGATCATTCGCGCAACCGGATTCACCGTTCCCAGCGCATTCGACGCATGCGCGAGCGCCACCATGCGCGTGCGCGCGCCGAGCAGGCGCTCATAGGCGTCGAGGTCGAGCATGCCGTCGTCGTCGATCGGCGCGACCTTCAGCACCGCGCCCGTTTGCGCACAAACGAGCTGCCACGGCACGATATTCGAGTGATGCTCCATCGCGGTGATGAGCACTTCGTCGCCGGGCTGAAGTCGCGGCCGTGCGTGGCTTTGCGCGACCAGATTGATCGCTTCCGTGGTGCCGCGCGTGTACACGATCTCCTTCTCGTGCGCCGCGTGCAGGAAACGCGCAATGCGCGCGCGGGCGCCCTCGTAGGCATCGGTCGCGCGCTGCGACAGCAGATGCACACCGCGATGCACATTCGCATTGTCGTGCTCGTAATACGCCTGTTCGGCGGCAATCACGCTCGCGGGTTTCTGCGTGGTCGCTGCATTGTCGAGGTACACGAGCGGCCTGCCGTGCACGCTTTCGCGCAGAATCGGAAAATCGCGGCGCCAGCCCATGACCGTTTCGGCGTCGGGAACGCCTACAGGTTCGAGTAGATTCATGACAGTCCCCGCAGGTATTCGCCGCCAGGCAGGCGCGCGAGCAGCTGTTTCGTGAGCCGGCTGCGCAGTGCGGCGCTCTCCACGCGATCCACGCTCACGCGCGCGAACGACCAAACGAGGAGCGCACGCGCCATGCGCTCGTCGATACCGCGCGAGCGCAGGTAAAAGAGCGGGCTCTCGTCGAGCTGGCCGACGGTCGCACCGTGTGTGCATTTCACGTCGTCGGCGTGAATTTCCAGTTGCGGCTTCGTGTCGATCTCGGCATTGCGCGAAAGCAGCAGATTGTCGTTGCCCTGATGCGCGTTGGTCTGCTGCGCGTCCGGATGCACGATCACGCGGCCGTCGAACACCGCACGTGACGCGCCGTCGAGCACGCCGCGATAGTATTCGCGGCTCGTGCCGCGCGGCATCTCGTGGTCGATACGCGTGTGATGGTCCACGTGTTGTCTCGCGCTCACGAAGTACAAACCGTTGAGATCAGCCTGGGCGTCTTCCGCATCGAGGCGCGTGTCGATCTGCGTGCGCGACAATGCACCGCCAAACGCGAACGAGTGCGACGTGAAGTGGCTGGCCCGCCGCTGCGAAACGCTTACGTGTGCGATATGAAACGCGCTGCGCGCCTCCTGCTGAATGCGGCAATGCTGAACGTCGGCCTCTTCGTCGGCGACGATTTCCGTGGCGGTGTTGACGAAGTAGGCTTCGTCGGTGATACCCGCGAACTGCTCGACGATCGAGCACCGCGCGCCCCGCTCGGCCACGACCGCGTTGAACGGATGCATGGCGAGCGCGGCCTCGCTGCTGAAGAACAGCACGTGCAGCGGCCAGTCCAGCGCGCAGCCGGGCGGCAGCACGACCACGTAGCCGTCGCTGCGAAAAGCGCCGTTGAGCGCCGCAAAGCCGTCCTCGGGCGCACGGCGCGCCATGATGGATTCGATCCGCTCAGGAATCCTGCGCATTGCCTGCGCGAGCGTGCCGACGAACGCGCCCTCCGGCAAAGGCGGCAAGTAGGAGAGCTTCGGCACGTGACGGCCGTTCACGAACACGATACGGCCCGCCGAATCGGCGGGAACGAGGTCGTCGATCAGGCGGGCATAGTCCGTTTGCTCGCCGTCCGACGGCATGAAATGCCAATGCGGCTTCGCAATGGGCATCACGTTGGTGTATTTCCACGCTTCCAGTTGCGTGCCGGGAAAGCCCAGCGTCTCGAACCGTTCGAACGCGTGCCGCCTAGCCTTGCGCAACCAGGGCAGCTCGACGCCCGCCAGCGTTCCAGCCATCGTGCGGAAGGCGTCGCGATAATGCTCGCGCGTTGATTCGCTCATCGTTGCTCCCTGGCGGATGCCATGTGTTGCGCGCCGGCGCCTTGCGCGGCTGCCGGTCCGTCGTTATCCGGCTCGCCGAGCCAGCCGTAGCCCTTTCGCTCCAGTTCGAGCGCAAGCTCATGCGACCCCGATCGCACGATGCGCCCCTGCGAAAGCACGTGCACGTGGTCCGGCACGATGTAGTCGAGCAGGCGCTGGTAGTGCGTCACCAGCACGATCGCGCGCTCTGCGCTGCGCATCTGGTTCACTGCGCGCGCGACGAGTTGCAGCGCGTCGATATCGAGCCCGGAGTCGGTCTCGTCGAGCATGGCGAGACGCGGCTCCAGCACGGTCATTTGCAGCACCTCGTTGCGCTTTTTCTCGCCGCCCGAAAACCCTTCGTTCACGCCCCGGTACAGGAGGTCTTCCTTCATCTCCATGGCCGCCATTTTCTCCTTCACCAGCGCGAGAAAGTCCATGGCGTCGAGTTCCGCCTCGCCGCGCTGCTTGCGCTGCGCATTGAGCGCGGCCTTGAGCAGATAGATATTGCTCACGCCCGGTATTTCCACCGGATACTGGAACGCGAGAAAGAGCCCGCGGCGCGCGCGTTCGTCGGGCGCAAGCGCGAGCAGGTCGCAGCCGTCGTACTGCACGCTGCCCCCCGTGACCACGTATTGCTCGCGCCCCGCCAGCACATGGGCGAGCGTGCTTTTGCCGGAGCCGTTCGGCCCCATGATCGCGTGAACCTCGCCCGCATTCACGCGCAAATCCACACCGCGCAGAATCGGCTTGTTTTCCACTTCGACATTCAGATTGCTAATCTCCAGCATGCCTTTCTCCCTCTCAACCTACGCTGCCTTCCAGGCTCACGCCCAGCAGCTTCTGCGCTTCCACGGCGAACTCCATCGGCAGTTCCTTGAGAACGTCCTTGCAAAAGCCGTTGACGATCATCGACACGGCGTCCTCTTCGGATAGCCCGCGCTGCCGGCAATAGAACAACTGGTCTTCGCCAATGCGCGAAGTCGAGGCTTCATGTTCGACTTTTGCGCTCGGGTTCTTCACCTCGATATACGGAAACGTGAAGGCGCTGCATCGATCGCCGAGCAACAGCGAATCGCACTGGGTATAGTTGCGCGCGTTTTCGGCCGAGCGCGCCATTTTCACGAGCCCGCGATACGCGTTCTTGCCGCGGCCCGCCGATATCCCCTTCGAGAGAATCGTGCTGCGCGTATTGCGCCCGATATGAACCATCTTCGTGCCGGTATCGGCCTGCTGATAGTGGTTGGTGAGCGCCGCCGAATAGAACTCGCCAATCGAGTTGTCGCCCTGCAAGATCACGCTCGGATATTTCCACGTGATCGCGGAGCCGGTTTCGACTTGCGTCCACGAAATCCGGGCATTGGCCTCGCGACAGTCGCCGCGCTTCGTGACGAAGTTGTAGATGCCGCCGCGTCCTTGCGCGTCGCCGGGATACCAGTTCTGCACCGTCGAATAGCGGATTTGCGCGCCCTCCAGCGCGACGAGTTCCACCACGGCGGCGTGCAGCTGGTTTTCGTCGCGCATCGGCGCGGTGCAGCCTTCCAGATAGCTCACGTACGCGCCCTTGTCGGCCACGATCAGCGTGCGCTCGAACTGACCCGTGTTGCGCGCGTTGATGCGGAAGTACGTGGACAACTCCATCGGGCAGCGCACGCCTGGCGGGATATAGCAAAACGAGCCGTCGCTGAACACCGCTGAGTTGAGTGTTGCAAAGAAGTTGTCGGTGTAAGGCACGACCGAGCCGAGATACTGGCGCACAAGGTCCGGATGCTCGCGCACCGCTTCCGAAAACGAGCAGAAGACGATGCCCAGCTCGCCCAGCTGCCGGCGAAACGTGGTGGCGACGGACACACTGTCGAATACCGCGTCCACGGCCACGCCCGCGAGCATTTCGCGCTCCTGCAGCGGCACGCCGAGCTTTTCGTAAGTGCGAAGCAGTTCCGGATCGACTTCGTCGAGGCTCTTCGGACGGTTCGCCTGCGTATGCGGCGCCGAATAGTAGGCGATGTCCTGGAAGTCGATCGGCGGGTGCTCGATGCTCGCCCAATGCGGCTCGGTCATCGTGAGCCAGTGCCGGTAGGCGGCAAGCCGCCATTCGAGCATGAAGGCCGGTTCCTGCTTGCGCGCCGAGATAAGACGAATCACGTCCTCGGACAAACCGCGCGGCAACGTATCCGACTGCACGTCCGAAACGAACCCGTGCTGATATTCGCGCTGCAGCAATTCCTCGAATGTTTTCGCTTGTGTATCCATGACGTTATTACGGTCTCCTTTACACTCACGACCTCATTCTAGAACCGCTGTCAAAACCCTGGCATGGCCGGGGTTTAACGGGAAAGCATGACACGCGAAGCAGGCACGCCTGATGCGAAAAACCCTGCTCACAAGAGAGAAATGACAACGTATCCGCGTGATGCCGCCCCTTCCACGCCGGCGCACGGCGACCGAATACGAACGGAGAAGCCATGAAGTCCTTTCCTGCTCGCGTCTGGGGCGCGATCGTCCGGGGCACGCTCGTCTGCGGGCCGCTCGCCGTCTCCTGGCTGCCCGCCAGCGCACAGGCGCAAACGGCCGCCCAGCCACCCGCCCCGCAGATGGCGAAACCACCGGCGGCAGCGCCAGGCGCCGCGAGCGCGTCGAACCCCGACAACATGCCGGTGAAGAAGCCCACGGGGCCCGCCACCCACGACAAGATGATGCGCAGCGACCCCGCCAGCGGCGCTCAAGCGAAATAGCAGCAAAAAGACCTCAACATCGGCCGCGCCAGGCTCTACCCTTTAACAAGCAAACTCACGGAGGACCAAGATGAGAATCGAATTCACGAGCCGCCGTCACGCCGTGGCCGCCGCCCGCGTAGCGTTCGAAGCCAACGTGGACAACCGCCCGGTATGGTGCAGCGTATCGCTCGACGCACTGAACGATCGCTTTGGCAACACCGGCACATCGGCGCATGCGCTATTGAGCGCGTTCGAGGCGAACCGCCCGAGTATCGAACTGGCCGCGCGACACGCGCTAGAGAAAAACGGGGGCCAGTCCGTGGAGCTTGAAACGCGCGATCTGGAGTAATCGCGCCAGCGCAAACAGAATCGCAACGGGGTTCGAATCGTCAGCAGAAATGACCACGATGGCTGGCATCCGTACACACCCGGGCGATTCAATTGCGCATCGCAATCGACTACACTTTTTGTGCGTCCGCGACCCGCGCCACGCTTTCGTGTGCGTCGCGTTGCTCGCTTCCGGCGCTGCCGCGGAACGCCCTGCCAGCCGTACTACGCTTGAACCCCGCTCGCCTCGACGCGACGGCCCTGAGTGACAAGGAGGCAGACATGGACGCATTGGAGTGGGGAACCGCCATTGGCGTCATGGTACTGGTCATCGCGGCCATGGCCGTGGTCGCGCACTATCGCCGCGAACGGCGCCGCGCAAACCTTTTGCGCAACCTTCATCAGCACAACGGAATCCGCTCGTCGCACATGCGCTAGCTATACGCGCGTAAGGCGCCCCGCGCAAAGCTGTAACAGGCGAGTGACGAAAAAAACGCCCGGAATCCCGGGCGTTTTCTTGAGAGAACCGCGCGCCTTAGACCTTGCGCGCCCGAAGGTATTTGAAGAACTCCGCGCCCTCCTGCAGGCGCCGCTTCATCATCTCCCAGCTCACCAGCATCTCGCGAACGATCTCCCAGATCTTCGATGGCCGGAAATAAAAGCGCTTATAGAACTCCTCGACGCCCAGGTAGATCTCTTCGCGCGAAAGGTGCGGATAGCCGATCGTCGACGCCTGCGTGCCCGCCGAATTGATGAGCGTGATCACCTTGGTATCGTTCAGCCACCCATTTTCGACGGCCTGCTTATGCAGCACCGTGCCCGGATAAGGCGCGGCAAGCGACACCTGGATGGTGTGAGGATTGATCTCCTTCGCGTACTGAATGGTCTTCTGGATCGTTTCGTGCGTCTCGCCAGGCAGGCCGAGGATGAAGGTCCCGTGGATCTTGATGCCAAGCTTGCGGCAGTCCTCGCTGAACTGGCGCGCGAAGTCCGTGCGCACGCCCTTTTTGACGTTCACGAGAATCTGGTCGTCGCCGGATTCGAAGCCGACGAGCAGCAGCCGCAGGCCGTTGTCCTTCATGATCTTGAGGGTCGAGTACGGCACGTTCGCCTTGGCGTTGCACGACCACGTCACGCCCAGCTTGCCCAGGCCGCGCGCAATTTCTTCGGCTCTCGGCCTGAGATCCGTGAACGTGTCGTCGTCGAACATGATCTCCTTGATTTCGGGCATGTTGTCCCGAATCCATTTCACCTCTTCCAGCACGTGCTCGACCGAACGCGTGCGATAGCGGTGGCCCCCAACCGTATGCGGCCACAGGCAGAACGTGCAGCGGGATTTGCAGCCGCGCCCCGTATAGAGCGACAGATACGGATGCTTGAGATAGCCGCTGAAATAATGATCGGACGTGAGGTCGCGCTTGTAGATCGGCGAGACGAACGGAAGCTGGTCCATGTCTTCGAGAATGGGCCGGGCGTCGTTGTGCATGATCCCGCCGTCGGGCAGGCGATAACTCAGGCCCAGGATCGATTCGAACGGCCGACCTTGGGAAATCTCGAGGCACGTGAAGTCGAATTCTTCGCGGCACACGAAATCGAGCGCATTGCTCGCGGTCAGCGAACCATGCGGATCGACTGCCACTTTCGCGCCGATCATACCGATCAAGATCGTGCTCTTGTGCCGCTTCAGGTGCTCGGCGAACTGAATGTCGCTCTGGAATGACGGCGAACTCGTGTGAATGATAACTAGTTCGTATTCCTCAGCGATATTCAGGGTCTCTTCAAGCGTGAGGTCGTCTGCGGGTGCATCCACCACGCGGCTACCTTCGACCAGCGCGGCGGGCTGGACGAGCCACGTTGGATACCAGAACGACTTGATCTCACGCTTGGTCTGGAAACGTGAGCCCGCTCCGCCATCAAAGCCTTCGTAGGAGGGTGCCTGCAGAAACAGCGTTTTCATGAATGCCCTCGAAGAAAATTCGTGAATTCGTCTCGAAGCCTACAAAAACATGACACGTGCTGGACACTGCTTTGCATGCCGCCCTTTCTGGATGTCGCAGTGCAGCAAGGCAATGGGGAACAGGCGGCGGGTCAAGAATACTACGACTTGCCCTCGCGGCACGGCGAAAAAACGTCGACACCAGCCTATCGAAAACACCCACTTAATAAATTGGCACGCCAATCGAGCGCCGCATTCGTCGGCATGAGCGATGCTTTCTGTACTATATTTTCCAGGGCATCCGCAGCAGCATTCACAGCGCTCCAAAGCGGGAGGCGATGTATGTCGCGATATCACGACATGCCGGAAGGCGTGCCGGTTGGCAATGGCCACCATATCAGCCCGGCCGAATTCCTGCTGATGGCAGGCTTTCTCGCCTACCGCGCACCGCTCGCGTCGGTCGATGCCCGCGCGGCGGCCCGGCGCATTCTCGATGCGGTTCTCAGTGCGGCGGCAGCGCACGGGTTCGCGGAATCGGAAGCCCTCGAATCGATGATGGCGAGTGCCGAAAAATCCACGAACGTACGCAGTCTCGCGGAGCAAGCCAGCGCTGCGGTGGGCGACACGTTTGCTTACATGCAGGTGATTCGCGGTGCGGGCGTCGCGCTGGAGGCGGACCCGTACACGCTAATCACCTGATAGCCGGCGTCACCGCGCGAACTAGCGCCTCAGGCGCGCGAAGATCGCCAGCAGGTCTTCGAGTTGCACCGGCTTCTTGAGGTGCGCGTCGAAACCCGCCTGCGCGGACTGCGCCACATCGGCCTCCTGGCCAAAGCCGCTCAACGCGATGCAGACCACGGATTCGAACGCGGGCTGCGCGCGCAGCTTGCCGATGAATTCGTACCCGTCCATGCCCGGCATGCCGAGATCGGAGAGCACGAGATCCGGCGCTTTGCCGTCGAGCAGCGTCAGCGCTTGCTCGCCGCTCGTGGCCGTCTGCACGCTCGCGCCTTCGCCCTCCAGCAGCAGCTTGAAGGTTTCGACCGTGGCTGCGTCGTCGTCGACCATCAGGATATTGAGCCCTTGTAGCGACACCATGGCCGCGCCGTCGCGGCTGTCCGCATGCGTGAACGAACGCTGCATCGGCAGCGTGACCGTAAACGTCGCGCCGCGCCCCAAGCCTTGCGACTCGGCGCGCACGCTGCCGCCGTGGATAGTCACGAGTTCCCTGACGAGCGCGAGGCCAATGCCGAGCCCCGAGCGCCGCGCGGCGGACTGGCGGCTTTGCTTGTACATGTCGAAGATGTGCGGCAGCAGCGCCGGCTCGATGCCGGTGCCGGTGTCCGCCACGCGCAGCACGGCTTCGTCGTCGCCCACATCGAGCGAGACGCCCACCGAACCGCGATTGGTGAACTTCATCGCATTGCTGATGAGGTTCCAGACGATTTGCTCCATGCGCGTGAAGTCGGCATGCAGGATCACCGGCGTTTCCGCGATCGAGACGTTCAGCGCAATGCCGCGCTGCTGCGCGTCGAATTGCACGGCGTTGCACACGCGCTGCACGATCTCGCGCATGTCCACCGCCGAGCGCATGACCGAGAGCTTGCCGGTGCGCACGCGCGAGATGTCCAGCAGGTCATCGATGATTTGCGCCTGGCCGACCACGGTGCGGCGGATGGTGTCCGCGGCGCGCGTGAGGTTCAGGCTCTGGCGCGTCTCCGGCGCCCTTGCAATGAGTTCGGCGCTCGCCGAGATCAGATTGAGCGGGTGCTTGAGTTCGTGCGACACCACGGCGAGAAACTCGTCCTGGCGACGCTGCCCGTCGCGCTCGCCGGCGTCGCGCACCTGTTCGAGCGCGGAGTCGCGCACGTCCGCGTCTGCGGGCACGATTTCGCCGAGATCCCGCGCGATCTTCGCAAAGCCGCTCACGCCGGCTTCATCGAGGCGCGAAAGGACGCCGCTCGCGAAAAAGCGCGTGCCGTCCTTGCGCAGGTGCCAGCGCTCCTCGTCGGTGCGGCCATGCTGGCGCGCCAGCGCGAACTCACGGTCGGCGACCTTGTTCACGCGGTCTTCTTCGGTCGAGAGCAAATCGGCGGACTGCCCGATCATTTCGGCCTCCGTATAACCGAAAATTCGCTCCGCCCCAGCGTTCCAGCTCGTTACGAAACCTTCGTCGTCGAACGTGATGATCGCGTAGTCCTTCGTGCCCTCGGCAACGATACGCATGCGCCGCTCGCCTTCGCGCAACTGGTCTTCGGCCTGGCGGCGGCCGGTGATGTCGATGAACGAGAGCACCGCGCCGTCGATGCGGTCCTCGGTCGTGCGGTACGGCACGAAGCGCGCGAGATACCAGCGCCCGTCGTTGCTCTTCAGCTCGCGCTCGATGAGGCGCAGCGAGTCGAAAGCTTCGGCGGCGTCGTCGGCGAGCTTGTCGTATTCGAGGCGATGCGTGATGTCGAGGAGCGAGCGGCCGATATCCGAGGGAATGATGCTGAACACGTCGGTGGCGCGCGGCGTGTAGCGCTTGATGCAGATGTTGCGGTCCACGAAGATCGTGCCGATATCGTTCGCCGCGATCAGGTTCTGCAAGTCGTCGTTGATCTTGCTGGTTTCCTCGACCTTCGACTTCAGCTCCGCGTTGACGGTCGTGAGTTCCTCGTTGATCGACTGCAGCTCTTCCTTGCTGGTTTCGAGTTCCTCGGTCGCCGAGCGCAGTTCCTCGTTGATCGCCTGCAGTTCCTCGTTGGAGGCCTTCAGTTCCTCCGTGGAAGTTTCCGATTGCTCGATGGTCGACTGCAACTGCTCCTTCGTGCGCTGCAGCTCGCGTTCGAGCTGCGTGATGATCGGGTCCTTCTGCACGTCGACGGAAGCCGTTTCCGCGCTGCTCATGCTGTCTTCGACTTCGTCGAAGAGCACGAGCACGAAGTCGGCGTTCGCCTCCGGGTCGTGCACGGGCCGCGCCGTCATGTTGACGAAATACGAGCGTCCCTCGCGCTCCAGACGCACACGCCGAGCCTCGACGCTGCGGTTCGTGTGCAGCGCCTGGTAAATCGCGGTGCGCAGTTCGAGCCGCAATTCCGGGCGCACGGCAGCGACGATGTTGTGCGAGGGCTCGCCGCCCGAATACTGGAGAAAGCGGCCCGCGCGATCGGAAAGATGCACGATTTCCGAGTCGCGGCTAACCAGCACGCTAGGCGGCGCGTATTGCTCGACGAGACGCTGGTGCAGGTCGCCGAACGAGAAGCGGCGGCGCCCCGGCGGCTGCACGGTCGCGACCACGGGCCGCGTGTTCAGCGTGCCGGAAATCGCCACGGGCACGGGCGTATCGCCGCGCACCGCCATGTTCGCGCGGTAAATGCGGTTGCGCTTGTCGACAACGGTGAACATCGAACTCACGCTGTCCGCCGACTCCGAGCTGCCGAGGAACAGCACGCCGCCCGGACGCAGCGCAAAGTGAAACATCTTGAGGATTTCGATCTGCGCTTCGCGGTCCAGATAGATGAGCAGGTTGCGGCAGCAGATCAGATCGAGCCGCGAGAACGGCGGATCGCTCAGCACGTTGTGATGCGCGAACAGCATGTGCTCGCGCAGCTCTTTCTTCACACGATAATGCGCGGCGTCCTTGGAGAAGAACTGGCGCACGCGCGAAGGCGTCACGTCGGCGAGGATCGAGTCAGGAAAGAGGCCCGTGCGCGCGAATGAAATCGCGCGTTCGTCGATGTCGGTGGCAAAGACCTGGAACGAAGTGCCTTCCGTCGACTTGAGCGAGCGCTCCTGGAGCAGCATCGCCAGCGAATAGGCCTCCTCGCCCGTGGCGCAGCCCACCGACCACACGCGGATGCGCTCCTGTTCGCCGCGCCCGTCGAAGAGCCGCGGCAGGACTTCGCGCTCGAGCACATCGAACGCTTCCTTGTCGCGGAAGAAGTTGGTCACGCTGATGAGCATGTCCTGCAGCAGAGCCTGCGTTTCCTCGGGGTGAAGATGCAGGTGGTCGCGGTACGCCTGGAGGTCGGTGATGCCGTTGACCTGCAGGCGCCGTTCGATGCGGCGCAGGACCGTGGCGCGCTTGTAGTGGCGGAAATCGTGCGCCGTGCGCGTGCGCAGAATGACCATGATCTCGCGCAGCGCCCGCTCGGCCGCCTCGTTGACATGCTCTTCGCGCCGCTCTTCGCTTTCCGCGGTGGGCAGTTGAATTTCCTTCGCCGTGGACCAGAGGTCCATGAGCCGCTGCGGCATCTCCGCCGCGGTGGTGACGAAATCGACCATGCCGGTGGCGATGGCGCTGCGCGGCATGCTGTCGTATTCCGCCTCCGAGGGATCCTGGGCGAACGTGATGCCGCCCATTTCCTTCACGCGCGAGAGACCCGCAGAGCCGTCCGAGCCCGCGCCCGAAAGCACGATGCCGATGGCGCGCTCGTGATGCGTTTCCGCGAGCGTGCGGAAGAACAGATCGATCGCCGCGCGGTGGCCGTCGCGCGGCTGGCTGGGCGCGACGCGCAGATAGTCGTCGACCATCGTCAGATCGAGCGACGGTGCGATGACATACACATGGTCGGACTCGATGGGCGTCGGGCTCGTCACCTCCACCACGGGCATGTCGGTCGCCTTGCGCAGCAGCGAGGCCATACTGCTTGCGTGGTCGGGCGCGAGATGCACGACCACCACGAACGCCATCGAGGTGTGGGCGGGCAGGGAATCGAAGAAGGCCAGCAGCGCGCTAAGGCCGCCTGCCGATGCGCCGATACCGACGATCGGATAATTGGTCTGGCTGCGGGGCATATGGCCACGTCGTTTCGGCATGGTTGCCAGGTCCTGAAGAGGGAGTCATTCGCGTTCGCGCTCGCGCACCCCGTTGGCCGCGCGCGCCGCGCCGATATTATCCCTCCAGGAGCATTGACTGCAAAACCCCTGCCGCATCTCCCGCGCGTCGCGCGGTTTCCTCCTCCCGCTGCTGCGCGTCGAAGTCGCCGCGCAGCCTGTAATGCTCGCCCTGGGCACGGCTCATCGACTCGCGCTCGCGCAATGCGCGCAGGGCGTCGCGCAGCGAGCGCTCCACGTCGGAACTGCGGCCCCGCGTGAGCGAGGCCGCCGTATAGGCGTGGCCCGTGTGGCAGCGGTAACGCAAGAGGCGCGAATAGTCGAGGCGCCACAGCGTGCCGTTGCACTCGGGACACGTAAACGTGGAAGGCGTGGCGATGCGGCTCAGGTCGCCAGCCAGCCCGTTGCCCTCGCGCCAGGCACGCTGCTCGATGTTGATGCGTTCGGCGGCCCCGCGCCACGAGGCGCTTTCGGCCGCCGAGGCGCGCGGCGCGCCACCCGTCAGTTCGACCAGACGGTGAGCGACGCCCGCGAGCGGCAGGATGTAGTCGGCGAAGGGGGCGGCGTTTAGCGGCATCTCGCTTGCGGCCGCGTCTGAGGGATCCTGGACGATTCCCGTGCCGCCGCAGGCCTGGATGGCCTCGAGGCCGGCCGCGCCGTCGTCGAGCATGCCTGTGAGGATCACGCCGATGCCGCGCGGCCCAAGCTCCGCGGCCACGCTGCGAAAGAGCGGATCGATGGCTGGGCGGGCAAAGTTTTCTTTCGCGCCATGCACGAGGCGCAGGCGCGTACCTTCCACGATCAGGTGCCGGTCGGGCGGTGCAATGTAAATTCTGCCCGGCGTCCAGGTTTCGCCGTCCTCCGCATGGACCGCGCGCAGCGGGCCCGCGTTGCTGAGCAGCGACGGCAGGTGGCTGAAGTGGCTGCCCACGTGGAGCACGATTGCGACCGTCGCCTGCAGGTCAGGCGGGAACTGTGACACAAGACTTCGAAGCGCATCGACGCCGCCCGACGATGTGCCTATGGCGATGAAGTCTCGGTAGATCAATTTGTGTTCCGGCGCCAGGTGGAATCAAGCACGTGACGCAATTGGCGTGCCCGATGGGGGCTCGATTTGCACGGTTTGATCCAGCACAAGCCGCCAGAGCCGAGATTTCGGACGAACGGATCGAACCGGCAGACCTGCGCGACGGCGACAAGCTCGTCCGTCGCGGCCGTCCGCCGCTGAAGACGCACTCCCCCGCAGAGACCGAAGCATAACGGCGACAACCGCCCTGGTGTTCAACTATCAGGTGGCCGCGCGGGCACCTGCTGCCAGCCGCCGGGGCAGGTGCGCACATACGGGTAATAGGTCTGCGACGCTACGCAGAAGTACCAGACGCCATATGGTGCCTCGCCGCCCTGCCCGCCTTGCCCGCCGCCTTGTCCATACTGCTCGTTTTGATCGTACTGATTGGCGCCGCCGTACTGGGGCTCGACCTGGCCCTGTCCCTGGCCTTGTTCGATCCACTGCGTGGGCTGCGAGAAGTCGCCGGAAACGTACGGGTAATAGACGCTCGCGAGATACGGCGGGTAGTAGTACGGATAGAACGGATAGCCGTAGATGAAACCGGGGCCGAAGTAGAAGCCGACGCTCACCGACCCGCAGCAGCCATACCAGCCGTGATAGTAGCCGCCGTGATACCAGCCGTAGCCGTGGTAATACCCGCCATGGTAATAGCCGCCGTGGTTCCAGCCACCGCCGTTATAGCCGCCGTGGTAGCCGCCGCTCCAGCCGCTGCTGTGATTCGCGCCGCCCCAACCGCCGCCGCCCCAGCCACCGCCGCCGCCATGCACCCAGCCGCCACCTCGACCCGCGCTCGCCCCGGCGCTGATGCATAGCGCCACGAGCACGAGCAGGAGTCTGCACAATTCACGCCCTTTCATGATGCTCACCCCGATAGCCGCTGACCGATCACTACCGATAGCCGGTTGGCTTCATAGATCAGTTTAGGCGTCGGAAGCCCATTTTTCCTATGCGGGCGTTTCCCTGCGCGTTACGGTTCCCGACAATCGTCCTGCCTGGCAATGATGGCCGCGCCGATGAGTCCGCCGTCGTGCCGGAACGCACCTGGAACGACAACGCGTTCGCGAAATTCCCGCAGCGTGCGCTTGCGCACTGCCGCGTCCAGCGCGTCGATGAGTGGGGGCACGTTCGACAGGCCGCCGCAAACCGGGACGACCGAAGCGCCTGTGATATTGAGCACGGCGGCGAGGGGTTCCGATACGAGTGCAAGCCAGGCAGAAACGGTGCGCCGCGCGCGATCGCCGCCTTGCTGCCAGTCGTCGAGAATGGCGTGGCTGTCTTTCTGTTCGCCGTTCAGGAGCGCATTGAGCCGTTCCAGACCGCGCGCCGCGCCGATGGTATCGACGCAGCCCACGCGGCCGCAACCGCAAGGCAATGCGGGCACAGGCTCCATGTGGCCCATACCGTCGAAGTCGACGCGCGTGCTGACAGGCAGCCCGTGGCCCCATTCACCCGATATGCCGCTCGCACCGCCGACCACACGGCCGCCAACTACAAGTCCACCGCCGACACCGGAGCCGAGCACCACGCAAAACACGACATCGTGGCCCGCACCCGCGCCTTCCACTGCCTCTGCCAGCGCGAGGCAGTCTGCGTCGTTGGCAATGCGTACAGGCCGCTTGAGCCGGGCGGTCAATTCCGCGCCGAGCACGCGGCCCGAGACGCACGGAACGTTGGAAGCGCAAATCACGCCGCTTGCGGGATCAATCGCCCCCGCCATCGAAATGACGAGCGTCGAGCGGGTCTCGCCAATGTGACGATCCGCGAGGGATTCGAGGGTCGCGCCGAACGCCTCCCAGTTGTCGACGGGCGTCGGCATGCTTTCGACGAGGCGCACGCTGCCCGGACTGTCCGATACACCGAGCCTGACGTATGAGCCGCCGATGTCCGCGACAAAGACTCGTGGGTGTTGCCGTTGTTCAATGCTGGTGTCTGGCACGCTCGCTCCTCTTTCAGTGCATCGGCGACGCCAGCCTGCGGGTTCAGCGGGCGCGAACGAAATGATGCTCTATCTTCGCGCGCAACACGCCGTCGACGGCCGCGAGTTGTTCGCGCAGTCGCACCGCTCGTCCTTCGGTCATTTCGCCAAATACGATTTTTTGCTCGAGCACGTCGCCGCAGCGGGTCACTGCCCAGCGGTCGACAACGACCTGTTCGCCGTCGAGCACGCCGGCAGCGGTCGAAACGACGCCGAGATCCAGACCGGACACCAGATGCACGGTATGCGTGAGGGTGAAGCCAGGAAGGCAGTGCGAAAAGTCCTCACAGAGTGAGGACGTAGAGGCGGGGATATCGTGACGCATAGTGGCTCCGGATAAAGGTTGATCGAACCGGTGCCAGCTACGCTGCTCCCGTTTCGTTGCCGTCAATCGGCCGCATCGCCTCGAGGGCTTCCACCTTGCCCGGGAGGGCAGGTTGGCGTCGGTCAGTCCGACTCTGGATGCATTGCTACGCTTTGTTTCTCTTGTTCGATATTCCGAACATGCATTTCATTATACCGGAAATAGGGCGCTGGGCAAGAAGTGCGGCCAGGCGGGCCCGAGCGCCCGGCTTGCCGGCCTTGACGCTATTTCCGCGGGACTGCGCCGCGCGATTCGGTCGCTCTCAGGAAATCGAAGTCGGCGCCCTTGTCCGCCTGGGTCACGGTGTCCAGGAATAGCTTGTGATAACCGCGGCTTGCCGTGGGTACGGTAACCGGATTCGCGTGCGCCCGGCGCCGCAGTTCTTCGTCGTCCACGAGCAAGCTGATCTCGCGGTTCGCCACGCTCAAGCGGATGCGGTCGCCGTTACGAACGTGCGCGAGCGGGCCGCCTATGGCGGCTTCGGGCGTCACGTGCAGCACGATCGTCCCGAATGCCGTACCGCTCATGCGGCCATCCGATATGCGCACCATGTCTTTCACCCCGGCCCGCGCCAGCTTCTTCGGGATCGGAATGTAGCCAGCCTCGGGCATGCCCGGCGCGCCTTTAGGCCCGATGCGCTTAAGGACGATCACGTCGTCGGCGTGCACGTCGAGGTCGTCGGAGTCGATGCGGTTCGCCATATCGCTGGCGTCTTCGAACACGACCGCACGGCCCTCGTGTTCCATCAGCGCCGCCGATGCAGCCGATTGCTTGATGACCGCGCCACCCGGCGCGAGATTGCCGCGCAGAACGGCCAGTCCCCCTTGTGGGTAGATGGGTGCGCTGAGCGGCTTCACCACGTCTTGCGCGAAACGCGGACCCGTGCGCTCCATCTCCTCGCCCAACGTGCGGCCCGTCACGGTCATGGCATCGAGATGAAGCAAAGGTTTCAGCTCATGAAGCAGTGTGGCCATGCCGCCCGCCCGATGAAAATCTTCCATGTAATGCTCGCCGGACGGCTTCAGGGTGAGCAGCACCGGCGTTTCGCGACCCATGCGGTCCACCGCATCCAGATCGATGTCGAATCCCATGCGCCCGGCAATGGCGGCAAGATGCACGATGCCGTTCGTCGACCCGCCTATGGCCAGCAGCACCCGCAAGCCGTTCTCGAACGACTCCGCGCTGAGCACCTGGTCGATGGTGAGCCGGCGTCTGGCCATCTCCACGACCTGTGTGCCGGTTTGCTCGGCCACGCGCATGCGGTCCGATGTCACCGCTGGAGGCGAGGCGCCGCCCGGCATCGTCATGCCCATGGCTTCCGCCACGCAAGCCATCGTGCTGGCCGTGCCCATCACGGCACAGGTGCCCACGCTCGGCACGAGGCGGTCGTTCACTTCGGCGATCTCCTCCGCGGTGACTTCGCCCGCGCGAAACTTGCCCCAGTAGCGGCGGCAATCCGTACACGCGCCCACGCGTTCGCCGCGATGCGCGCCCGTCACCATCGACCCGGTAATGAGCTGAATGGCCGGAATGCCCGCCGATGCCGCGCCCATCAACTGCGCGGGCACGGTTTTGTCACAGCCGCCGATGAGCACGACCGCGTCCATGGGCTGCGCGCGAATCATCTCCTCGGTGTCCATCGACATGAGGTTTCGCATGAACATGCTCGTTGGCTGCGAAAAGCTCTCGTGGATCGAAATGGTCGGAAACTCCATCGGCAATCCGCCCGCCAGCAGAATGCCGCGCTTGAGCGCTTCGAGCAGTTGAGGCACGTTGCCGTGGCACGGGTTGTACGCGCTGCCCGTGTTCGTGATGCCGATGACCGGACGCTCGAGCGCGTCGTCGGTATAGCCGGCGCCTTTGATGAAGGCCTTGCGAAGGAATAGCGAAAAGCCCGTATCGCCGTAGTTGGTCAGTCCGCCACGCATGCCCTGGGGATCGTCAGCATCCTTTGCATCGGGGGATTTTTTTTCGGACATAGCCAACATCCTCGGGTCGGTTCGTTCAGATTGGTCAAAGCGCCGTCGCCGGTAAGGGTACTGCGAATCGGGACTGTGAATCGGGACTGTGAATCGGCCCGGCGAATCGCGCCAACGATATTACAAAATGCCTTCAATAGCGGATGGAACCGAATACGCGCAAACTCGGTCACTCAAGGTATCGGATTTGCTCGCCGTGTTCATTTCGGTCCACTGAAGCCAAATCATGTCGACGAAACAGACCCAGCCCGACTCCCTCAGCGCAAAGGTGCCTGCACATCCGCAGGGCGCACCGGCCGCCCCCGCGTCCCCCGCCGGCAAACATCCCGCGCCGCCCTGCACGCTCGTGATCTTTGGCGCGGGCGGCGATCTGACCAAACGCCTCCTGATGCCGGCGCTCTACAACCTCGCCGTCGACCATCTGCTCGACGACGGCATGAAGATCATCGGCGTGAATCATGGCGAGCGCGAAACGAAGGCGTGGTCCGACGAACTGCACGCCGCGCTGGAAAAATTCGCCGCCGACAAGGCGAGCACTTTTCACGCCGGCAAGCTCGACGGCAAAGCGTGGGACTGGGTCGCGCAGCGCCTTACCTACATGGCTGGCGAATTCGAGGACGACAGCGCGTTCCAGCGTCTCGCCCAGCAACTGAACGGCAAGCCGCGTGGCAACGTCGTGTTCTATCTCGCCGTGGGCGCGCGCTTCTTCAAGCCGATTATCGAGCATCTAGGCAAGGCCGGTTTGCTCGACGAAGGCAGCGACGGCAGCGGTATGTTCCGGCGCATCGTGATCGAGAAGCCCTTCGGCGCCGATCTCGCTTCGGCGCGCGACCTGAACCAGCACGTGCTGAGCTTCGCGAAAGAATCGCAGGTCTATCGCATCGACCATTTCCTCGGCAAGGACACGGTGCAGAGCATTCTCGCGATGCGTTTCGCCAACGCCATGTTCGAGCCTGTCTGGCGGCGCGAGTACATCGACAGCGTGCAAATTACGGCATCCGAAGTAATCGGCGTGGAAGGCCGCGGCAAGTTCTACGAGCAGACTGGCGCGTTCCGCGACATGGTGCCCAACCACCTCTTTCAACTGCTCGGCATGGTCGCGATGGAGCCGCCCAATTCGTTCGACGCCGAAGCGGTGCGCAACAAGAAGGCTGAAATCTTCGACGCGCTCAAGCCGCTCACGCCCGACGACGTGGTGTTCGGCCAATACGCAAATGGCCCGGCGGGCGTGGGCTACCGCGAAGAACCCAACGTGGCGCAGGACAGCCGCACCGAAACCTATGCCGCCGCGCGCGTGCACATCGACAACTGGCGCTGGGCGGGTGTGCCGTTCTATCTGCGCACCGGCAAGCGCCTCGCCGCGCGTCGCACGGAGATTTCGGTGCAGTTGAAGAGCGTGCCGTTTCTCCTCTTTCGCGACACGCCGGTCGATACGCTCACGCCCAATGTGCTGACGCTGCGTATCGATCCGACGCATGGCTCGAGCTTCGACTTCAACGTGAAGACGCCGGGGCCAGTGGTGCAGATCGGCCCGGTGCATTCCTCATTCGACTACGATGACTTCTTCGCGGAGCGCGCCAACGTCGGCTACGAAACCCTGCTCTACGATTGCATGCTCGGCGACCAGACGCTGTTTCAACGCGCCGACGGCATCGAGGCGGCGTGGTCAACGGTGGACGGCGTACTGCACCCGGAACTCGACGCCGCGCTTCCCGTGTACGACTACGCCTCGGGCAGCGAAGGACCGGCGCAGGCCGATGCGCTGCTCGCGCGCGACGGCCGCGCGTGGCGCCCGCTCGCGCAGACGCAAGCAAAGAAGAAGTGAACCAGACAGCCAAGGAGAACGTATGGCCAAAATCGAAAAAGCGGTCAAGAAAAGCGCTGTAAAAAGCGCGGTGAGCGCGGCGCACAACGCGCAGAACATCGAAAACATCCTCGCCATCGACGTAGGCGGAACGGGCCTGAAAGCCGCGATCATCGACGCGAACGGCAACATGCGCACGGAGCGCGTGCGCGTGGCGACGCCGCATCCGTGCCCGCCCGAATTGCTTGTCGATACGCTCGCCACGCTCGTCGATCCGTTGCTTAAGCAGTATCCCTCGACGCACGTGTCGATCGGCTTTCCTGGTTTCGTGCGCAACAATCATGTGTTGACCGCGCCGCATCTCGGCCCCAAAGGCTGGAACGATGTGCCGCTCGCGCAAATGCTCGGCGAGCGACTTGGCATTACCTCGGTGCGCATGATCAACGACGCGGAAATGCAGGGCCTCGCCGCCATCGAAGGAGAAGGCCTCGAATTCGTGATGACGCTCGGCACCGGCGTGGGCACGGCCATGTTCCGTGACGGCGAACTGATGCCGCACCTCGAACTCGCGCATCATCCGGTCAGCAAGAAACACGCTTACGACGAGTACATCGGCGACGCCGCGCGCAGCAAGGCCGGCAACAAGCGCTGGAACGTGCGCGTCGAGAAGATCATCGGCATCCTCGATTCGCTCGTGCACTACGACAAGCTGTGGATAGGCGGCGGCAACGCGGCCCGGCTCACGTTCGACCTGCCGCCGAATGTGGCGACCGTGTCGAACGACCGGGGCATCGAAGGCGGCGCACGCCTCTGGCACCCGCGCTCGGTGCGCGAAACGCGCCAGTTGCCCGCTGCCACACAGCGCGCGGGCAAATTCCGCTAACTAGCTAGCTCGAGGGCTAACCCACGCCGGGCCAGGGCAACGCGCTGGCCCGCGTACCCACCTTGCGCCCAACAGAGTTCAGTGTTCGGCTTCGGCGCGCTCGTCCGTCATGGCCGTGCGCTTGCTGGTGGGTGCGAAGCGCTCGCTGCGCGGCACCCATACGCGGCGGAACTGTTCGCGCTCGCGCTCTTCGGTGAACACCGAAAGCGAAGGCTTGACGAGATCGTGGCGCGAAACGATGCCGAGCAGGCGGCGCGTTTTTTCGTCGTCCACGACTGGCACGCGGTCGAGGCCCGTGATGGCCAGCCGCGCCGCCACGTTCCTGCAGGTCTCGCCTGGCAGCGCGACTTCGGGCAGCGCATTGGAGAAGAGCGCGCCAATGGGCGCATCCGCCGAACTGGCCAGCGCACGGTCGAGCAGCGCGCGATCGGCCATGCCCACGAGCACGCCGTTGTCGACCACAGGGAACGCGCGGAACTTCTGCTGCGCGCCGAAGTAGGTGCGCAGCACGTCGGTGACTGTGGTGCGGGCGTCGATCGACTGCACGCCTTTGGTCATGACCTCTTCCACGTAGTGCCGCTCCAACGGGTCGATGCTGTATTCGCGGTAGATGTGATAGCCGCGGCGCGCGATCTTCTCGGTGAGAATCGAGCGGCGCATGAGCAGCACGGTAAAACCGTACGCGACCGCAGCCGAAGCGAGCAGCGGAAGCAACGCGTTGGCGTCGCCCGTGAGTTCGAACGCGAACACGGCGGCCATGACCGGCGCGCGCATCATGCCGCCAAGCGCCGCCGCCATGAAGATGAGCGGCCACACTGCGGGCTCGTGGCCGGGCATGTACGGGCCGACCAGCGCGCCCACGCCCGCACCCATCATCAGCAACGGCGCGAGCACGCCGCCCGAGGTGCCCGAAGCGAGCGCAATGACCCAGATAATCGCCTTGACGACCACGATGCCGATCACCGCCGACATGGCGAGGTGGTTGTGCAGCAAGTCGCCGATCACGTCGTAGCCCACGCCGAGCGTGCGCGGCTCAAAATACCCGCCAATGCCCACGGCGATGGCGCCCAGCGCGGGCCACCACATCCAGTGGATCGGCAGCTTGCCGAACAGGTCTTCGACCTTGTAGAGCCACGTGGAAAGGCCCCACGACAAGGCGCCCGCAACAACGCCGGCAATGCACGACGACACCATGCCGACGGCCCCGAGCGGCATGGTTTGCAGCGGAAAGAGCGGGCCGCTGCCGAGCAGCAGCGGACGTGTGAACCCGGCCACGACGCAGGCAATCGCAACGGGCAGCAAGCTGCGGGGCCGCAATTCGAACAACAGCAGTTCGATGGCGAGCAGCACGGCGGCGACCGGCGTGCCGAACACCGCCGTCATGCCCGCCACCGCCCCCGCGACGAGCAGCGCCTTGCGCTCTGCCCCCGAGAGGTGGAAGAACTGCGCGATGAGCGAGCCGATCGCGCCGCCCGTCATGATGATCGGGCCTTCGGCGCCGAACGGCCCGCCGCTGCCGATCGCAATGGCCGAGGCCAGCGGCTTGAGCACGGCGACTTTTGGCGACATCTTGCTCTTGCCGAACAAAATGGCTTCGATGGCTTCGGGAATGCCGTGGCCGCGAATCTGCTCTGACCCATAGCGCGCAATCAGCCCCACGATCAGCCCGCCGATTACGGGCATGGCGACCACGAGCACGCCGAGTGTGTTCTCCGCCGGCGAATGATTCGCCGTGGAAAACGACTGAAAGAAAAACAGATTCGTGAAGAAGCGGATGAGGTGCAGAAGGAAGTCCGCCGCGACGGTGCTCAGCGCGCCCCCTGCGGCCGCAATGACGCTAATGCGCAGAAGCCTGACATCGGTTGCGAAATCGCCCCTGTCGTCGTTGTGATTGCTCATGGTTCCCTTTACTGCATCAAGATATGCCGGTCCTGCTCTCCCGCACTTTATATCACATTATGATGTATCTCGTGACGCTGGCTGACATCGCCAGTTAATTCACACTGCGCGCGTCGCGCCGCCGCTCTTGCGGGTCTGCCCGCCCCCGTCGGCGAAAAGTTCGATCACGAGTTCGCGCAGCCAGCGGTTGCCTTCGTCGTGCTGCACGCGTGCGTGCCAGAGCAAATGAATGGGCGCGGCGGGCAACTTCATGGGCAGCGCGCTCAGGCTCAGCGAAAACGGCTTGGCCAGTTGCAGCGCAAGCCGCTCCGGCACTGTGGCGATCAGATCGGTGCGTTCGAGGATATAACCCACGCTCATGAAGTGCGGCACGGTGAGCCGCACCTGGCGCTTCACGCCGCGCCGTTTCAGCCATTCGTCCACCTGGCCGTGCCCCGTGCCCGCCGACACCACCACGAGATGCTCGGCCTCGCGCCAGCCCGCGAGCGTGAGCGGCGCGTTCTCCAGCGGATGACCACGCCGGAAGAGGCACACGTAGCGCTGATCGAAGAGGCGCCGCTGGTAGAAGCCGCCCTTGAGTTGCGGCAGCAAGCCGATGGCGAGATCGACGCGGCCGTCGGCCATCTCGTCGCTGAGACTGACGCCCGTATTGCGCACGGTATTGAGCGCGACGCCCGGCGCCTCGCGCGCGAGCCGCTCCAGCAGCGCGGGCAAAAACACGACCTCGCCGATATCGGTCATGCCGATCGTTATCATGCGCGTGGCGCGCAGCGGATCGAACCCAGCCACGGGATTGAGCGCGCCGTGCAGCGTGGCGAGCGCCTGCGCAACCGGGTCCGCGAGACGCAGCGCGAACGGCGTGGGCACCACGCCGCCCGGTCCGCGCACGAAGAGCGGATCGCCCAGCAGGCGGCGCAGTTTCGCGAGCGCGTTGCTCACGCCGGGCTGGCTCATGTTCATCTGCTCGGCCACGCTCGCCACGCGCCGCTCCCGCATGAGCCGATGAAACAGCAGCAGGAGATTGAGGTCGATTTCGCCGAGTTCCATTCATTCAATCCAGTGATGAAGCAGATTCATCCCATTTTATTGTGGAATGAAGTGTGGCTGCCGAGAATACGGACACGGTGTGCGCGTGACGAACCCACGCTAGCCGGCCCCATAAATCTGAATATCGGAGACACAGTCATGAAACAGCGTGATCTGAAGATTGCAATCGTCGGCGCAGGGATCGGCGGCCTCACACTGGCGCTTGCGCTGCGCGAGCACGGCATCGACGCGCAGCTCTTCGAGCAGACCGACGAGCTGCGCGAAGTGGGCGCAGCCGTCGCGCTCTCGGCCAACGCCACGCGCTTCTATGAGCGCATGGGCCTGCGCCCGGCGTTCGAAAAAGTGTGCGCGGAAGTGCCGGGACTCGTCTATCGCGACGGACGCAACGGCGACGTGATCGGCCACCATCGCGGCGCACCGAACTATCGCGAGCAATTCGGCGGCTCTTACTGGGGCGTGCATCGCGCCGATCTACAGGCGGTGCTGTCGAGCGCGGTCGGGCTCGAGCGCATCAAGCTGAGCCATCGGCTCGTCGATCTCGCGCAGCATTCCGATCGCGTGAGCCTCACGTTCGCGAACGGCGAACGCGTCGATGCCGACCTCGTGATCGGCGCCGATGGCGCGCGCTCCATCACGCGGCGCTGGATGCTGGGCTACGACGACGCGCTGTATTCGGGCTGCTCGGGCTTTCGCGGCGTGGTGCCGGCGGAGTGCATGGACCTGTTGCCCGATCCCGAGACCATTCAGTTCTGGGTCGGGCCCGGCGGCCATCTGCTGCACTACCCGATTGGCGACAAGGGTGATCAGAACTTCCTGCTGGTGGAGCGCCATCCCTCGCCGTGGCCGTCGCGCGAATGGGTCATGCCAGCCCAGGAGGGCGAGCAACTGCGCCTGTTCAAGGACTGGCACCCCGCCGTCGTGCAGATGATCACCGCGGTGCCGATCAGCCAGCGCTGGGGTCTGTTCCACCGTCCGCCGCTCGGCCGCTGGAGCAAGGGCCGCATCACGCTGATCGGCGACGCCGCGCATGCGCTCGTGCCGCACCACGGCCAGGGCGCGAACCAGTCGATCGAAGATGCCGTGGTGCTGGCCGACCAGTTGGCGAAGGCAGGACCGGGCAATTGGCGCGAAGCCCAGGAAGCTTACGAGCGCCTGCGCCGGGGCCGCACGCGCAAGGTGCAGTACGCTTCGATTACGACGGCGGACGTGCTGCATCTGCCCGATGGCCCGGCCGCCCAGGAGCGCAACGCCCGGCTCGGCTCGCGCGCGGGCGTGATGAATCATCTGGACTGGATCCACGATTTCGACGCGCTTGCCCAGGAGCCGAACGAGCGACAAGGGGGGACGTGGCTTTGAGGGGGGACAATGGCGTACCGTATGGCGCTTGACGCCATACTTGCAATTATGGCATGGTACGCCATATGAAAAGACGAGCCACGTTGCTGTTCGAAGACCGGACGGTCTTCCCCGACGGCGCGATCGTCGAAATGCGAATCTGGCGCCTGCCTCAACCGGACCGGGAGCGGCCCCACGGCCTGAAGTACAGTTTGTTCTATGGTGTGGCGGGCCGGCGCATCGTCGGCTATGACAATGAGCGCGGAAAGGGAGACCACCGGCACTACCGCGACCGCGAGGAGCCCTACGCATTTTCGAGCGTCGATCGCATGGTGTCGGACTTCCTGGA
Organism: Paraburkholderia sp. JHI869; assembly: GCF_038900775.1. Lineage (NCBI taxonomy): Bacteria > Pseudomonadati > Pseudomonadota > Betaproteobacteria > Burkholderiales > Burkholderiaceae > Paraburkholderia > Paraburkholderia sp. JHI869. The sequence continues at coordinate 197,399 of NZ_JAYMSC010000016.1, forward strand.
CGATGTCGAACGCGAAAGGAGCGGAACATGAAAAAATTGAGCGTAAACGTAGGCAGTCTGCGCGACATGGGCGACCGTTTCGCCACCGCCTTCAAACGTGCGCAAGCGGGTGAAAACATCGAGGAGCGCAACGTCACGTTTCTCTCGTGGGAAGCGCTCACTTCCACACTCACGCCCAAGCGGCTAGAGCTGCTTCGGCATTTGCATCGCCAGGGTGCTGAAAGCATCAAGGCGCTCGCTGAATCGCTGGGCCGCGACTACAAGCGGGTCCATGAAGACGTCGTGGCGCTGGAAACCGCGGGGATGGTCGTGCGCGAGGGCAACCGGCTGAGCGCACCGTGGGACGCGGTCACCGCCGAGGTGACGCTTTAGCGGGCCGGGGCCGCTGCTGTTAATGATCCGTTAATCTCGGCACACTACAATCGCCGTTTTCAACCGACCATTTCTCCGCAAGGAGCGCCCATGCAAACCACCGCCGACTCGCGTTACGACTTCGTTGCACGTCTGCTGCACTGGCTCGTCGTCGCCCTCGTCGCGGCGCAGTTCGTGATCGGCTGGACCATGCCCGACGTACACCGCGACACGCGCCCTGTCGGCGAAATCGCGTGGCATCTGGGCGTCGGCACGGCGCTCGTCGCCGCCATGGCGTGCCGCCTGATCTGGCGCGCCACCCATCGCCCGCCGCCCGACAACCAGACGCCGTTGATGCGCGCCGTGGCGGCACTCACGCATATCGGTCTCTACGCCCTGCTCATCGCAGTGCCCGTGCTCGGATGGATCAACGCTTCGTCGCGTGCGTGGGACGTCACGCTGTTCGGCGCCATCCCCCTGCCCGCGCTCTCGCCTGCGGGTTCGTCGTTCGGGCACGCCATGGGCGACGTCCACAGCGTGCTCGCGTGGGTGCTGTTTGCGCTCATCTGCCTGCATGTGGCCGCGGCGCTCTTTCATCGCTTCGTGCTCAACGATCGTGTGCTGCAGCGCATGAAGCTCTAGCCGTCATTGGCCACTCAGTCACGTCGCGGCGCATCCGGCTCGGTCACGAAGCCGACCTTCGCGAGTCCTGCCGCACTCGTGGCCGCGAGCAACTTCGCGATGCGCCCGTACGGCGTGGCGCGATCGGCCGAGAGCCGGATTTCGGGCTGCGGCGTGCGCCTCGCGGCGGCGGCCAGCCGCGCAGCCAGGCTGGACTCCTGAACAGGCTGCGCGTTCCAGCTCATGTGCCCTTGCGCATCGACCACGATATCGACGTGCGGAGCGGTCAGGTCTTCGCGCTGACTGCTTGCACGCGGCAACGCCAGCTTCGCGGCATGGTGCAGAACCGGCAACGTCACCATGAAGATGACGAGCAGCACGAGCATCACGTCGATCAGCGGCGTCATGTTGATGTCGGCCGCCGGCATCGCTTCGTCATCCTGATCTTGTTCGCCGTTCATACCCGCTCCTTTACCGTTGCAGTTGGCACGGGTGCGCTACCCGTGAGCAAGAAGGCGTGCACGCCGTATGCGAAGCGGTTGAGCTGCGCGACGATATCGCGCGAGACGCGCGCGAGCGCGTGATGGCCAAGCACGGCGGGAATCGCCACGCACAGGCCGAGCGCCGTCATGATGAGCGCTTCGCCAACGGGCCCCGCGACGTGTTCGAGACTCGCGTCGCCATTCGCGCCCAGTGCGAGCAGCGCATGGTAGATGCCCCACACGGTGCCGAGCAGGCCGACGAACGGCGCGGTGCTGCCGATCGAGGCAAGCAGTCCGAGCCCGCGCTGAAGACGCGCGGCGCTGTCGCTCACCGAAGCCCTGAGGCTGCGCAGCAGCCACTCGCTCAAATCGACGCGCCCCCGGTGCCCCGCACCGCTCGCCTCGTGGTGCGCGAGCGCGCGCTGGCCTGCGCTCGCCAACTCGATGAACGGTGTGCCGGGGCGGCCCAACGTGTCGACGCTATCGCCAGCCCGGCTTGCTTCCCAGAAGCCTCGTTGCGCGGAGCCGGCATGGCGGCGAAGGCGCGCAAACTCCAAAGCCTTGAATACGATCACCGACCACGACACGACCGACATCGCGACGAGCAGCGCCGCAACGAAGCGCGTCATCGGATCGCCCTCGGCCCACAGGTGCGCGATTCCATAAGTTGGCATGAGATCCTCCGTTTCATTCGCTGAGGGTGAACGTGAACGGCACATCGGCGCGTGCCGGCTCCGGCTTGCCGTCCTCCGCATAGGGCCGGCAGCGGCTCGCTAGCGCCGCGTCGCGCGCCGCTTCGTCGAGTCTGGCGTAGCCACTGGTCGTCGCTACGCGCGCGGCGATCACACGGCCGTCCGCCGCGGTATCGAGTTCGATGATGGCCGTGCCCGCCTCGGCGCGTCGCAAGGAC
>NZ_JAYMSC010000017.1:0-173118 GCF_038900775.1 Paraburkholderia sp. JHI869
ATCGCGGCCAGTCGATGTGCGTGCACGGCACCGGCAGTTTCGTCGATCTGCTCACCGGCACGGTGCGGCCGCGCGCAACCGAAGGCCACGACGGCACGTTGACGATGACGGCGCGGCGTCATGGCGGCGTCTCGCACTTCTCGCTCGAAACCTTCGTGCCGACCACGGGTTCCGCGCTGAACTGGATTTGCGAAAAGCTGCGCTGGTTCGACGACCCCAAGACCATCGCCGCGCTGGCCGGCACGGTGAATTCCGCGCGCGGTGTTGCGTTCCTGCCGGCGCTGACCGGCACGCGCGTGCCGAAGCTCGAACCCGCCGCGCGCGCGTCGCTTAGCGGCATTTCCATCGCCACGACCCAGGCCGAGATTGCCTACGCGATTCTCGAAGGCATCGCGCAATCGGTCGCGCTGTGCGTCGATGCGAACGAGTCCGTTGCGGGCGTGGCCGCGGGCGAACTCATCGTTGGCGGCGGCCTCTCGGGCAGCGACACGCTGCTGCAGATCCAGGCCGATCTCTGCGGCGTGCCGGTACGGCGCATGGCCGAAAGCGACCGGGCGAGCCTGCGCGGCGCGGCGTTTCTCGCGGGCGCCTCAGGCCTCATGTGGGATTCGCTCGACGAGGCGCGCGCGACGCTTGCCACCGACGCGGTGTTCGAGCCGAATATTTCGGAAGACGCACGCTGTCACCGGCGTGCAGCATGGCGCGCCCGCGTGAACGCCGAACTCGCCCATGTGGCGGAATTCGAACCAGGTTGAGCAGGAGAACTAACGCAATGCTGTTGTTTACATCGAGAAGCGTCAACCGCGAACGCGAGAGGATGACCGCAACCGAGCCGCTGCGCCTCGTGCGCGCCGAGCAGCTCGATCGCCTCGCGAGCGAAGCGTTCGACATCGTTATCGTGGGCGGCGGAGTGACGGGCGCGTATGCGGCGCTCGATGCAAGCCTGCGCGGCTATCGCGTGGCGCTGCTGGAGAAGAGCGACTTCGCCTCGGGCACGTCGTCGAAGTCGTCGAAGATGGTGCACGGTGGCCTGCGCTATATCGAGCAAGGCAATCTGGGCCTCGTGCGTCATTCGCTGCTGGAGCGCCAGCGGCTGCGCAGGAACGCGCGCCATCTGGTTCAGCGTCTGCCGTTTCTCTTTCCCGTGCTGGAGAAGGACGGCGTGTTCGACAAGCGCCTCGCCAAGGCATTCGAAAGTCTGCTGTGGACCTACGACCTCGCGGGCGGATGGCGCGAGGGCATCCTGCACCAGAAGCTTTCGAAGGCGGAGGTGCTCTCGCATTGCCCCACCTTCAAAGAAGAGAATCTCAAGGGCGGCTTCCTGTATTTCGACGCCCGCGTGGACGACGCGCGGCTCACGCTCACGCTTGCGCGCACGGCGGCGTTTCATGGCGCGGCTGTCGTCAATCACGCGAAGGCGGCGGAAGTCACGCGCAGCGAGCAGGGGAAGGTGGATGGCGTGATCGTGCAGGCCGATGGCCGCGAGATCCGCGTGCGCGCGGGCGTGGTGATCATGGCGACGGGCGTGTGGCTGCGCGACTGGAGCGGGCGGCGCAAGGGTGAAACCGCGGCGCTGCAGATCCGCCCCGCGAAAGGCGTGCACGTGGCGATTCCCTGGCTGAAGATCCGCAATGACTGCACGGTGACGATACCCGTGCCCGGCCGCAGCCGGCGCGCGACCATCACACGCTGGGGCAACGTCTCGTACCTCGGCACGACCGACGAGGATTACACCGGCGATCTCGACGATGTCTGCTGTACGCGCCGGGAGCTCGATTTCCTGCTGGAAGGCGCGCGTTCCGCGCTCAAGACCGACCTGTGCGCCGAGGACGTGGTGGGCAGCATCGCGGGCTGCCGGCCGCTTGTCGGCCCGCCTGGCGGCAAGACGCTGGAAATGAAGCGAAATCACGAGATTCATGTGGCACCGGATGGGCTCGTCACGATCGTGGGCGGCAAGCTCACCACGTCGCGCCACATGGCGGAGCAGACCATCGACGCCGCGCAAAAGGTCATTGGCGAGCGCCGCCGCTGTTCGACGCGCTCGGCGTACCTGCTCGGCGCGGCGGGCTACGACGCGCAGGCCATCGTCGCCTCGGGCGGTCTCGGTGCGCATCTGGGCGAGCGCTATGGCAGCGAGGCGCGCTTCGTGAGCGATCTGCTGCAAGCCGATGCGCGTCTTGCGAAACCGATCGTCGAAGGCTTGCCCTATACCGAAGCTGAAGTGCTCTATGCAGTGCGCCACGAACTGGCGGGCAACGTGGACGACGTGCTCTCGCGGCGCATGCGCGCGCGGCTCATGGCGCGTGACGCGTCGGCGCGTGCGGCTGCCCGTGTGGGAGAGATTCTGCAATCCGAACTCGGTCTTGGCGCCGAGACTATCGCCAACCAGGTGCGCGACTACATCGCCTCGGTCGAGCACGAAAAATCCGTTTTGATGGGAGATACCGAATGATCAGCAAGGAAGCAGTCAAGCGTGGCTATAACCGCGGCAACTACACCGTTGGCGCACCGACGCCGCCTGCATGGTCCGTCGCGCGCGAAGCAAGCGGTGCCGAGGCCGGGCTGCAGCGCAATCCTGTTTCGTTGAGCGCGCAACAAATAGAGGCGCTGCGCGCGCTGGCCGACGAAGTGCTGGTCGCGACGCCGGAGGTGGTCGCGGCCACGCGCGACTGGTGGGCCGGCACGATGATCGCCGAAACGGGCGGCAAGCCGGCCACGCCGCATGCAGTGGTCGTGCGCGTTTCCACGGTGGAGCAGGTGCAGGCCGTGATGCGTCTTGCCAGCGAGGCCGCGATTCCGGTCACGCCGTCGGCAGGACGCAGCAATGTGACGGGCGCGGCGCTGCCCGTGCGCGGCGGCATCGTGCTCGACGTTTGCGGCCTGAACCGCTTGTTGAACTTCGACCGCGAAAGCCAGATCGTCGAAGTCGAGGCGGGCATGTTCGGCGACATCTTCGAGGAGACGATCCAGCGCGACTACCGCATGACGATGGGACACTGGCCTTCTTCGTACGCGATCAGCACCGTGGGCGGCTGGGTGGCGTGTCGCGGCGCGGGGCAACTCTCCACGCGCTACGGCAAGATCGAGGACATGGTGTTCGGCATGGACGTCGTGCTCGCGGACGGGCGGCTCGTCACGCTCGGCGGTTACTCGCGCGCGGCCGTCGGCCCCGACCTGCAGCAGCTTTTCATCGGCTCCGAGGGCACGCTCGGCGTGATCGTGCGCGTGCGCCTGAAGCTGCATCGTCTGCCTGACTACGGGCGCGCGATTGCCTATGGCTTCAGTTCGTTCGCCAAGGGTCTGGAGGCGTGCCGCGAAATTCTGCAACGCGGCGGCAATCCCGCGGCGCTGCGCCTTTACGACGCGCTCGAAAGCGGCGTGCAGTTCGGATTGCCCGAATCCAACGTGCTGCTCGTGGCGGACGAAGGTCCGCGCGACATCGTCGAAGCGGTGCTCACGATCAGCGAGCGCGTGTGCAAGGAACTCGGTACGAAGCTCGACGAAGCCGCCATCTTCGAGAAATGGCTGGACACGCGCTACCTCACCGGGAAGAGCGCCGAAGGCTTCAAGCGCAGCCCAGGCTTCGTGGCCGATACGCTCGAAATGATCGGCCCCTGGAAGGATCTTGCGGGCATTTACGACGATGTCGTGAAGGCGATCAACGCGGTGCCCGGCACGCTCGCGGGCTCGGCGCACCAGTCGCACGCCTATGTGGACGGCGCTTGCCTCTACTTCTCGCTGCGCGGCGACGTGGAGGTGGCGGACCGCGCGCAGTGGTATCGCGCGGCCTGGGACGCCGCGAACCGCGTGATCATCCAATACAATGCAACGCTTAGCCATCATCACGGCGTGGGCCTGCTGCGCGCGCCCTATATGAACGATTCGCTCGGCAGCGCGTTTGCGGTGCTGGAAACGATCAAGCAGGCGCTCGACCCGAAAAACATTCTCAACCCGGGCAAGCTCGGTCTCACCGACACGCTCAGTCACGAGGCGAAGCAATAAAACAATGGATATGTCACTTGGGGCGCGTCTGCAGCGGCACCCGGTCATCGCGACGCTTTACGGCGTCGAGCAGTTCGACGACTTCCTGAAGAGCGCGGCCGAGGTCGCCATCGTCGCGAACGTCGATCTGCGCATGCTTCACAAGGTGGTCGCGGCGCTCACGAAGGCGGGCAAGTATGTCATCGTCAATATCGATAGCTGCGACGGCCTTTCGCAGGACAAGGGCGGCGTGGAGTACCTTGTCGATATCGGCGTGACGAGCCTCGTTTCGACCCGGGTGGCGACGATCCAGCGCGGCAATCGCGCGGGCCTCATCACGATCCAGAAGGTGTTCGTGACGGACCGCTCGACCTGGCCGCGCAGCGTGAAGGCGCTCGAGCAGAGCGACCCGAACATCGTGCAGTTGATGCCGGCGCCGATGCTCGCGCGAATTACCGCCCAGGACCGCAAGGTGCTGCCGCCCATCGTCGCATCGGGCTTCGTGTGCAACGAGGCCGATGCGCGCGATGCGCTCGAACGCGGCGCAGTGGCCGTTTCGACGAGCGAGGCCGGGTTGTGGGACATGAAGCTCGCACGCTGAAGCGGCGAATTTATCCGGAGCAAACGATGGCGAAATCTTATTTGCAGGTCATTGCGCACTACTACGTAAAACGCGGGCACGGCGACACGATTGCGGCCTTGCTACGCGAGTTGGCGCAGGCATCGCGCGGCGAGCCGAAGAATCTCTATTACGACTACTTCCGCTCGCCGGCCGATCCCGATCACTTCGTGATTCTCGAACAATACAGCGACGCGAATGGGCTGGCGGAGCATCGCGAGACCGCGCATTTTCAACGCATTGGTTTGCAGTCCATCGTGCCGCTGCTGGAGCGGCGCGAGGTGGCGAGCCATATGGTGAACGAGGGCGAGGCGTAAGCGCCGGGTTCTACTGCACCGTGATGGTGGCCTTCATATACGGGTGGATACCGCAAAACACTTTGTATACCCCCGGCTTGTCGAACTTGAATTGATAGGTGTCGTTCTGGTCGAGCGCGGCGGAGTGAAAGACGCCCGCGTCATTGACGACCGTATGCGGTTCGCCATCCATGTTTTTCCAGGTGACGGTCGTGCCCGCCTTGACCGTAATAGCCATGGGCGAAAACATGAAATTCTTGATGACGATCTGATTGGCGTCCTGCGCGTGCGCGGCAGGCGAGCCGAGGGCCGCCACCGCCATGAGCATTCCGATCCCGTAGAAGAGGGCGAACGCGCGACGAGTGTGAATGGAGAGCATGGCTCGAATCCTTGTTGAGTGCGCAAGACGCAAGGTCAGGCGAGGGTCGTGTCGGAGAGCGTTGCCGCGAGGGGATGGCGCGAGACCCGGATACTGGTTACGCCGAGCATCTTCGGCAATTGATCGCTTGCCACCTTGAGCGGCCCGGGTCCGGGGCCATCGCCAGCCGTCGGTTGCGGATAGGCGGTCGAGCGTGCCGTGTGGAACGTGATATTGCCTTCCACCTTGGAAACGATCTGATGAATATGACCGTTGAGCACGGTCACCGAGCCAAAGCGCTTCAGATAATCCATTGCCTGGCCCGCATCGCCGGTACCCCAGCCCCACGGTTCGTAGATCGTCCACATCGGCATGTGCGTAAACACGACGATCGGCGTGCTGGACGTGCGGCCCTTGAGGTCGTTTTCGAGCCAGGCGAGCTGGTCCTCGCCCAGATTTCCCAGCCCGTTCGGCTTGAAATGCATCACGTTGACGAGCGCGATGAAGTGCACGCCGTTGTGGTCGAAGCTGTAATAGCCACGGTTGTCCGATGCCTTGCCGAAACGCTTGAAGTATTCGCCTTGCGGTCCGTCCGTCACATCGTGCTCGCCGGGCGTGGTGTGCAACTCCGTGATGGTGAGGCCGGAGAGCAATTGCGCCGCCAGATCGAACTCCTCGGGTTTGGAGAGGTGCGTGATATCGCCCGTGTGAATTGCGAGAGCAGGCTTGACCGGCATGGCGTTGACATAGTCAATTGTCTGCTTGAGCGTACCCGCGACATCGGGATTGGCTTCCTTGTTGAAGCCAATATGCGAGTCGCTGATCTGCAGGAAGAGCGGCACGCCCGCCGATTTGTCCTTGGCGCTGGCTGCCAGCGCCAACTCCACCGGCGTGAGGACGCCTCCGGCCAGAACAAACACGGTGCCCGCGCCACCGAAGGCGAGGCATTTCAGGGCATTGCGGCGCGACGGCTGGGAAGGAAGATCTGACGACATGATGTCCTCTCGACTGGGTTCGGGAAGTCGGCCGCCGGTGCCATGCGGAGCGCCTTCAGGGCGGGCTTCACGTGCAATACCGCGAGGGCGGCGGTTTTATTCCCATTTTTTTCCCAGAGTTTTTCTCCATGTTTTTCCCGGTAGTCGAGCGCGGGAATAACCGGCGTCGACGCGCGGTAGTGCAGACGTGGCAAACGCAATGGCGGAAACATCCATGGACATCATCGCGATGGCTCGTCGCCGCGCCGGCGGCGTGAGAATCGACGTGCAATTCGTTCTGCGCCGACTTCAACTCGGGTCGGGCCTCGTGATGCTGACTTATCTCTTTCTGCATCTGGTCAATCACGCGCTCGGCATCTGGTCGCTCGAACTTGCCGGACGCGGTCTCGTGCTCGTGTTGCGGCTTTGGCGCAGCACGCCCGGAACGATTGCGCTGTATGGCGCGGCATCGGTGCATTTCGTGCTGGCGTTGCGCACGATATACGGACGGCGCCACTGGGCCCTGCCGCCCGCGGAATGGCTGCGCCTGTGGGCCGGGCTCAGCCTGCCGCTCCTCTTGATCCGCCATGCCGTGACGACCCGGCTCGCGTCTTCGCTCTATGGCTTCGAACCCGACTACGAGCGAGTCATTGTTGTGCTGCTCACGAGCGGCACGCAGGGCCTGCAACTCGCGCTGCTAGCGCCTGGCTGGATACACGGATGCCTCGGGCTGTGGTTCCGGTTGCGCCACTATGCGTGGGCGCGCCGCATGCGGCTGGCGCTGCTGGCACTGGTTGTCGTGCTGCCGCTGCTTTCCGCTGCGGGCTTTCTCCAGATGATGCGAGTCGTCGAGGGGACGCACCGCCTGCTTCCGCCTGTCGATGCCGCGCTAGTCGTCCATCAAGCTGCCCTCAATGGCGCGCGTCACGATCTCGTCACGCTGTATCTCGCCCTGATTGCCAGTACGCTGATGCTGGGCCAGTTGCGCAACGCGCTGGAGCGCCGCAGGCTGCGCAGACGTTCGGTGGACGCCTGTTTGCTGGCCCGGAGTTCATCGCGCGAGCAGGATTTTCAGGAATGACTTTCGATGTCGAGTTTGTTCCGCCAGGAAGGCGAAAACTTTATATTCAGCGCGTGCGGAGAGGGCGAATATACGGGTTCCAGATGTTGTCAGAAGCGGTTGTCAAAAGTGGGAGGACGCAATGCCCGCGAGTCTCGAGAATCCGGGAGGAGACATGTCGACAGTTTGTGCGATCCACAGCGACCCGCGTTCCGAGACGTTGAGTTCGGTCGCTGCGCGATTCAAAGGCAGGACAGTGCGCCTGTGTTCAGGCGGGCCGTTGATGACGGTAAACCAGGTCCTGCCTACGGCATTCGGGCCGCAGCTTTCTTGTGCCTGGTTCGAATCGCCCGAGTCGACGAAACTGATCAGGGCCGTGTTCAGCACCGATGCCGTTCAGTTCGCTTCAGCGTAATCGGGCACTCAGACGCTATAACCCGAATTGCGCATCAACCGGCGCGTTGCCTCGCCGCCCGAGCCTTGCGAATCGAATTGCGCGCGAAGTTTCGCGTCCGCCTTGCGGGTCACGCCGCGGTGCATGGCCACAATAATCGCGAAACAAGCAATGAGAAAGATTAGTAAGGTAGGCATCACGTTGCTCCTGGTTGGACTGGCCGGATAGGTGTCGCGTCCATTGATTACGAGGCGCATGGTGCGGGCGCTGAACGGGGCCAACGGAGCCCAGCCAGCCGTCACGGCGTTCTCGATTTATCATTTGGTACGCGCGAGGTGCCAAAATACGCGCATAACCCGTACCGAGGCCGCGATCCGCCCCTCTTTGCTGAGCCATGCGCCGCGAATCGAAGGCAGCCGGTTCCGCTTGAGATCAGGACGCCGAATCCCATTTAGCATTCGTGAACCAGCGTATTCGTCCTCCCTTACCGCCTGAATGGCCCTTTCCGCCGATTCGCGACGTCTCCGGCCGCGCCTTCGGCGATCTCGTCGCGCTTCAATATCGCGGCGCTGGCGTGTGGCTCTGGCGGTGCCGATGCGGCGCACACGTCACGGCCGCGCTCGATGAGGTGGAGAGCGGCCAGACGCGGGATTGCGGCTGCCGTGAGCAGCGCCGCGTGTGGCGGTCCCGGCCGGGTTCGCCCGCGCTGAAGGGCGGCGAGGTGTTCGGCCAGCTGACGACGGACCGGTACGCCGGCGATGGGATGTGGGTTTGCCGGTGCGACTGCGGCAATGAGGTGACCGTGAGCGCGGGGCGCCTGCGCCTCGGCCAGGCGCGGTCGTGTGGCCGTTGTTTTGGCGGAATGTCTGCTTAGTGTAAGGAAGGGCATTGCGCCTGGGCTTGCGGGTCACCGCCAATGACTCGTCATTGTGCAATTCAGCGAGCCACGGCTTCGCGCTCGCTCTCGCGTTCCAGAAAAGCCGCCACGGCTGCCGCCTCCATCGGGCGGGAACAATAGTAGCCCTGAATAAGCCTTGCCCCGAGCGCCGATACCGTTTGCAGTTCGTCCGCCGTTTCCACGCCTTCGACCACGCAGTCGAGCGACATCTGCCGGCTGAGATTGAGCAGCGTGCGGACCACGGTGAATGCCGTCGTGCGCTCCTTGAGACCGCTCACGAACATTCTGTCGATCTTCAGGCGCGTGAGCGGCAGATTGCACAGGTAGGAGAGGCTCGAATAGCCGGTGCCGAAATCGTCGACCGACAAACCGCAGCCCAGCGCACGCAGCACTTTGGCCGCTTTCTGGATCTGCTCGAAGTCTTTGGCCATCGCGGTTTCGGTGATCTCGAAGTCGAGCCGGGCCGGGTCGATGCCGCTGCTGAGAATGCACTGCGCCAGTTCCTTTACCGCCGATTCGCTGGCGAAATCATGCGCCGAAAGGTTGAAGGACAAGCCGATATGCGCGGGCCATTGTTTCGCGCAAGCGAGAGCCTTGGCAAACAGCGCGAGGGTCAAGCCGTTGATGACCCCGTTGCGTTCCGCGGCAGGAATGAATTCACCGGGCGGGACCGTGCCGAGCAAGGCGCTTTGCCAGCGCGCGAGGGCTTCGAAACCGACGGTGCGTTGCCGCTCGAGCGAGAAGATCGGCTGGAAGGCGAGGTGAAGTTCGCTGGCGAGGTCGGGCGAGCGTAGCGCCTGCGCGATTTGCGACTCGCGGATGATTGCGTTGCGGTGCGTCTCCGAAAAGATGGTCACCGAACCGCGCGAGCGGCGCTTGCCTTCGTAAAGCGCGTAGTCTGCTGTTTCGAACAGATCCGCCTTGCTTCGTGAAATGTGCGGATAGGTCGAGAAGCCGATCGTCGCCCCGAGCCGCACGGAAACCTCGCCGACAAGCACGGGATAATGAAAGACATCGCAAATGGTCCGGCCGAGCTGCGAAAGGCTGGCATCCGTGCAGTCGTGCGTGACAATCACGCCGAACTCGTCGCCGCCCAATCGCGCCAGGGTGATCGTGCCGCGCGCCGCTGCGGCCAGGCGCGAGGCGACTTCGGCTAGCACGTGGTCGCCCAGTGAGTGGCCGTGAATGTCGTTCACGGACTTGAAGCCGTCGAGATCGACGAGTCCCACCGCGAGCCGGCCGCCCGACGCCATGGCGGAATCGAAATGCTTGTCGAGCGAAGCGAAAAACGCCCGCCGGTTGGGCAGATTCGTGAGACTGTCGATATTCGCGAGACGCTTGTTTTCGCCTTGCGTTGCAACGAGGTCGGAGAAGTTCTTGAATTGCGTGAATGCAACGACCAGCATCGCCAGCGAGACCAGCGACGTATCGATTGCGATCGCCTGGAATACCCCATTTCCCGAACTCAGGAACGTGACGACGAGCGCGCCATTGACGATGGCGGTGACGGTGAAAGCCGCCTTGACGACGTTCATCAGACAGAAGATGACGCCGACGACCGTGATGGCCATGTAAAAGGCAACGTGGAGCTTGAATGCCGCGCCGCCGTGAGGCAAGAGGGACAGCGACCACGCCGTGAACGAGATCGCGAAGACCCACGCGAGCCTGCCGGAATTGCGCAGGATCGTAGCTGCTTCTTCCGCACTGACGCGGATTCTCGAGAGCCGCAACCAGGAGAGGACGCGTACGAAGCAAAATACCGTGAGCACGAGCGGACAGACGAATCCCTGCCACGCGGGAAGCTCGCTCTCGTGGGGCAGCACCATGCCCCACGTGTTGACGACCAGCAGCCCATACATCATGGGAAGCTGATAGATCATCACACGCAACTGCGCGAGCTTCAGTGCCGCGCTGTTTCCGGCGATGAACGTGCGTCGAATCGTTCCCCAATAGTGGGCCAGGACGTTGAACATTGTCTTGCGAGTCGATGCGGTCCCGTTGAAGTAGCCAGGAACGAAATGTAATACCTCCGTTTACGACCGCGCGCATTATTTCTGGAGGAAACGCGCGTGCTTTTCATGGTTGTTTGCGCGCGCCCATTTTTCATCAGACGATTAACGCGCGTGCGTTCGCGCCTTTCGTTTCTTCAACGATGCGACCACCTCGTCGACCATTGGGTGGTGACGTTGCGTGTTCCAGAGCAGCGCAGCCGTGACCACTGCAATGTTTTCTTTCAACGGCCGCACGATCACATTTGCGGGCGCAAGCTTGCGCATCGACGATGGCACGAGTGCGACGCCCTGACCGCAGCCGACATAGGCGATTTGCGAAGTGACGGTGCGCACTTCGTGCGTGATGTGCGGCGTCAGTCCATGCGAGCGGCACACCGAGGTCAGGAAGTCGAAATACACCGGACTGACCTGCCGCGACGACATCACCAGTTGCTCGCCTGCCAGCGACTGCAGTCGCACGCGGGGCAGCGCGGCCAGAGGATGATCCTTTGGCAGCGCCACTGCCAGGCGGTCCTCCGCGAGCGGCAGGGTGGCGATGCCGCTACCCACCTCGCCGTCGATGCGCACGAACGCGAGATCGAGTTCGCCGGCTTCGAGCATATGAATCGCGTCGACGCTGTCGATTTCCTGGACGAGCACGGTCAGTTGCGGGTGAGCGTGTTTGAGCGCATCCAGCACGGGTGGTACCGTTTCGAGCATCGCGGAGGTGATGGCGCCGACATGCAACACACCTGACTGCCCGGCGGCAACCTCACGCACGACCCGCTCCAGCCGCTCGACCTGCCCGGCGAATTGCCGCACAGCCGGCAATATGGCGGCGCCGGCCGGGCTCAACTGCGTGCCCTGGCGCGACCGGTAGAACAGTTCCAGCTTGAGCGATTGTTCGAGCACCTTGATCTGCTCAGTGAGCGGCGGCTGCGACATGTTCAGCCGCTGGGCGGCGCGCCCGAAATGCTGTTCCTCTGCCACCGCGAGGAACATCCATAGCTGCCGTATCAGCCTGAAGTCGATCGTATTGTTCATCGTGCGCGCGTTTCCCGCTGGCCAGTTGCTGTTCTGGAAATCGTATCACCGAGATACGAAATGCGAAATTTACATATCAGCCGTGCGGCGCGAGGATGGCGTGACTTTCCAACGGAGCCGAGCGTGACGACCATCCCTTCTTTCCTCGATCGACTCGCGTCACTCGACACCAACACGGTTTCCGACGCACTCGACTTTCTCGGCTTGCCCGGCGCGACTTACGGCTTGCGTCCGCTCTGGGACTGCCCGAAGATCGTCGGCCGCGCCAGCACCATCTTGCTCGGGCCCAAGCAGGACGCCAAACCCGGCGTGCACCTCATCTCCCCCGTCATCGACGCGGTCAGGACGAACGATCGCGTGCTGGTGATCGCGGGCGGCGTGGAAGGCATTTCCTGCTGGGGCGACATCCTCGCCAATGCCGCCACGGCGAAACAGATTCGCGGCTCCATCATCGACGGCGCGAGCCGCGATATCGATGGCAGCGAGGCCATCGGCTATCCGGTATACGGCCGGGGCGTCACGATGATCAGCGCGCGCAATCGCGTGGTGCAGATCGACTCGGGCAAGCCGGTGCAAATGGCGGGGGTCACCGTGCATGAGAACGACTATGTGATCGCGGATCGATGCGGCACCGTGTTCGTTCCTACCGGCCACATAGAAGCGGTGCTGGACCTTGGCGAGCGGATCGCACGCCGTCAGGACGGCATGGTGGCGGCGGTGCGCGCTGGGCGGCCGGTCGCCGACGTCATGCACGACAAGGAATTCGAAGCGATTGCGGTTCGATGAGCGGCCACAGGTTCAGACAAATTGATAAGGCATGCTACCGATGACGAATAACCATGAACTGGCAGGCGTGACGCACGTAAATACCCCCGCATTGAATCGCTTCCTCGCGGCTGCGAAGCCTTCTGCCACGTACAAGGTCATGGACCGCGTGGCTGCACGGCGCGCAAGCGGCGCCGCTGTCATATCGCTGAGCGCAGGCGAGCCGGATTTCGACACGCCACCGCATGTTTGCGAAGCCGGTATCGCCGCCATTCGCGCGGGCCACACGCGCTATTCGCAAGTGGCGGGGCTGCGGGCTTTGCGCGAAGCCATTGCCGCCAAGTTCCGGCGTGAAAACCGGCTCGACGTGGACTGGCGCGATACGCTCGTATGCAGCGGCGGCAAGCAGGTGATCTTCAACGCGCTCGCCGCGACGCTCAACGAAGATGACGAAGTCGTCGTGCCCGCACCGTATTGGGTGAGCTACCCCGAGATCGTGCAGCTATGCGGCGCCAGATCCGTGATCGTGCCATGCGGCGCGCAAAGCGGCTTCAAGCTGAGCGCCGACGCGCTGCAGGCCGCCATTACGCCGCGTACGCGCTGGCTGATTCTGAATTCGCCGTCCAATCCGAGCGGGGCGGTTTACAGCCGTGCCGAACTGCAACAACTTGCGCAAGTGCTGCTCGCTCATCCGCAGGTGCTTGTTCTTTCCGACGATATCTACGAGCATTTGATTTTCGACGGCCTCGAATTTTTCACGCTTGCTCAGGTCGAACCCCGGTTGCGCGAGCGTGTGCTGACGATGAACGGCGTTTCGAAGGCGTATGCGATGACGGGCTGGCGCATCGGCTTTTGTACAGGCCCCCGGTGGCTGATCGACGCAATGGAAAAGCTTCAGGGCCAGCAAACGTCCGGGGCGTCGACCATTTCTCAGCACGCCGCGCTGGCGGCGCTGAGCGGGCCGCAAGATTTCATCGGCCACTCACGCACGGTATTTCAGCGTAGGCGCGATCTCGTGGTCGATCAATTGAACAGGGCGCCGGGCATGCGCTGCGAGGCGCCGCAAGGCGCGTTCTACGCCTTTGCCTCGTGCGATGGCCTGATCGGCAAAACGACGCGGGAAGGCGCGTATCTCAAGGACGACGAAGCAGTTGCCAACGCACTGCTCGACGAAACCGGTGTGGCAACGGTGCACGGCAGCGCGTTTGGACTGGGCTCGCATATCCGTATCGCCTATGCGCTGGATGACGTGTCGTTGCGGCACGCTTGCGCCGCAATCCAGAATTTTTGCCGCACGCTTGTGGAGTGACCACGATGCTTCAGGAATTTACCCGTTCGGCGTTCTCGTTCGACGTGCACGGCACCGCGCTCGAGCTTTGCGCCATCCACCGTGAAGGCGACAAAGCCCCCATTGTTTTTCTCCACGGGTTCGGCTCCACGAAAGAGGACTACGCCGATATCGTGCGCTACGCCGAATTCGAAGGGCACCCGTTTATCGCGTACGACGCGCCAGGCTGCGGAGAATCGCAGTGCGCCGATCTGCAGAAAGTCGACATACCGTTTCTCGTCGAGACCGCGCTCGCCGTGCTGGAACGTGTTGGCTTTGGCCGCTTCCATCTGGTCGGGCACTCGATGGGCGGCCTGACCGCGCTCATGCTCGCCCACCGGCACCCGGAGCGCGTGCTCAGCTTCGTGGATATCGAAGGCAATATCGCGCCCGAGGACTGCTTTCTCAGCAGGCAGATCGTGGACTATCCGCGCGCCGACGCCGAGCGCTTCTTCAGCGACTTCATCGAGCGCACGCGCCTGGCGCCGGCTTACGCCAGTGCGTTGTACGCCGCGAGTTTGCGCTACAAAGTCAGGGCCGAGGCGGTAGGGCCGATTTTCCGGTCGATGGTCGATCTCTCCGATAACGGCGACCTCATGCGTAAATTCCTCAGCTTGCCGTTTCCGCGGATGTTCATGTATGGGCAGCAAAACGCTTCGCTTTCGTACCTCGATCATATTCGCGGGCACGGTGTGGTCCTGGCCGAAATCGCGGAGTGCGGGCACTTCCCCATGTATTCGAACCCGGTCGCGATGTGGCGGGCCATTGCCGAATTTCAGCGGCGCGCGTGACAGGCCGCGCGTTGCGTGACCCATGATGCGCGGTGGATCGCGACGGTCTTGACGCCCGCAAACGTTTGGCATCCTCAGTTACGTGGGCGAAATCACTGGCGAACGGCAATGCATGCCTTTTTCCTCGCATTCGACGACTCGCTGCGCGGCCTGTCTTGTTCGCGGGTCGGCTCGCCGCCGCCTAAAGTTCGCCTGGCCGTTGCCGAAATACCAGTCATGGCGCGCAAACATCCCGACTATCCCGACAAACCTCCCATCTGGGCAGAGGCGCGTGCGCTCGAGGCGAGCATTCGCGTCATCCGCCGTGCGCAGGGCAAGAAGAACCCCGAGGATTTCCCGGCGGGGAGCCCGGAGTGCACGGCTGCCATGGACGAGTTCGTGCGCGACGTCTGCCGCGCCCTCGAGATCGATATCGACACGCTCGGCAAGGACTAAGGCGACTCCGGGCGACCGTTCATGCCCTGCACACGCGGGAATGCGGATTGCGCGCCGCTGGACGACCGATGACGAGTCCACGAGGTTGCGCGTGAAAACGGCTCTTACGCTCGCGTTGTCGTCATGTCTTGGCGTGGCGTTGCTCGCGACGCAGCCAGCACATGGCGCAGATCCCACCCCCACTCCCGACGCCACGCCGCCATGCGGCCGGCTCGTGGGGGCGAGTGCCGCCGGCAGCTTTGCACTCCGCAGCGGCGAACCGGTCGATTTCGTTTCCGCAGGGCAGGCTACGCACGGCACGCTGCTCGTGTTCAGCGACGGCCCCGTATTTCGCGCGTACTGGCAACCCGAAGGCAGTGAGGAGAAGTACGCGCTGGCCAACGCGGGACCGGATAGCGTGCGCCTCGTTTCCACACCCCCGCAGGGCACACCGGCCAGCGGCGCTCAGCCCGGCGTCGCAATGCAGCCATTGCAAGTGCTTTCGTGTCCGAAGCTTTAATTCCTTTTTGTCGCGCTTTCGGTCCATTTCCCACCATGTGAACCGTCCTTTCGTATCGCGCCGCGACCGACTAGTCTTTTAACGATACCAAACCGACCGGCCCGTGACAGGCGCACCGCGCCGCGCAGCCGCCTCGAAGGAGACAGATATGGAGCTCGAAGCTCGCACCATGGCGCGCGTGATCGCGAGACTCGTGCCGTTCCTGATCATTTGCTATTTCGTGGCGTATCTCGATCGGGTCAACGTCGGCTTTGCTGCGCTGCAGATGAACAAGGCGCTCGATCTTTCCGCGAGTGCGTTCGGTTTTGGCGCAGGGATCTTCTTCATTGCGTACTTCTTCTTCGAGGTGCCGAGCAACCTCCTGCTCGAACGTTTCGGCGCCAGGCGCTGGATCGCGCGCATCATGTTCACGTGGGGCATCATCGCGGGCGCGATGGCGTTCATTCCGGACATCGCCCGCATGACCGGCATGTCGAACGCGCACGTATTCTACGGACTACGTATCTTGCTCGGCATCGCCGAGGCGGGGTTCTTCCCCGGCATCATCTTTCTGCTCACGCTCTGGTTTCCCGCCAAATACCGCGCGCGCGTGGTGGGCTACTTCATGGCGGCCATTCCTTTATCGACGGTGATTGGCGGCCCGGTTTCCGGTGCGCTGCTTTCGCTGGACGGCAAAGGGGGGCTTGCGGGCTGGCAGTGGGTCTACCTGATCGAGGCGATTCCCGCGCTCGTGCTCGCCGTGGCCGTGCTGTTCTATCTGACCGACAAGCCCGCCGACGCCGGCTGGCTTGCCGACGACGAGCGCCGCTGGCTCGTCGATCGCCAGGCGCAGGAGCGCCGGCATCGCGAGAAGGTGCGCAAGTTCAGCGTGCTGGAAGCGCTGATCAATCCGCGCGTGCTGGCCGTGGCGCTGATCTATTTCGGTGCGAACGCAACCAACTACGGGTTGAGTTTCTTCCTGCCGCAGATCGTCAAGGCGTTCGGACTCACGAACTTGCAGACCGGCTTCGTCACTGCGCTGCCCTACGCGGTCGGCGTCGTATCGATGGTGCTATGGGGCCGGCATTCCGACCGGCGCCTCGAGCGCAAGCGTCACGTGGCATTTGCGCTGGCCGTTGCGGCGGCGGGTATTGCGGCTGCGGCCGGACTCGACAATCCGGTGCTCAAAATGCTGGCGCTTTCCATTGCGGGCTTCGGTATTTTCGGCTGCCTGCCGGTGATCTGGACGTTGCCGGCCGCGTTCCTCTCGGGCGCGGCAGCGGCGGGCGGCATTGCCGCCGTCAATTCGCTCGGCAATCTGGCGGGCTTCTTCGGCCCTTATGCGATGGGCTGGATCAAGGACAGCACGGGCGGCTTCGGCGCGGGCCTGCTATGTCTTGCGGGGGCCGGGCTCGTGGGCGCGGGCGCGGCGCTCGTCCTCCATCACAACCCGGCGCTCGAGACACTCGAAGAAACGCCGCAAACCGAAACGCACGGGGAGGGCGGCGTAGTGAGGTCCTGAGTGAGGCCGTCAGCGGTGCATATGCACGCTATTCGCTCATTTCAGGCGTGCCATGACGAGCGTCGCGACTTTTCGATAAACGCGCTTGACCTGTGCCCATGACAGCGCCAATTCGATGAGTCGCCCGCGTGCATTGAGCACGACGATGCGCGACTCGTGCTGGGTCTCGCGATCCGCCCAACGCACCTTGTAGTCGCCGTGCAGCGGCCGGAAGTCGAAATCGCGGCAATGAGCATGCGCCCATTGTGCGATGTATTCGATCAGCAGATTGCCCACCGAATACACGCTGAACGCCTCGTCATAGGTGGTGATCAAATACTCGACGCTGCGCGCGCCGACGAGATTGACCGAAGCCGCCACCGGCTGCCCGTTGACCTGGACACAAGCAACGAGCGGCAGCGCGGTGAGGTCGGTTCGCTTTGCGAGGCCGATGAAAAAATCGCGTACGCGGTCGTCCATCAAATAGGCCGACTCGATTCCGCGCTTGAGCGCCCATTGGCGCTTGTTGGCGAATAGCCACGTCAATACGCGCTCGGTGTCTTCGGCGTTGTCACACCATCCGAGACTGACTTCGCCTTCTCGGCGCAACCGCTTCGCGCTCGAACGCAGCGCGGCGCGCAGCGTCGAGTGCCGTGTTGCGAGGAAATCGTTCCATGTGGGCGCGGCGCGCAGATCGATCGAATAGCCGGGCATCACGCGCCAGCGCGGCGGCAGCGCGCGCTGCACCCATGACTGCGGCGCGGCGTCGAGCGCGCGTTGCAGCGCGCTGCCGGTCTCCAGCATCGGAATGTAGAGCACGTCCGCGTGAATTCGCATGACCGCCCGGACCGCTGCATCGTAGAGCTCCGCGCGCCCGGCGTCGGCGATCAGCGGGCCGCCGTACTCCTCGCCGCATCCGCAACCCAGCGCGTGGGCGGCCCGCCACGCGCCTTTACGCGTGATGGCAACGGGCCATAGCGCCAGAAGGCCACGCGCGTCGTGCACCGTCGCGACTTCGACCCTCGCGCCGCGCTTGAGCGCCGCCGCAACGGCAGCCTCGCAATAGGCGAAGCTGATGAAAGGCGACGAGGCATCGGCTCCGGATAGAAGGGCGCGCCATTGGGGCTCGAATGCGCGAAACGCATCGATGGTCTCGCACGTTCGCAACTCGTACCGCAAGGATGCGGCCGGCGACGAATCGTAGATCGCCACGACGGAGGTCGGCACTTGCGTCTCCTGAATGAATTCGTGGTGCTGATGATTCAGCCTTCGAGGGAAGTGCTGAGCCGGTCTTTAGTCGTAATGCGGCGGTTGCGGTCCGCGAAGGTGTCGGGGCGCGCGCCGCGCACGCTTTGCCATACGACGACGTTCTCGTGGTCTTCGGGTCCGAAGCCGACTTCGTCGTGATCGTAGGGAAACACGCCCGCGAACCAGCGCTGCAACTGTTGGGATCCGTCGAAGACTTCATTACACACGGGGTTATCGTAGACGATGAAAAGATGCTGGATAGTCCCGCTCGTGAGGCCCGCTTCGAGTTTCTCCAGCAACGACGCCATCAACTCGGGGCCGAATGGATTGAAAAGAAACACGACTACGTTGCCCGACGGCACCTTCAAGTCGGCGACATTGGCGTGCAACGCGCGAATGGGCGGCCGTTGCGGATAGCGCCGCGCCATGACGACGGCGTTCGCGTTCGCCGTTCTCACGAGGTCCGCGCTGATGTCGTAGCCCAGCGCCAAAGCGAAAGGATACTCGGAGGCAACGATCATCGGCCGGCCCTTACCGCAGCCAATGTCCATGAACGTATAGCCGCTGATATCGCCCAGCGTGTCGAGTGCGCGGCGGATGATGGTGGGCTGCGAGCCCATGTAGGGCCTGAGTTGCTCGGCGAGTTGGGCGTCGCACTGCAGCGCGTTGGAATCGACGAGGCCGCTCGTGTCCGTGCCGTACTTGAGATCGATAGGGTGGCGACGCAGGCAGCCAGAGTAGACCGCGCGCAATACCGGCACGCGAATGCAGATGCGGCGTATCGGCGGCATGAACATCGCTCGCTGCACGCTGTCGGGCAGTCGAGCCACCGCATTGAGCAGCGGTTGCTTCAGTGCGCGTCCGAGCGCGAATCGGGGGCCGCCGTGTGTCGTTGTTCGCATGGATTGTCGCGCTGTGAACCTTCTGGAATGGGGTTGCCGATCCATCATGATCGCCCCGTGCGACATCGGGCCGCCGCCATTCCTCGGTTGTATTTCGACAAAACGGCACGAATCCGTGGCCTGCTAACGTGTGTCATATGGCCGGCGTAGTGTTTTAAGTGCGGGGTTTGAGTGCGCAGCCAGTGCGGCATGGATGGCGAGCCCTTTTTTCGCACAGTGCGGCGAAAGCGCTTTCATGCTGAGCGCCCTCAATACTCTCCCTGATGTTTCCGCCTTTAATTCCGTGCCTTAATGAGCGTTCGCGCGTGGTTCAGCGCGAATAATGTTTCAGCTTCGTAAGGTATCTGGTGCAGGTGGGTCTCCAGGTTTTTGTCTGCGCAATACTCAACCGGAAGAGGCGAGACGATGAACGCGCGAGTGGATACCGAAGCGCGCCGCAAGCGGTACGCAATGCACCGCCTGGGCCTGGCAATGAAGCGGCTGATGAATGCCGAAGTGGCCAGCGAAAAAATGATGGCGACGCGCTGGGTGAATGCCTGGAGCGCTTCCGTTGGCGAGCGGTGGTTCGCGGCAAGCCCGTATGGAAGGCTGAGTCAAGCGGCGTTAATCCGTGCACCATTAAAGGGCGCAACAGGTTTTCGTAATGGGCAAAAATCGGGCCGCCAATCGTTAATATGAAACAAAACGCATATTTAATTGACCAATGGGCGCGCGAAACGATATTGTCATAATTTAGACATTTCCGCGCTTACCTTGGCTCTTGCAGAATACGAAACCACCCATTCCTTGAACGTCGAACTGGATGGCGTGAACTACGCGGGCGCTTACCGCGTGATGGCCGGAAGCGTTATCGTTTACTTCGAAAACGAAATCAAGTTCGCGCAGTACGGAACGAATCGTCCCGAGATCATCGCGCGCTGGGTGCTCACCGACCTCTGCCGTAAAGCCGATACCCGCAGGCGCAAGGCAGGCAGGCGCTGATTCGTGCGTGCGGAATCGGCATGCAGCCGCACAAGCATTCAGTGCGCTTTCTTGCGCATGTTGCGAAGGTCCTCCCGCACGCGCCGTGAGACGAGCACAGTCAGATAATCCATGACGCGTGCGCCGTCACTGAACTCCGCCCACGTTTGCTCATACATCTTCGCGACGGTTTCCAGCGGCGTTTGCGTTTCGGTCGCGATCGACTTCACGACCTCTTCGGCAGCTTCCTGTTTCATCAACGCCTCCCTGGCGCAAAGGCGCCTGGCGTGAGAACGCGCGTGAACTGACGTGAACGCTATTGCACTGCGGCCGTTTTGGGGGCGGCGTCGTCGCTTTTGTCGCCGTGCCATTGCGCGCGAATTTTCGCCACCACTACGGCAGGCAGCGGAATATAGTCGAGCGCCTGAATCGTCGGCTCGCCGCGCGTGAGCGCCCAGTCGAAGAACTTCAGCGTTTCAGCACTGCGCGCCGAGTGGCCTGGCGTGGCCTGCAAAAGCACGTAAGTCGCGCCGATGACGGGCCATGCGTCCTTGCCTGGCTGATTGGTCAGCACCTGAAAGAGCGAGCTTGACCAGTCCGCATTCGCGGCAGCTGCGCTGAATGTCTGGATGCCCGGCTCGACGACCACGCCCGCTGCGTTGGTCATGGCCGTGTAAGTCAGGTGATTCTGCTTCGTGAAGTCCCAGGCGATATAGCCGATCGCCCCGGGCAAATAGCCCACGAAAGTGGCGACTCCTTCATTGCCATTGCCGCCTATTCCGAGGGGCCAGTGAACACTGGTGCCTTCGCCAACCTTGCGTTTCCATTCAGGGCTCACCTGCGAGAGATAGTGCGTCCAGATCAGCGTCGTGCCCGAACCGTCCAGACGCCGGACGACAGCGATCGGCGTGTTGGGCATCTTGATCTTCGGATTGAGCCGCACGATGGCCGGGTCGTCCCAGTACAGGATCTTGCCGAGAAAGATCTGGCCCAGCACTTCGCCGGTCAGCATCAACTGGCCAGCCTTGATGCCCGGAAGATTCACGACCGGAACCACGCCGCCTATCGCGGTGGGAAACTGCCGCAATCCTTCCTTGCTCAACTGCTCGCTTGTGAGCGGAGCGTCGGAACCGGCGAAGTCGACCGTGTGCGCGACGATCTGCTTGATGCCGTCCGTGGAGCCGGTACTTCGGTAGATCACTTTGCCGCCGCCGGACTTCTGGTAGGCGGTGGCCCAATGGTTGTATAGGGGGGCGGCCAGCGTGCTGCCGCAGCCGGTCACATCTTGCGCGCGGCACGTCAACGCGAAAATGCCGCAAACGAGCGCGGCAATCAGGGGGGGCAATGGTCTCACGAGCTTCTCCCGTTATTCATGTTTTGCGGGATGTCGCGGAGTCGGTTTTCTCCGCGTAGTGACTATTACAGGATGATGAAATGCAGGATTCAAATTGAATCCTGCTATCGTGCGGCGGATTTTTAACGAAGCATTCGAGTGAACTGCACGAACGGATGATGAGGATAACAAACGAAATTTCCACGCAAAGATTCGCGCTGAAAAAAGTCGAATTCCGCAGAGGAAAAGGCGTGATCGAAAGCCGCGAGACTGCAACAAATCTTTCACAAAATTTCGCTACGGTAAGCGGGATTGACCCCGAGTTCGTCTTGACAAAACGCCTGTAATTCCTTACGGAGACGCTACAGATGGCCATCAATACCCTTCGCCCGGCATGGTGCGGCGCTTGTTTTGCCGCACGCCCTTCACGTCTTGCGGTTGCCGCTGCTCTGGTTTGTGCCAGTGCAGGCGCAGCCGCGCAAAATGCGGACGCATTCTTCGGTGATTCGGGTCTGCTCGTTGTGAGTCGCAGTGTTTACGACAACGTGTCGAGCAACGTCACCCCTGGCACGGCGCTGCCGCCCAATTGCAATAGCGCGCAGGCGAGCTGCCCCACGGGCGGTGCGCCCACTGACGGCACGTATCCGGCCGTCTGGAACAACGTGCTCTACGATCCGAGCTTTGGTATCACGTCGCGCATTTTCCTCGATACGATCATGCCGGGAGGCCAGGTCGTTCACACGCTGGAGGTGCCCAACAGTCTGCATCCGGGCCATGACCATGACCAGCTCGTGACGAGCTTCAGCTCCAAGTCCGAACTCGCGCTCAACCTCTCGAGCGACGGTCGTTATCTGACCTTCATGGGCTACGTTGCACCGGTCAACTCGATCGACGTATCGAACTCGAATACGCCGGGCGCGATCGATCCGACGAATCCGGACGGTCAGGCGTTCTATCGCGCCGTGGCCCGGCTCGATGCGCAAGGGCACCTCTCCTTCACGGAGACCAACGCTTACAGCGGCAATAACGGCCGCGCTGCGTTGCTCAACAACGGCAAGGACAACGGCGAAGGCACCGGCTTCTACTACACGGTGGGCAACGCAGGCAACGGTGCGAACCCGCAGCCGGCGGGCGTGATTCTCGGCGCGGGCGCGCAATTCATCGAAGCGACGCACCAGCACGAGGCGCAGCAAACGCCCGGCACGCCCACGCCGCTCGCCAGCTTCTCGGTCACGCAGCTCGGTGCGAAGGCCGACAAGGTGGGCAAGGACGACAACTACCGCGGCCTGACCGTCTTCAACAACGTGGTGTACTTCACGAAGGGCAGCGGCAGCAACGGCGTGAACACGGTGTACTTCGTCGATACCACGGGCAAGGCGTGTCCCTCGGGCGGCGTAGGCGTACCGGTGGCGGGCGCGAAGCTGCCGGCCAACCCGCTTGCGTACGACGCGGCCACACTGACGACCAGCGGCTTGCCGAGCAATGTATGCGTGCTCGCGGGCTTCCCGGCCACGCCGAACAAGACCGCGACGACGCTCTCGTACCCGTTCGGCCTGTGGTTTGCCGACGCGAATACGCTTTATGTCGCCGACGAAGGCGACGGCTATTCGGGTGGCACGGACCTGTACACGCACGCCGCGCAGCAGACCGGCGCGGGCCTGCAGAAGTGGGTGTACAACGCAGGGACGAAGTCGTGGAAGCTCGCGTACACGCTGCAGAACGGCCTGAACCTGGGTACTTCGTACACCGTAGCAGGTTATCCGATGGGTACGAACAGCGCGACCGGCTTGCCGTGGTCGCCGGCCACGGACGGCCTGCGTAACATCACCGGACACGTCGGGCAGGATGGCACGGTTACGATCTGGGCGATCACCTCGACGGTGAGCGGCAACGGTGACCAGGGCGCGGACCCGAATCGCCTCGTCGCCGTGCGCGATGTGCTGCGCAACACCACGGCTTCGGGTGCTGCGAACGAGCGCTTCGTGACGCTGCGCAACGCGGGGTTCGGCGAAGTGCTGCGTGGCGTGTCGCTTGCGCCGGGCAGCGAGTTCGGCAAGTGGTTCTGATCGCCGCGTAGTCGTGCGGAAGCGGCCGGGCGTGCGTCACGCCCGGCCGTTTTTTATCATTGCAGCGCGCGCGCCATTTGGCTGCTGAATTTCGCAACGAGTGGGCCGACCACGTCGCGTAACACGGTCGTGCCGAAACGCCGCTCGCTGCGCTCCGGCTCCACGTCGATGCGGCCTGTGTTGTAGACGTCGTAAAGATCGGCGATGAGCCGGGTGTGATTCTCGCTGAGTCCGGCTTTGAGCAGCATCGGTGTCCACGCTTCACGCGGCAACGCATGGGGCGTGATCGTGCGACCGCTCGCTTCGCAGAGCGCCGCCGCAATATCGGTCACGCTGACCCTCTGCGGTCCTTCGATGCTCACGATTCGCGGTTCGTCTGACTGCTGCGGATGGAGCAGCAACTCGGCGCTCGCCGCGCCAACGTCTTGTGCGGCGACCGTGGGAAAGCGGCGCTCGAGAGGCTGATGCAGACTTGGCAGCACACCGGTTGCGAGCGCAGCGGGAATGAACGCCGCCCAGTTCTGCATATGTTCCGCCGAGCGCAGCAAGGTGAGATGCGTCGCAACGGGCTTCAGCCGCTGTTCCAGGTGGTGATATAGCCGTGTAATGCCCGTATTGATCGGCAGTTCCGCGCCGTAGTCGGAAATGGCGAGCAGCGTGGCGGGCGGGTTCGCGCGCAGGGCGTCGGCGGCGACGTCGATCATCGTGCGCATGGTTGTTTCGGGGTCCTTGTCACCTGACGGGACAGGGCATAGCAGTTGAACGGCGCGGGCGCCTTCTATCGCGGCTGCGACCGATCGCGGGTCGGTCAGATCGGCGAGCGCGATTTCGCAGCCCAGCTCCGCGAGACTCTCTCCATGGCGAGCATTGCGCACCACGGCGCGCACGGGCTTGCCCGCACGACGCAACGCGGCGGCGGTGACGCGCCCGGCCTTGCCCGATGCTCCGAAAATCACGAACATAATCGCTTTCTCCTGGTTTGCGTGGTCTGCGTCATCGTAGGCATACGAGCGCTGGCGGGCGCGCAGGAAAGGATGGCGTTGCGCAGAAACGGATGATTGAATACGTCCACCATTGCGCCGTGCGCGAGCGTGACGACAATCCAGTAGACTGGCTGCAAACATCGCACGATTTCCCGCACGGCTTTAGCGTCGAAGAGGAATGCCATGAGCGCAGTGACTGCAGATTCGAACCGGCAGACTGGAGCAAGCGTCAGCCTGCGTTCGAGCGTTGGGTTGGGCTGGCACGGCGGCGGCGCAGAACTGCTGCGCGTGAGTGCGGGGGAGCATCGTTTTCCCGCGATGACGTATCACCGGATCGGCATTCATGTCGGCACGCCGGTGCGTGCGCGATGCGCGTGCGACGGCCGTCGTCAATCGCGGCTCCAGGCGCACGGCGACGCGGATGTGGTGCCCGCCGGCGTCGAAGGCGAATGGACTGACGACGCGGACTGCACGATTCTGCGCGTGTGGTTCGACGATCGCTTCGTGCGCTCGATTGCGCAGCAAATGGAGAACCCCTGGGGCCAGCGCGAGATCCGGCCGCATCTCCAGTTGCGCGACCCGCGCATCAATGCGCTGGCGGGTGCGCTGCTCGCCGAGATCGATGCGGGAACGGCTTGCGATCCGCTATTCGCCGAAAGCATTTCCACTGCTATGGTGGTGCGGCTGCTCGGTGCAACGGATTCAGCGCTGCGAGGCCGCACCGCAACGCTTGCGACCCACAAGGCCGCGCGCGTGACCGATTACATCGAGAGCCATCTCGATCAACGCCTCACACTTGGCGAGCTTGCTGCGCTCGTCGACTTGAGCGTGCCGCATTTCAAGGCCCTGTTTCGCGAAACGCTAGGCATGCCGGTGCATCAATATGTCGTGCGGCGACGCGTCGAGCGCGCGAGGGCGCTGCTCATCGAAGGCCAACTGAGCCTGAGCCAGGTGGCGCTCGAAGCGGGCTTCTCGCATCAAAGCCATATGGC
Source organism: Paraburkholderia sp. JHI869 (assembly GCF_038900775.1). Lineage (NCBI taxonomy): Bacteria > Pseudomonadati > Pseudomonadota > Betaproteobacteria > Burkholderiales > Burkholderiaceae > Paraburkholderia > Paraburkholderia sp. JHI869. The sequence continues at coordinate 25,397 of NZ_JAYMSC010000017.1, forward strand.
GCACTGGATGACGCGGCTTCTCGGCGCCACGCCGCGCGAGTTTGCGAAGCGGCCGTAAAAGCGGGGTTCAGCAAAGCGGCGAAATCGTGAGGCGTTGAATCGCCGCTGCTGCGCTCGTTACCGGTTGACGTCCACGACCAGCCGCCCGCGCACACGCCCGGCGAGCAGTTCGCTTGCGGCCGGGATGGCTTCGGCCAGGCCGATTTCATGCGTAATCGTATCGAGTTGCTTCAGGTCGAGCGTTTCTCCCAGCGCGTGCCACGCCTGCTGCCGCTCCGCGAGAGGACGCGTCACGCTGTTGATGCCGAGGAGGCTTACACCGCGCAAAATGAATGGCGCGACCGTGGCAGGAAGATCCATGCCTTGTGCAAGACCGCACGCGGCCACCGCGCCATCGGCGCGCAAACTCGCGCAGACGTTCGCCAATGTGTGGCCGCCAACCGAATCGATCGCGGCAGCCCAGCGCTCTTTTTGCAGCGGGCGGCCCGGTTCGGAAAGCGCGGCGCGGTCGATGACTTCGACGGCGCCGAGCTGCTTCAGATACTCCGCCTCTTGCAGCCTGCCGGTCGAAGCGACTACGCGATAGCCCCGGCGCGTGAGCAGTGCAATGGCGAAGCTGCCCACGCCGCCGTTCGCGCCCGTGACGAGCACGTCGCCGTGCGCGGGCGTGATGCCGTGGCGCTCCAGCGCGAGAATGCAGAGCATGGCCGTGTATCCGGCCGTGCCGACGGCCATCGTTTGGCGCGGCGTGAAGCCCGCCGGGAGCGCAATGAGCCAATCGCCCTTGACGCGCGCCTTCTGCGCGAGGCCGCCCCAATGCTGTTCGCCAACGCCCCAGCCGTTGAGCACGACCGCGTCGCCCACCGCGTAGGCGGGGTTCGCGCTTTGCGCAACCGTGCCCGCGAAATCGACGCCCGGAACCATGGGGAAGCTGCGCACGACCGGGCCTTTGCCGGTAATCGCGAGGCCGTCCTTGTAGTTCAGCGTGCTGTAGCCGACATCGACGAGCACGTCGCCTTCCGGCAGGCGTGCGTCGTCGAGCCCGGCGATACGCGCCTCATACGATCCGGATTCCTTATCAATGAGAATGGCCTTGAACATGATGCATCCTGCTCCTGAAACAGTGAACGGTTGACGGTGCCGCGCCTCACGCGCGAGGCAGCCCGGCGATGAAGCCTTTGAAGAATGTATCGAGCGGCGCCGCGCTGCGAACGAGCCGGGCGCGCAGCACGGCGCCTTCCCAGCCGATCCAGAAGAAAGCGGCGAGTGACGCGAGGTCGATTCGCTTCGCGAGCACGCCTTCGCGCTGGGCCTCGCGCAGGCACGCCACGATGCGCGCCTGCCAGCCTTGCAGAATATGTTCGAGCGTTTCGCGAAAGTCCTCGGGCAGGATGTCCACCTCGACACCGAGGTTGCCGACGAGGCAGCCGCGTGTGTAACGGTGGCGGGCCATGCCTTTGCTCGCGTCTTCGACGAAGGCGCCAAGCCGCTCCAGGGCGGGGCGCGTGTCGTCCTCCAGCCAGCGGTCGAGTTTCGCGCAGAAGTACGCATCGTACGCGGTCATCAACTCGCGCCCGAACGCTTCCTTGCTCTCGAAGTAGTGATAGAACGAGCCCTTTGGAATGTTCACGCGCTTGAGCAGGGCGTCCAGCCCTGTGGCTGCGAAGCTCTGCTCGGTCAGCATTTCCATGCCGGCGTGAATGAGGGATGCACGTGTATCGGCATGCGCGCGCGGGTCTTTCGGCGGCCTGCCGCGGCGCGGTTTGGCAATGGTCGGGTCCATGCCGACGATATTAGACCGATCGTCTATAAAATTCAAGCAGGCGATTGTATTCGAGTTGCTAGTGCGCCAGCGCTTCCAGTTCGCCTCGCAGCACGCCCCACAACGTGCGGGCGGCCAGGACGAGCAGCAGCGGCGTGACGGTGGCGAGCAGAAAGATCGCGATGCCATGCGTGATGGGGCCCGGCGCATGGTCGGCGTAGCGTTCGGCGCAACTCACCGAGCCAGCAAGCGGAAAGCTCACGGCCCACCACGAGAGCCGGAAGGGGCAGGCTATGGCGAGATAGCGCAACCGGCCCACGAGCACGGTGAGGAGAAACAGCGTGAGCATGTAGAGTGCGTCGGCGAAGCGATCGACTTCGCCCGTTACGGTGACATAGGCCGAGAAGCCCACCGCAAACGGCGCGAGCAGAATGAGGAGCGTTGGCTGCAGATTGTCGGCCATGGGCTCCTCGAACATCAGGCGCGCAAAGACGAGCGTGAAAAGCGGCACAGCGAAAAAGAGTCCCACGGCAAGTGCGAGTTGCAGTACGCCATTCACGCCCGTGATCTGGATGGCGGGCGTGGCGAGTGGAATGTCGATGAGCCCCACGACCGGCACGATCCACGCGGGTGTCGCGTGGGACGGTTGCTGACGCTGACTGAGCCAGCGCATGATGACGAACCACGCAAACGCGATCATGCCGATCGCGCCGACAGTCCACACCGCGCGCGCAAACGGCACGCTTAAATCCGCAAGCGGGATGGGAAGCAGAAGCAGGCTGATGAACAGCGTCCCAAAGAGATTGCCGGCCACGGGATGATTGAATTCGGCTTTCACCGCATCGGGTCCGGTGACCCATTTCACGGCGTAGCCGAAGCCGATCATCAGGAATGCCAGCACGGCGAGCACGCCGATGAGTTGTGCGACCCACAGTGGCATGCCGTACATGCGATGCGCGAGGCGCCAGGCCGACGAGAGTCCGGCAAGCCCCATGACCGAGCCGAACAGCGCAACGGGTAGGTAGCCGAGTCGTCCGGCTTGCGCGCTTGCCTGCGGGCTGCCATACGAGGCTGGCGTATCGATGCGATCGCTCATGCGTGGCTCCTGGCCGTTTTTAGATTCGCCTTGGGAGAACGGCGCACGCGCCGTTGGATGTTTTCAAATGTTTGGCATGCGAAATATCTGCGGCGGTTTCACGCCACACGCGATCATAGCGACTTGAGGCAAATGCCAGCGCCAGCAGGGCGCAAGCATCAAAGCCGCTCGATCAGCCGCTTTTCGCTGTGCGCGCAATAGTCGTGGCAGGCTGCGCGCGCGGCGTTCGCCGCGCCGTGCACGAATAGCGGCGCGTCGGTGCGCCGCGACATCGAGACGACGATCGAGGGCGGCGATGGCTGCAACGGCAGTTCCACCACTTCGCCGCGTGCAATGAGGTCGTCGACGAAGAGGCGGGGAATGGCGGCGACACCGAACCCGTCGCGCACGAGCTGTACGATCACGGAAATCGAGGGCGACCCGGTGATGCGCGTGTCGGAAATGCTCACCCCGTTCGCGAGCGCAAGCTTGCTCACGATGTCTTCCAGCGCGCGATGCGGCGCCGTTCCCCGCCCGAACGTGAGGATGGGGTGCTGTAGCACGCGCCGCGCGAGTGAGCTGCGCGAGGGCGGAAAGAGGCCCGCGCGCGCGATCCAGTGCACGGGGTAATTGGCGAGCGCGTCGCACACTACGGATGCCTCGTCGCTGCCTTCCACACGAATGATGAGGTCGAGCTCGCCCGCCATGAGGCGGCGCTGCAACACGACGCTCACATCCACCGCAAGCTCCACTTCCAGCTGTGGATAGTCCTGGCTGAGCCTGCGCATGTAATCGGCGAGCCAGCTATGCACGACCGTTTCGATCACGCCGAGGCGCAGCTTTCCGCGCATGGCGCCTTCGGTGGATGCGGCGGCCTGGAGCTGGCGCGTTGCCTCCACCACGGCTTTCGCGTAGCCCAGCAGATGTTCGCCGTTGGGCGTGAGGCGGAATTCACGGCTCTCGCGATCGACGAGCACTGTCTGCAATTCGTCTTCGAGCGCTTTGAGGCGCTGCGAAATGGCGGCGGGCGTGGCGTGCAGCGCCGTGGCCGTCGTGCGAAAGCTGCGCAGCTTCGCGAGCGTAACGAAGGTTTCGAGGAATCGCGTATTCATGGCGCGTGGGCGAGGGGATGGTCGAAATCTCGGGAAAACCCGCGATTTCGTTAAGAAATTCTATTCGTCCGACTCAAGAAAAACTAGTTGGCGTCAATTTTTTGTCTTTTCTATGCTTTGGCCTAACGAGTAGGCGAGCCGTTCGCCGCGGCTCCTGAACTTCAAGTCACGCCCAAAGACCATGACCCCATACGAATTCCGGCTTGCCGTGCGCACACGCGACTTTTGCGGCCCCACAGCCGGTCATTGCGGCGAGTACGCGCAGGCGAATCTCGCGATCCTGCCCGAGGCGCACGCGCACGACTTTCTGCGCTTTTGTCATGCGAATCCCAAGGCGTGCCCGTTGCTCGGCGTGGGCGAGCCCGGCGACTTTCGCGTGCCGGCGCTCGGCCGCGATATCGATATCCGCACCGACGTGCCCGCGTACAACGTGTATCGCCATGGCGAGCTGAGCGAACGAGTCGCTTCGCTCGAGGCGCTTTGGCAGGACGATTTCGTCGTGTTCGCCATTGGCTGCTCGTTCTCGTTCGAGCATATGCTCGCGCTCGAAGGCATTCCGCTGCGTCACGTGGAGGAGCGCTGCAACGTGCCGATGTACCGCACGCGCCGCGCGAACCAGCGTGCGGGCGTGTTCGCTGGCGATCTCGTCGTTTCGATGCGTCCCATGCGCGGCGCCGACGCCATCCGCGCGGTGCAGATCACGAGCCGCTTTCCGGGCGTGCACGGCGCGCCGGTGCATATCGGCGATCCGGCGGAACTGGGTATTGACGACCTCGCGCGCCCCGAGTTCGGCGACGCGGTTTCGATACGCGCGGGCGAGCTGCCGGTGTACTGGGCCTGCGGCGTGACGCCCCAAACAGCGTTGATGGACGCGAAGCTGCCGCTCGCGATTGCGCACGCGCCGGGCCACATGCTCATGACCGACATTACCAATGCATCGCTGGCGGTGTTTTAGGCGCGCCAGAAGCGCCCGAAATTCATTAGCACGTCTATCAAAAGGAGCAACAGATGGACAGCAAGACACTCGCGTCGCCCGCGGCTGAATCCGCGCCGTCTTCCGCGCAGGAGCGTTCGTGGTACGCGCACGCGTCGCCGCAGGCACGCCAGGCGTTCTGGAGCTGCAAGATCGGCTACATGCTCGACGGCATGGATACGCAAATGCTCTCGTTCGTGATCCCCACGCTGGTGGCGAGCTGGGGTCTCAGCCTCGGCGATGCAGGTTTCATCGGCACGCTCACGCTGCTTTCGTCGGCGCTTGGCGGCTGGTTCGCGGGCATCCTCTCCGACCGCATTGGCCGCGTGCGTACGCTGCAACTCACGGTGCTGTGGTTCGCGATCTTCACGGGCCTATGCGGACTCGCGCAGAACTACGGTCAGCTGCTTGGCGCACGGGCGTTGATGGGCTTCGGCTTTGGCGGAGAGTGGACTGCGGGCGCGGTGCTGATCGGCGAGGTGATTCGTGCGAAGGACCGCGGCAAGGCCGTGGGGCTCGTGCAGTCGGGGTGGGCGCTCGGCTGGGGGCTCGCCGCGCTGCTCTATGCGGTGCTGTTCTCGGTTCTGCCGGCGGAGCTGGCGTGGCGCTCGCTGTTTCTTGTGGGTCTCGTTCCGGCGCTGCTCGTGCTGGTGATTCGCCGATATGTCAAGGAACCCGAAGTATTCCGGAGCGCCAGGGCGGCGCAGGCCGAAGCGGGCGACAAGCCGCGCTTCACGGAAATCTTCGCGCCGAAGCTGCGCTGGACCACCGTGCGCGCGGCGCTCCTCGCAACGGGCGCGCAAGGCGGCTACTACGCCATTACCACCTGGCTGCCTACGTTTCTCAAGAGCGAGCGCCATCTCACGGTGATGGGAACGGGCGGCTATCTCGCGATGATCATCGCGGGTTCATACGTTGGCTATCTCTCGAGCGCGTGGCTGACCGACCGGATCGGCCGCAAGCCCAACTTCATTCTGTTCGCGGCGGGCTCGATGGTGATTGCATTCGCCTACACTTCACTTCCGCTCACGAATGGCTCGATGCTGTGGCTCGGCTTTCCGCTCGGCTTCTTTGCGTCGGGTATTTTCTCGGGCATGGGAGCGTTTCTCACCGAACTCTTTCCGACGCGCGTGCGTGGCTCGGGACAGGGTTTCTGCTACAACGTGGGCCGTGCCATTGGCGCGCTGTTCCCGTTTCTGATCGGCGCGCTCGCGAAGCAATTCGGTCTCGGTCCGAGCATTGGCATCTTCGCGATCGCGGCCTACGGCGTGCTGATCGTGGCCGCGCTCACGCTGCCTGAAACGCGCGGGCGTGAGCTTGAATCGGCTTGATCGTGCTTGTGTGCTTACGCGAGTTCGCGCGCCTTGATCGTGTCGCTGGCGCGCACGAAGTTGCCGGCGCCGAGATGGTGGATCGTATGGAGGTCCGTGTTGCTGCTGTCGAGTTCCCAGTGGCCATTGCGGAAAGCGCGCGAGTCGGCTGCTGCGGCAACCACTTCGGCAAAGCACGTGTCGTAGGCGTCTTCGGTATGCTTTTCGGCAATCAGGCGGCATTCCATCCATGCCGGGCAGCCCGCTTCGAGCAAAGGCAAGCCGAGCTTCGGGCCCGTAATGGCCGCGATATCGAAGCGCTTGAACTTGTCGGTCTCGCGGCCGCTCACGCTGCCCACGGCATAGGTCAGGTCGATTGCGGCGGCGCCCGGAATGATCACGCCGAATGTGCCGCTTGCGTGGATGAGTTCGCGCGTGAACGTGCGCTTGTCGATCACGATGGCGATGCGCGGCGGCGTGAATTCCACGGGCATCGACCACGCGGCCGCCATAATGTTGCGGCGCTTGCCGTCGCTGCTGGTGACGAGCACCGTGGGGCCATGATTGATGAGGCGGCTCGCATGTTCGAGCGCCACCGGCGTGAAAGTGGAGAGGTTTTCCATCGGCGTGGGATTCGCTGTGAGTCGGAACCCGAGCGACTTTACCTCAGAACGCCTCAAGCCGCTGCAACCGGCAAATTCGCCTGCAGATAGATCGACATCGGCGTTTGCAGCGGCAGGCTCGCGGCCGCGCCGCGGTTGTAGTGAGCGAGGATCACCTCTACCGCGCGCACCGCTTCGACGAATGGGCTCTGGTCGAGCACGGCGTCCATCACGCCTTCGGCGAGCAGCGCGCGGCTGATCGCGGTGAGTTCGTGGCCGATCAGGGTCGTTGCGTGCTCACGCTTGAGCGCCTTGAGCGCGCGTGCAATGCCTTCATCGCCAACCGAAAGATTGTAGATGCCGCGTAATGCCGGATACTTCTTGAAGGCGTCGCGCGTGAGGCGTTCGGTCGATGCGGCGTCTTCGCGGCTTTCCACCGTGGCCACGACTTCGCAGGCCGGAAAGCGGCTGCGCAGCACCGAGCGGAATGCGCCGTCGCGCTCTTCGTGGCCGAGGTAGGTGCGCAGGCCCGCGATCACCATGACCTGGCCGCCCGTCTCGCCCAGAAAGCGGCCCATCAGTTCGCCCGCCGTGCGCCCCGCGCAGCGGTTATCGATGCCCACGTAAGCGAGGCGTCCCGTGTCGGGCAGATCGCTCGCGATGGTAACGAGCGGCATCTTGCGCGCCACGCGCGAGAGCGCATCCACCACCACGGGATGCTCATAAGCCACGACGATCATGGCGTCCGCCTTCTGCGCGGCGCGCTCGATCACGCGCGCGAGCGACTTCGGTTCGAGGTCGTCGAAGAACGTGAGCTGACACATCACGCGGTAGGTTTCGAATGACTTTTGCGCAAGCTCGAACCCGTGACGCAAGGCGATGTAATAGGGCGAATCGGGCTTCTGCGTCACGATGGCGATGCGCAGCCAGCGCACCGACACTTCGTCGAGCGCCCGGTCCATCTTGAGCTTGCGCGCCCATTCGAGCACGCGCGCTTCCTTGTCGCGCGCCACGCCGCCTCGCCCGTTCAACACGCGCTCGACCGTGGAATAGCTCACGCCCGAGGCTTTGGCGACATCTTCCATCGTGGGTTTGCGTCTCGTGTTCATACGCGCTTTCCGTGTCTTTTCATTAGACGATTCATTTTGAGGAATTCTCCTCAAGAATCCGTTTGAGAGCGGAAATTCATTCAACTACATTCTAAGCGTGCCAGGCGGGCAGTGACGCAAGGGCCGAACACTACACAAACTGGAGACAACCTCATGAACATGACGAGACTTCGCGTGGGCCGCGTGTGCGCGGCCGCGCTCGCGGCAATGGCGCTCTGTAGCGGATTCGCGGCGAATACGGCCCGCGCCGGGGAACGCTTCGTGATGGTGAGTCACGGCTCGGATTCGAACGTGTGGTGGAACACCGTGAAAAACGGCATGCGCGACGCGAGCGAAGACTTCGGCGTGCCGGTCGATTACCGCAATCCGCCCACGGGTGACACCGGCGACATGGTGCGCATTCTCGAGCAGGCCTCGGCGCGCAACTATGCGGGCGTCATCACTACGGTGCCGAATCTGGAGATGATCCAGACAGGTCTGGCTGGTGTGAAGGCCAAGCATATTCCGCTCATCACGATCAACGGTGGCCCGGAAGCGGGTGTGAAGCTCGGCGCGATCCTGCACGTCGGTCAGCCCGAATACGCAGCCGGCAAGGCGGCGGGCGAGCGCGCCAAAGCGGCCGGCATTCACGACTTTCTCTGCGTGAATCACGGCGCGGATATCCAGGCGCTGTGGGACCGCTGCAAGGGCTTTGCGGACGCCATCGGCGCCGATTACAAGAAGTCCACGCTGGATAGCGGCGAAGACCCGACCGTTATCGAAAGCAAGGTGGCCGCGTATCTGCGCTCGCATCCCAACACCCAGGCGATTCTCGCGCTCGGCCCCGATCAGGCGATGGGCGTGCTGCGCGGCGTGAACGATGCGGGCAAGGCCGGCAAGCTTTATGTCGCGACGTTCGATCTTTCGCCGGACATCCTCAAGGCGATTCAAGCCGGGCAGATCCAGTTCGCAATCGATCAGCAGCCCTATCTTCAGGGATACCTCTCGGTGGCGGCCATGGCGATCGCGGTGCGCGACAAGACCAGCGACCCGGCCCATATCGTCGCCGCGCTCAAGGACGACAAGAAGGTGGCGGCGCGTCTCGCGAAGTACGACCTCAAGCCGGTTTATACCGGTTCGACGGTGAGTTCCGGCCCGAGCTTCGTCACGCGCGACAACCTCGCGCCCGTGCAGAAGTACGCGGGTTCGTACCGGTAAGAGCAGGCGTGAAAGCGACAACCTCGCGCGGAGCACGGCAATGAACATCGACATGAATGCGTGGTACAGGGTGGAGATCGACCGCAAGCGTCTCAAGGCATTCTCCACTCGCACCGACGCGCGGGGGCTCATGCAGGTGGGCGGCTTCCTCGCGCTCGTCGTGGCGACCGGCGTGCTCGCGTGGTACTCGCTCGGTACGGCCTGGGCGATTCCCGCCTTCCTGCTGTACGGCACGGTGTTCGCGTTCAGCGAGGCCGCCGCGCATGAGTTGGGTCACGGGACCGCGTTCAAAACGCGGTGGATGAACGAGACCGCCTACTGGATCATCTGCTTCATGTCGTGGCGCGAGCAGGTGTACAGCCGCTGGCTGCATGCGCGGCACCATACCTTCACGCATCTGACCGCCGAACCTTATCAGGACCCCGAACTGGCGTTCAAGCGGCCGCTCAGCTATTTGAAGCTCGTCACGGATTTCGTGCGTATCTCGCACGGTATGCAGTTTCTCGGCGCGATCGTGCTGCACAGCTTCGGCATTATCACGAAGGGCGCGAAGGAGGTGGTGCCGGAGGCCGAGTACCGCAAGATGTGCGCGAATTCACGCGTGCTGCTCGCGTGCTACGTGGCGGTGTTCGCCTGGGCGCTCATCGCGCATAGCTGGCTGCCGATCCTGTTCCTGTTCGTCTCGCGCGCCTATGGCACCTGGCTGCATGAACTGTGCGCGCTCACGCAGCATACGGGGCTCAAGGAGAATGTGCTCGATCACCGCGTGTCGAGCCGTACGGTGATGCTCAATCCCGTGCTGCGTTTTCTGTACTGGAACATGAACTACCATATCGAGCATCACATGTATCCGAGCGTGCCGTTTCATGCGTTGCCCGCTTTTCATGACGCGGTGGCTTCGCAAATGCCGAAGCCTTATGCGGGACTGTGGCCCGCATGGCGCGAGATTCTTGCGATCTTCGCACGCCAGCAGCGCGATCCCGAGTGCGTGGTCGTGCGCGATCTGCCGGTGGGCAAGCGCGGTGAAGCGGTGGCGTAGCGCCTGGCTTCCGCTCAGGAAGCCTGAGCGCCGCTCGCGTTAGCGGCGCGGCGGCCAAAAGCCTGGCGGACCCAACTTTGCGCGTTTACTACCAGAAGGCCAACCAGCACGAGCGCCGAGCCAAACAGGAAAGCGGGCTCCACGCTCTCGTGCAGCAGCGCGACGCCGAACGCCACGCCGAACAGCGGCGTCATGAACGAGAGGATGCCGAGGCGCGCGGCCAGATAGCGGCGCAGCAGCCAGAACCACACGAGATAGCTCACGAACGAGACGAGCAGCGTCTGGAACGCGAGCGAAGCCAGGGCGAGCGGGGTGCCGTGAAAGTGCGCCTGGCCGGTGAGAAACGCGAACGGCATCAGCACGACGAACGCCCCCGCCAGTTGATAGAAGAGCGTTTGCGTGGCGGGCGCTTCGCTCAGACGGCTCGTACGCACGACAACGGTGGTGAGCCCCCAGGCCGCGCCCGCGCACAGGCCCATGAAGTCGCCGAGCAGCCACAGCGGCGAGCCAGGCGTGCCGCCGCCCAGCAGCGCCGGGCCGAGGAACGTGATGGCAATGCCCGCGAAGGCGATCGCAATGCCGGCCCATTGCAGCCGCGCGAGGCGTTCGTCGGGCAGGCGCAGATGCAGGCCGATGGCCGCGAACATCGGCGCGGTATAGAGAAACACGGCCATGTGCGAAGCATTGGTCCAGCGCAGGCCCATCGCCACGAACACGAATTCGAGCGCGAACAGGCCGCCCGTGACGAGTCCCGCGCCGCGCGCCACGCCTTCCAGCCAGCGCTCACGCGAAACGAGCCGGTTGAAGAGCCACACGAGGGCAGCCGCCACGCCTGAACGCAGCCCGATCTGCAGCATGGGCGGGATATCCCCGGCCACCGCCTTGATCGCGGCCTGTTGCAGACCCCATGCGAGGCATAGCGCCACCATGATGGCCACGGCCGTTGCGTCGACTTGCTTTCTCATTGCGGACTCACTGACTTGAAGTATTCGGCTGAAGTTTGGCAGCAGTGGGCGTAGTATTGATGCGTCGGGATGCGCGCATATAGCGCAAAACTGACAATCGATAGCCCCAGACCGCCATGCCCAAAACGTCCAGCCATGCTCGCCCGGTGCGCCACCTGCGCCTGCCGCCCTTTACCGACGTGCTGCCCACGCCCGTGTTCTTCCGTATGGAGCACATGCCTTCGCACGCCACTTACCCGGAGATGTGCCACCCGTGGGGTGAGTTCGTCTACGCATTCAGCGGCACGACCGAGGTGAAGGCGGGGGACGAACACTACATCACGCCGCCGCATCTCGGCCTGTGGATCGCGCCGGGCACGGAACACGTGGGCTTCAACGAGCAGGAGACGGTGCATTGCTCGGTGTACATCAGCCGCGATCTGTGCACGCGCATGCCGGCAACGAGTTGTGCGGTGATGGTTTCGCCGCTCGTGCGCGCGATTCTCGAACATTTGCGCGTGACGCCGGTGGAGGAAGAGGGCGAAGCGCAGCGCGCGCGTCTGTTGCGCGTGCTCGTGGATCAGCTGTCGACCTGCGCGACCACGGGCAGCTTTGTGCCGCATACCGACGACGCCGATCTCAACGCGATCCTCCAGGTGCTGCGCGAGAATCCCGCCGACAACCGCTCGCTCGCCGAACTGGCCGATGCGTTTCACATGAGCGAGCGCACGCTCATGCGCCGCGCGCAAAACGAGCTGGGCATGTCGTTGACGGAATGGCGCCAGCGCATCCGGCTCGTGAATGCGCTGCCCATGCTGCATGCGGGGCGCAGCGTCGAGGCCGTGGCGCTGGATTTGGGCTACGCCACATCGTCGGCCTTCATTGCAATGTTCCGACGATTGACGGGCACGAGTCCCGGGCAGTTCGTGGCGCGTACGCGCCACGCATAGGGCTCGCGCGCAACGCTTACGAAGCCTCACGAAACCCCACAAAACCCTAAAGATTCCCCACGCGCGCGCCGTTAGAGCAGGCATGAAAACCCTACTCACCCAAACCGACGCGCGCTTCATCCTGTCGCTCGCCCTCGAGCTGGCTGAAAGCCAGGCCGCCGCGGCCGGGGTTCAGCTCGAATCGGCGGCAGGATCGGCGATTACCGACGACGTGATCGTCGCCACGCTCTCGCAGTTCGCGCCGACCGTGACGATCGACGAGTTCTACGGCCTGCTGGACCGGCCTGAGGTGCTGCACTGACCAGCGGCGCGGCTTCGTTGCGACCGCAACGAAGCCGGAAGTCACTTAGAACTTCTGACGCAAGCCCACGCTCACAATGGCTTGCGACTGCGTGGCCGACGAGTGGCCGTTGCCCTTGTCGGACACCGAAGCGGTTGCCGCGACCGGTTTGCCCGCCGCGTCGAGCGTCATGCCCGATGCATGCTGATAGCCCGCGAGCAGATACACCGTCGAGCGCGTCGAGAGATCGTAGGTCGCGCCGACCGACACGTTGTGGTACTGCGCATCTTCGTCCACGCCTTCCACAGCGCTGCCACGCGTATAGCTGTAGCCCGCGAACAGACGCGTGCGCGGCTGCACGTTCCACTGCGTGAAAATGCCCGCGATATTGAAGATCGCGTTGCCCGAGAACAGCGAATTCGCGCCCGAGCGGTACTGCACGTTGCTGTAGTTCACGCCCACCACTGCCGGACCGAAGTCCCACGTCGCGCCCGCTGCCACGACCTGCTGCGATTGCGCGCTCGCGTAGCCTTCGTTGATCGACGAGTTGAAGGTGCCGTCGTACGTGCCTTGCCACTTGCCGTAAGTGGGGTCGTCGAGGCCGGTCTTGCTGTTGTCCGAGCGCTCGTAGCCCACGCCCATGCGCAGCGGGCCGTTCGCGTAGCCTGCGCCCACGCTCCAGGTGTTCTTGCGCTTCATGCTGCCCGGCTGGCCGCCGAAGCCGTACAACGCGCCAAACGTGAAGCCCGCGTAATTCGCGCTCGTGTACTTGATCGAGTTGTCCACGCGCGTGGTCTGGTCGAGGTCGTCGATGTCGCCCGGATGCGCGCCGAATCCGCCGATGAAATTGACCGGCGCGACCGGTCCGACGAAGTCATCGAGCGAGGTGTACTGGCGGCCCATGGTGAGCGAGCCGTAGCGCTGGTCCGCGAGGCCCACGAAGGCCTGACGGCCGAACAGGCGCCCGCCCTGGCCCGAGGTGCCGTTGGTGATGTCGAAGCCGTCTTCGAGCAGGAAGATGGCCGCGAGCCCGTTGCCCAGATCTTCCTTGCCCTTGATGCCCCAGCGGCTGCCCGAGAGGTTGCCGGTGGAGAGGCCCACGTTCGAATGGCCCGTGTACGCGCCGGTGGTGCCGGTGCGCTCGTTGCTGCGATACGTGATGCCGGCATCGGCAATGCCATACAGCGTGACCGAACCTTGCGCCGATGCGATGCCGGCGAGCGAGAACAGGACTGGTGCGGCGAACAGGTGTTTTCTCATCATTTGTTGTTTCAACGTCTAAAGATCGCCTCGTGAGCGATTTCTGGTTATGCGCGCACGCGCCTGCGTGCCTCGCGAACGAGACCGCAGGCGTGAAACGCGGGGAGGAGAGGAGGGCGCGTTAGCGCTTGAGCGTGGTGCCGGGCGGCAGCTCAGGCGCGCTTACGGTGACGGTCTTGCGGACCTTCGCGACGTCTTCGGCGCTCACGGGCGCGCCCGCGTTGCCCCAGCTCGCGCGCACGAAGGTGGACACGTCGGCCACTTCCTGGTCGGACAGACGCCAGCCGAACGGCGGCATCGTGAACGACGAGGGCGCGGATTTCGTGCCTTCGAGCGCGCTGCCTGCGAGCAGCACGTGAATCAGCGAAGTGGGGTCCTTGCCCTGCACGACGGGGTTGCCGCCGAGCGCGGGGAATACGCGCGTGTAGCCGCGTCCGTCGCTGCGGTGGCAGGCCATGCAGTTGTCGCGATAGACCGCCGCGCCGCGCGCGCTTGCATCGCCGTTTTGCAGCTTGTTCGCGGCGGCGGCGTCGTAGGCGTAAGCCGTTTCCTTCGGGTCGCTGGAGGGCAGCGTCTTCAGGTAGCGCGCGATGGCGAGCAGGTCCGCGTCGTTCATGTGCTGCATGCTGTGCTGAACCACGTCGGTCATGCCGCCGAACGCGGCCGTATGCAGATTGCGGCCCGACTTGAGGAACTGCACGATGTCGTCCTCGTTCCATGCGCCGATACCCGTGCGCGGGTTGCCGCGCAGGTTCGACGGCACCCAGCCGTCGATCGGGCCGCCGCCTGCGAGGAAGTCGTCGCCTTCGAGGTCGGTGAGCGCGAGTTCCTGCATCGTGCGTGCGCGCGGCGTATGGCACGCGCCGCAGTGGCCGAGGCCCTGCACGAGATACGCGCCGCGCGCGACGATCGCATCGTTGTAGTGCGAGCCATCGAACGGCTGCACCTTTGCCGCGAACAGCATGCGCCAGGCGCCGAGCGGCCAGCGCATCGAGAGCGGCCAGGGAATGTCCACGGTGCGGTTCTGCGCCTGCACGGGCGCAACGCCTTGTTTGAAGTACGCGTAAAGCGCCTTCATGTCGTCATCGGAGAGGCGTGCGTACGAGGGGTACGGCATCGCGGGGTACAGCGTCTCGCCATTCGGCCGCACGCCCTGGCGTACGGCCTTGGCGAAGTCGTCGTAGCTCCACTTGCCGATGCCGGTATTCGCGTCGGGCGTGATGTTGGTCGAGTAGATTGCGCCGATCGGCGTGGCGAACTTCAGGCCGCCCGCGAACGGCTTGCCGCCTTGTATGGTGTGGCAGGCGATGCAGTCACCGGCGCGTGCGAGGTATTCGCCATGCGCGACGAGCGCGGCGTTCGGTTGGTCGGCCGCTTGCGCAGAAAATGTCACGAAAGCCGCGCACGCGAAGGTTGCACGCGCAACGTTCGCGCCAATTGAAAAAAGGTTCTTCTTCATGCGGCTCTTCACACGCTCACCAGGGGACCAGGGTTCTTCAGATACTGGTTGCGAATGGCCTTCGCGCTCCAGTAGGCGAGGGCGGCGACGAGGCCGGTCGGGTTGTAGCCGATCCCCTGCGGGAAGGCGGAAGCGCCCATCACGAACACGTTGGGCACGTCCCAGCACTGCAGATAGCGATTGATGACGCTCGTCTTCGGATCGGTGCCCATCACGGCCCCGCCCACGAGGTGAGTGGTCTGGTAGCGGCGCGAGTCGAAGTGCGCGCCGAATTCGCGCGTGTACACGTTGATGGCCTTCGGGCCCATCGCCTCGGCGATCTTTTGCATCTCGCCCGTCACGTACCGCGCCATCTTGATGTCGTTGTCCTTCCAGTCGAAGGTCATGCGCAGCAGCGGCTGGCCGTACGAATCGCGATAGGTCGGATCGAGGTCGAGGTACACGTCGCGGTACGACATGTTCGAGCCGTGCGCGTCCATCGAAATGGTGTGCGCGTAGTGGTCCTTCACGGCCTTCTTCCAACCCGCGCCCCAGTTCGGCGTGCCCGCGGGCGTGGCGATGCCGCTTATCGGCTTCACGCCCGCCTGGTTCACCCACAGCGGAGAACCGCCCACGAAGCCGAGCGGGCCGTGGTCGAAGTTGTCGGCGTTGAAGTCGTCCACGGCCACGCCGTTGCCGCCCGCGCCGATGAACGGATTCGTGTACGTGTCGTTGTCGAAGAACGCCGTGATGGTCGAAAGGTTCTGGTACGCGAAGTTCTTGCCCACCACGCCCTCGCCCGAAACCGGGTCGTACGGCTTGCCGATGCCCGAGAGCAGCAGCAGGTGCACGTTGTGATACTGGAACGCCGAGACGATCACGAGGTCCGCAGGCTGGAACACTTCCTGGCCAGCCGGATCGATATAGGTCACGCCCGTGGCGCGCTTTTTCGTGTCGTCGAGTTCTACGCGCAGCACGTGGCATTTCGAGCGCAGTTCGAAGTGCTTTTCCTGCTTTAGCGCGGGCAGGATGTTGAGATTCGGCGAAGCCTTCGAGTACATGTAGCACGCGTAGCCGCTGCAAAAGCCGCAGAAGTTGCACGGGCCCATCTGCACGCCATACGGGTTCGTGTACGGCCCCGAAGTATTGGCCGAAGGCAGGCGGTACGGATGCAGGCCGAGGGACTTCGCGGCGTCGAAAAAGCGTTGCGCCGAATAGGTATTAAGTTGCGCGGGCAATGGAAAGTTGTCGCTGCGCGCGGCTTCGAACACGTTGCCGTCGCCGACCACGTTGCCCTTCACCTTGTACGCCTGCCCCGAGGTGCCGAACACCTTCTCCGCGAAGTCGAAGTGCGGCTCCAGTTCGTCGTAGGTGACGCCGTAGTCCTGGATCGTCATGCCTTCGGGAATGAACTTCTTGCCGTAGCGCTCTTCGTAGTGGCTCTTCAGGCGCAGCTCTTCGGGCGTGATGCGGAAATGCACGCCCGACCAGTGCAGGCCCGCGCCGCCCACACCTTCACCGGGCAGGAACGCGGCGAGCTGGCGGTAGGGCAGCGCCGTGTCGTTCACGCCGTGGCGGATAGAGACGGTGGTCTTCGAAAGGTCGAGGAAGAGCTTCTTGCGGATGTTGTACGTGAGCTCGTCGATGGTGTTGGGGTACGCGCCATCCGGGTAGGTGTCGCGATACTCGCCGCGCTCGAGCGCCACCACGTTCAGGCCCGCTTCGGTCAGTTCCTTCGAGAGGATCGCGCCGGTCCAGCCGAAGCCGACAACCACGGCATCGACGTGAGGTTTCTTGATCGCCATTTACGTACGCTCTCCGTTGATCGAGACCGGGCCGTACGGATAGGGCTTGCCGTTCTGGTTGACGAAATCCATGAAGTCGGCGCGCGCGCCGGGAAAGCCGATCATCTTCCACGCGGCCATGTCGCGGTTGCCGCCGTGGATCGGGTCGCAGAAGTAGCCTTCGCGTGTGTTCTGCAGCAACTGGCCGAAGAACACCGAGGCAGGCACGCCGTCCAGTTCGACCTTGCCCGCTTCGAGCGCGGAGAGGACGCTGTCGCGCGTCTTGGCGTCGAGCGCGTCGAACTCCTTGCCATATGCCTTCGCGCAGTACGCGTTCACGGCCTTGATGCCGAGCCGGTAGATGTCGCGCGGCACGAGCTTCAACTGGTAGCCGAGTTCGGGCACGCCTTGCTGGAACGGCCCCTGCATATACCAGAGCGCGCCGTGCGCGTAGGGCGTGTCCATCTGCCGGTCGATGAATTCGGGCACGCCCGCTTCGAGCGCGCCGGGGCCTTCGGAATCGGCGGGAATCAGGCGGTCGGTGGCGGCTTCGACAAAGGCCCACTCGCGCGCGTCGAAGAAGCGCGGCTTGTAGGCGACGGCCTGGCCGACTGCGGGCGCAGCGTTTGGCGCAGATGCGGCGCTGCCCGCCGTGGCGGTTTCGCTCGACGGCTGCTTGCCGCCCTCGCAGCCCGCCAGCGCGCTGGCGGGCACGAGCACCGCTGCCGTGCGTAGGAAGCCGCGGCGTGTCGTGAGAGGAGATTCAGACATTGTGGGATTCTGTATGAGTTCGGCGCGGCATGGTTCGACCGTGTCCGCATAACGATCTTGCCCGCCGCGCATCACACGCCACCGCGGCGGGCATGGAACGGCATGTTAAATGGAACCGGTTCCATGATTAGGGCGCGATTCTACAATATTCCTTTGCGGGGCCTGTGGCGACCGCGCAGGGGCGGGCGGACACGGTTGTAGCGTCCTCCGAACAAACCCTAACAAATGCAACAAGTTGTTTGACAACTACGGCGGGCCGATGCTACTGTGCACCTTATTGACAACCCTCCCATCCCAGCCCGAGGCCTCATGAACGTGTCCCCGATTGTCGAGAGCGAATTCGCCTCGACTGTGATGGCAGTGCCGCCGCTCGCACGCCGCCCCGACTTCTCCCTCGACGTTGAACAAAACGGCAAGCTGATCCGCCATATGGAAGCGGGCGGCATCCGCACGCTGCTGTACGGCGGCAATGCGAACCTGTACCACGTCGCCGTGAGCGAATTCCGTGAGTTGCTTGACATGCTCGCCGACCTCACCGCGCCCGAAACGCGCGTGATTCCGGCCATCGGTCCCGACTACGGCAAGATGCTCGACCAGGCGCGCATCCTCGCGCAAACGCAGTACAAGACGGCCATGGTGCTGCCGCTGTCCGGCTTCACCACGCCCGCTGGCGTGGAAGCGGGCCTCACGCGCATCGCCGACACCGCCGGCATTCCGCTCACGCTCTATATCAAGAGCGAAGACTATGTCGACGTCGACACGCTCGTGCGCCTGATCGACCGCGGCACGCTGATCGCGGTCAAGTACGCCATCGTGCGCAAGGACCCGGCGAACGACCCGTATCTGCGCCGCCTGCTGCAAAGCGTGCCGCCCTCGAAGGTCGTCTCGGGCATGGGCGAGCGCCCGGCGCTGGTTCACGTGCGCGACTTCGGTCTGGCTGCCTGGACCACGGGCTCGGGCTGTATCGCTTCGAACACCATCATGGCGCTCCTGAAGGCCGCGAAGGAAGGCCGTGCGGAAGAAGCGCAACGCCTTTACGATGCCTTCATGCCGCTCGAAACGCTGCGCGACGACATCTCGCTCATCCGCGTGCTGCACGACGCCGTGACGCTTTCGGGCATTGCCGACATGGGCCCGATCCTGCCGCTGCTCTCGCAGTCGCCCGCTGAGGCACTGCCGGCGATCGGCGAAGCCGCCAAGGCGCTGCTCGCATTCGAGCAGAAGCTGGCCGCTTCGGCCCAGACCGCCAACGCGTAAGTGACGGCGAAGCAATTGAACGGAGCGAACATGCAGATTACTGGAGCCATGCTGCTGGGCGCGCAAGCGGTGCGCGGCGAGGTGGGCGAGATGCGCGCCTTCGCGCCCGCGCTCGGTCAGGAGATCGAGCCGTCGTTCGGCCTCGGCGGCAAAGCCGAAGTCGCGCGCGCTTGTGAACTCGCGGCGCAGGCATTCGACGCCTTCCGCGGCGCCCCGCACGAAACGCGTGCGCGCCTGCTCGAAGCGATCGCCGAACGCATTCTCGGCATCGGCGACGCGCTGATCGAGCGCGCGCATCTCGAATCGGCGCTGCCCAAGGCGCGCCTCGAAGGCGAGCGCGGCCGCACGGTCGGCCAGCTGCGTCTTTTCGCGTCGCTCGTGCGCGACGGCCGCTGGTGCGGCGCCGTGCTCGACTCGGCGCTGCCCGATCGCAAGCCGCTGCCGCGCTCGGACCTGCGCGCGCATCGCATTCCGGTCGGCCCGGTGGCCGTGTTCGGCGCGAGCAATTTCCCGCTGGCGTTTTCGGTGGCGGGCGGCGACACGGCTTCGGCGCTGGCCGCCGGCTGCCCGGTCGTCGTGAAGGCGCACCTGGCGCACCCGGGCACCTCGGAACTCGTGGGCCGCGCGATCCAGCAGGCCGTGGCTGACGTCGGTCTGCCCGAGGGCGTGTTCTCGCTCGTCTTCGGCGGCGGCAATGAAGCGGGCGAAACGCTCGTGGCGCATCCGGCCATCAAGGCGGTGGGCTTCACGGGTTCGCGCCGTGGCGGTCTCGCGCTCTCGCACATCGCGGCCGCGCGCCCCGAGCCGATTCCCGTCTACGCCGAAATGAGCAGCATCAACCCGATGTTCGTGCTGCCCGCAGCATTGGCCGCACGCGGCGAAGCGCTCGCGCAAGGCTTCGTCGATTCGCTGACGATGGGTGTGGGTCAGTTCTGCACGAACCCGGGCCTCGTGCTCGCGATCGACTCGCCGGAACTCGACCGCTTCGTGAAGGCCGCGAGCGCCGCGATCACGCAGAAGCCCTCGCAAAGCATGCTGACGGCGGGCATCGCTTCGACGTATGGCGAAGCCGTTGCCGCGCGCAAGCAGTTGCCGGGTATCGAGAATCTGGCCGAAGGCGCGAAGACGGACGCGCATTGCGACGCGCTGCCGGTGCTGTTCAAGGCGAGCGCTGAGCAGTTCCTCGCGCAGCACGCGTTGTCGGACGAGATTTTCGGGCCGACTTCGGTGGTCGTGGCGTGCCGCGACGAAGCCGAACTCGCGCGCGTGGCGGAGCACCTCGAAGGCCAGCTCACGGCGACGCTGCACATCGACCGCGACGACTACGCAATGGCCGCGCGCCTCATGCCGATTCTCGAGCGCAAGGCCGGCCGCATTCTCGCGAATGGCTTCCCGACGGGCGTCGAAGTCTCGTATGCGATGGTTCACGGCGGCCCGTTCCCGGCCACCTCGGACGCGCGCACGACTTCGGTGGGCGCGATGGCGATCGAGCGTTTCCTGCGTCCGGTCTGCTATCAGGATCTGCCGGCTGAACTTTTGCCGGTCACACTCCAGAACGACAATCCGCTCGCGCTGTGGCGTTTGCGCGACGGCGAACTGGTGAAGCAGTAACCCCGCGAAAGCGGTCAGGAAAGCGCCTGCAGAAGCTTTGCAGGCGCTTTCTCCAAGCGGATTCCGACAAGTGGCTCACAGTAGTCTCACAAAGAGCCTGACGTTGCTTGACAACTTGGTGCGTGGTTCGGCATCCTGTGTCCGGCTTTGAAAATACAAGAATCAACGGGTCGCGTAGAACAAATTCCATAAACAGAGATGTGAGGAGATGCGATGTTCGATGGACGCTTGAAGGCCAGCGTGCTGGCCGTGTGTGTGGCGGCCGCCACGGCGCTCGGCATGAGCGCGGCTAAGGCCGATCCCGTTTCCCTGAACATAGTCGACGTGGCCGGCAACCTGCAGCTCACGCAGAAGGCCTTCGAAGCGTTCAAGGCGAAGAACCCGAATCTCGTCTCCAACATCACTTACACCAACGCGCCCGCGCCGCAGTTGCCTGGCAAGATCAAGGCGATGCAGGCCGCCGGCCGCGCGGACATCGATCTCGTGCTGACGGGCACCGACGCGCTCGCCGCCGGCATCGAACAGAATCTGTGGATGAAGCTGCTGCCCGATCAGCAGGCCGCGCTGCCCGGCGTGCTCGACAAGTACGCGCCGGGCCCGCGCAAGATGCAGGACCTCGCGCAAGGCTATGGCCTCGAAGTGTCGTATATGCCGGCCGGTCCGCTGATCGAATACAACCCGGCGAAGGTCGCCAAGCCGCCGCAAACGCCGCAGGAACTGCTGGCGTGGTGCAAGGCAAACCCCGGCAAGCTGATCTATGCGCGTCCGGCCAACTCGGGTCCGGGCCGCACGTTCCTGATGGGTCTGCCGTACCTGCTCGGCGACAAGAACCCGCAAGACCCGATCAACGGCTGGGACAAGACCTGGGCGTACCTGAAGGAACTGAACTCGTGTGTGCCGTACTACCCGGGCGGCACCTCGGCGGTGATGAAGGAGCTGGGCGAAGGCACGCGTGACATGACCGTGACCGTGACGGGCTGGGACATCAACCCGCGCGCGCTCGGCATCGTGCCGGCCGACTTCAAGGTGCAGGCATTCAACAACATGACGTGGGTGAACGACGCCCACTTCATGGTCGTGCCGAAGGGCGTATCGAAAGAGAAGCTCGCGGTGCTGCTCAAGCTGATGAACTTCATGCTCGAGCCGCAGCAGCAGGCCATGACGTATGACGACGGCTACTTCTATCCTGGCCCGGCAGTGAAGGACGTCACGCTGCAAATGGCGCCGAAGGAAAGCCAGGACGTGATCGCGAAGTACGGCCGCCCCGAGTACGCGAAGTGGCTCACGGCCTATCCGCATGTCCAGCCGCTTTCGGCGCAGGCAATGGTCGCGGCGTTCCAGAAATGGGACCGTGAAGTCGGTTCGCAGAAGTCGCAGTAACGAGAGGAAGAATCAGCAATGGACGGACGGTGCTGTCGTGGTTGCGTTAGGGGAGCGCCGTCCTCGATCCCTGCTCATGCAGGTTGATCTTATTGTCTTGTTGGTCAGGAACGTGTCATGAAGCATTCTTTCGATCGTCTGCGCCTCGACTCGGTGTGCCGTAGCTTCACCAACGCGGAGGGTACGCAGCTCGCCGCGCTGCGTGGTCTCGACCTCGACATTCGCCGTGGCGAATTCATCGCGCTGCTCGGGCCTTCGGGCTGCGGGAAATCCACGGCGCTCAATTGCATCGCCGGTCTGCAGCCGCTCACGAGCGGGAGCATCTGGCTGGACGATCTGCGTATCGATGTGCTGCCGCCCGAAAAGCGCGGCTTCGGCATGGTGTTCCAGAATTACGCGTTGTTCCCGCACATGACGGTGCTGGAAAACGTCGGCTTCGGCCTGAAGATGCAGGGCGTGCCGCGCGACGAGGCGAAGCGCCGCGCGCGCGAGGCGCTGCAGCTCGTGCAGCTCGTCGGTCATGAAAACAAGCTGCCGGGTCAGCTTTCGGGCGGCCAGCAGCAGCGCGTGGCGATCGCCCGCGCCATCGTCATCGAGCCGCCGCTCGTGCTCATGGACGAGCCGCTCTCGAACCTCGACACCAAGCTGCGCATTGAAATGCGCGCGGAAATCCGCCGCATTCACGGCCAGCTCGAACGCGCCACCATTTACGTGACGCACGATCAGGACGAAGCGCTTTCGATGGCGGACCGCATCGTCGTGATGAAAGAGGGCGTCGTGCAGCAGGTGGCGACGCCGAAGGAAGTGTATAGCCGTCCGTCGAATCTGCACGTTGCGCGCTTTATGGGCTTTCGCAACGTGCTGCCGTTCGCCATCACGGGCGAGCAGGGCGACCACATTGCGATGTCGTCGTCGGGCATTACGCTGACTGGCGTGCCGATGGGTGAAATTGCAGCCAAAAGCGGTGGCAACGAGATTTCGGTGGCCATGCGCCCCGAAGACTTCGAACGCGCCAATGCGGGCGATGCCAACTCGTTCGACGTCGAAGTGGAAATGGTCGAATACGGCGGCCGCGATTCGCTGCTGCTCGCCAACGCGCCGTTCGGCAAGCTGTGGGCGCGTGTGGAAGGCGAATTCGAAGCGGGCGAGCGCGCCACGCTGCGCGTCGCGCCTTCGCACGTGCTGGCCTATGCGGAGCGTGTGTCGTGAGCACGGTCATTTCGTCGCTGACCCGGGCGCCGCGCGACTCGCGCGGCTGGCTCGTCACGCCCGCGCTCGGCTTCATCATCGCGATGTTCCTGTATCCGTTCGCCTACGGTCTCGTGCTGTCGTTCAAGCCGATGAACGGCGGCGGCATGTTCGCGAATTACCTGCAATTCGTTCACGACCTCGCGCTGTGGCCCACGGTGTTCGTCACGTTGAAGCTCGCGGTGCCCGCGACGATCATCAACGTCGGGCTCTCGCTGCCGGTGGCCTTCGCGCTGCGCCGCAAGTCGCCGTACCAGAAGCTCGTGACCACGCTGCTCGTGATTCCCGTCACGCTCGGCACGGTGCTGATCGCCGACGGCATGCTCAGCTACTTCGGCCCGAACGGCTGGTTCCCGCAGGCGCTGCACGCGCTGCATCTGTACACGAGCGAAGAGATCCGCCTCACGCACAACTATTGGGGCGTGCTGATCTCGCTGATCGTTTCGGGCTTTCCGTTCGCCTTCCTGCTCACGCTCTCGTACATCACCGGGATCGATCCGACGCTCGCGCGCGCGGCGGCGACGCTCGGCGCAGGTCCGTGGCAGCAGTTCCGTCAAATCTATCTGCCGCTGCTCGCGCCCGGTCTCACGATGGCCGCGTGCCTTTCGTTCGTGCAGGCGTATTCGGTGTTCCCTTCGGCGGTGCTGCTCGGCGCGCCCGCTGGTCCCACGCGCGTGATCTCCATCGCGGCATCGGAAGCGGCGTTCGAAAGCTATGACTACTCGCTCGCCTCGACCATCGCGATCGTGATGGGCTTCGTGCAGTTGGTCGTCGTGGCCGCAATGTTGAGCGCGAAGCGCTTCTTCTACTCGGGCCCGGTGAGCGGAGGGAAAGGCTGATGACCGCACATCAACGCAACGCGGCCGGCCTGAGCACCGGTGCGCAGGCGAGCGAGGAACGTTCCGCTCCCGCCGCCAACGCCGCGCAGCCCAAGCCCGCTTCGCGCCTGCCCGACGTGCTCTGGAAAGTGTTCGTCTGGGGCGGCGTGGTGTTCTTCCTGCTCAACGTGCTGCTGCTGATCGCAACCGTGGGCGTGAACTCCATCGCCACGCGCTGGTTCGGCACGCCGCTGCCGCAAGGCTTCACGCTGCACTGGTACGCGCAGGCGTGGCGCGACTTCCAGCTTTCGAGCGTGCTGTGGGTGACGTTCGAAGTGGTGGGCTCGGTCGTGCTGCTTTCCATCGCGCTGGGCGTGCCCGCGGCCTACGCGCTGGCGCGCGCGCAGTTCCCAGGCAAGCGCATCGCCATGCTCGTGTTCCTGCTGCCGCTCATGGTGCCGCCCGTCACGTACGGTATTCCGATGGCCACGGCCATGTACCAGACCGGTCTCGCGGGGACATTGATCGGCGTGATCCTCGCGAACCTCGTGCCCGCGCTGCCGTTCGTGATCCTCGTGATGACGCCGTTCATCGAGCAGATCGACCCGAACCTCGAATCGGCCGCGCGCATTTTCGGCGCGAACACGCTGCGCTATTTCCGTTATGTATTGCTGCCGCTTCTCGTGCCCGGGATGCTGGCGGCGGGGCTGCTCGTGCTCGTGCGCACGATCGGCATGTTTGAACTCACTTTCTTTACCGCCGGACCCGATACGCAAACGCTGGTGGTTGCGCTGTACTACGCCGTCTTCTCGACGGGCGTGCGTGCGCCGCAATCCATCGACGCGATGGCCATGATCTACATGGCCATCACGCTTGCGTGGGTGCTGGTCGCCCTGCAGTTCGTCAGCCCGACACAACTCGTGTCGCGCGTGAAGGAGCAACGCTAGGCCAGTGCCGGCGGCTTTACTGGAAACACCTGGAGCAACGCAAGATGAGCAAGAAGCGAAAGACCCCCGATGAACTGCGCAGCCACCGCTGGTATGGCGTGAACGACCTGCGGTCGTTCGGCCATCGCTCGCGCTCCGCGCAGATGGGCTACAGCCGCGAAGAATACGCGGGCAAGCCGGTGATCGCCATCCTCAATACGTGGAGCGAGATGAACCCTTGCCATACGCACTTCAAGCAGCGTGTGGAAGAGGTCAAGCGCGGCATCTGGCAAGCGGGCGGTTTTCCGATCGAGCTGCCGGTGCAAACGCTCTCCGAGCCGTTCCAGAAGCCCACCACAATGCTCTACCGCAACTTCCTCGCGATGGAAGCGGAAGAGACGATCCGCTCGTATCCGGCCGACGGCGTCGTGCTGATGGGCGGCTGCGACAAGACCACGCCCGCGCTGCTGATGGGCGCGATCTCGATGGATCTGCCGACGATCTTCCTGCCCGCGGGCCCGATGCTCAACGGCAACTGGAACGGCGTGACGCTCGGCTCCGGCTCGGACACCTGGAAGTACTGGGCCGACCTGCGCGCGGGCAAGATCACCGACGAAGACTGGAAGGGCGTGGAAGGCGGCATCGCACGCTCGCCGGGCCACTGCATGACGATGGGCACGGCATCGACGATGACGAGCGCTGCTGAAGCGCTCGGCTTCACGCTGCCGGGCTTCGCCTCGATTCCCGCGCCGGACTCGCGCCATGCGCAGATGTCGGCGAAGACGGGCATGCGCATCGTCGAGATGGTGTGGGAAGACCTCAAGCCTTCGGACATCATCACGCGCAAGGCAGTCGATAACGCCGTGACCACGTGTCTCGCGCTTTCGGGCTCGACCAACGCGATCGTCCACATGATCGCGCTCGCGCGCCGCGCGGGTGTCGATCTCTCGCTCGCGCAGTACGACGAAATCGCACGCCGCACGCCGGTGCTCGCGAACATCCGCCCGACCGGCAAGTACCTCATGGAGGACTTCTATTACGCTGGCGGCCTGCGCGCGATGCTCAAGGAACTGGGCGACCTGATCGACGGCACGCAGATGACCGTGAACGGCAAGACGCTCGGCGAGAACATTGCCGACGCGGAAATCTACAGCGAAGAGGTCATCTATCGCCGCGCGAAGCCGCTCATGCCGGATACCGGCCTTGCCGTGCTGCGCGGCAACCTCGCGCCGGACGGCGCCGTGATCAAGCCGGGCGCAGCGGAAAAGCACCTGCACGTGCATACGGGCAAGGCCGTCGTGTTCAAGGACTACAACGACATGGCCGCGCGCATCGACAGCGAAGACCTCGACTGCGACGAAAACAGCGTGATCGTGCTGCAGCACGCGGGTCCTGTTGGCGCGCCGGGCATGCCCGAGTGGGGCCAGCTGCCGATTCCGCAAAAGATTCTGCAGAAGGGCGTGCGCGACATGTTGCGTATTTCCGACGCTCGCATGAGCGGAACGAGCTATGGTGCGTGCGTGCTGCACGTGGCGCCGGAGTCGTTCATCGGCGGTCCGCTCGCCCTGGTCAAGGACGGCGACCTGATCGAGATGAACGTGCCGGAGCGCCGCCTGAACGTGCTGATTTCCGACGAGGAAATGGCGCGCCGCAAGGCCGAATGGGTCGCACCGGAACCGCGCTTCACGCGTGGCTACGGCGCGATGTACCAGATGCACGTGATGCAGGCCAACAATGGCTGCGAGTTCGATTTCATGCAGCGTGACGGCGTGGGCGGTGCCTGCGCCAGCGCGGGCGGCGAGCCCGAGATTCACTAAGGAGACACAAACGGCCAGGAGCGCTTCAGGGGTGATGCGCTCCCTGCCGGACAGGAGGCAATGTAGCAATCAGGGTTTTAACGAGTATCAAACCACAACGACTAAAGATAGGACGACTGATGAAAAAAACTATCCTCGCTTCCGCGCTTGGACTCGCCGCGCTGGGCGCACACGCCCAAAGCAGCGTCACGCTGTACGGTATCGTCGATACCGGTATTGGTTACCAGAGCAGTGCCGCGCCGAAACTCGGCGCCACCTCCGGCGGCCGTTCGCTCGTCAAGATGGCGAACGGCATCTGGGCTGGTTCGCGCTTTGGCTTCAAGGGCAGCGAAGACCTGGGCGGCGGCACGCGCGCGATCTTCCAGCTCGAAGAAGGCTTTAACTCGGCAACCGGCGCACAACAAACGACGAACCTGATGTTCAGCCGCCAGGCCTACGTGGGCGTCGCGAACGCCAACTACGGCACGCTGACGGCCGGCCGCCAGTACGCTCCGTACTACACGCTGCTCTCGCCGTACAGCCCGACCACGTGGCTGACCGGCGCATACGGCGCGCACCCGGGCGACATCGACTCGCTGGACACGATCTATCGAATCAACAATGCACTGGTCTATACGTCGCCGAAC
This sequence comes from Paraburkholderia sp. JHI869, assembly GCF_038900775.1. Lineage (NCBI taxonomy): Bacteria > Pseudomonadati > Pseudomonadota > Betaproteobacteria > Burkholderiales > Burkholderiaceae > Paraburkholderia > Paraburkholderia sp. JHI869. The sequence goes on from NZ_JAYMSC010000017.1 coordinate 52,686, forward strand.
ATCGCGGGCCTGACCGTGAGCGGCATGTATGCACTGGGCGGCGTGGCGGGCAGCACCGGCGCAGGCCAGACGTGGAGCCTTGCGGCGCAGTATCTGCACGGCCCCGCGGGCATCGCAGTGGGCTTCGAGCGCCTGCACAACGCGCAGCCTAACGGCGGCGCATGGAGCTCGAACTCGACGGCTTACAGCAATGGCGAGCCGGGCGTGTCGGGCCTCACCAACGGCTTCCAGACGACGCAGTCGCAGCAGCGCCTGGCTGTGACGGCTGGCTACCAGTTCAGCTCGCAGTGGGACATTTCGGTGGCCTACTCGAACGTCCAGTACATTCCGGGTACGGCTTCGTCCTTCCACGACACGCAGATCTGGAACACGGGCGGCGTCGTGCTGCACTATAAGCCGATCACCGTGCTCGATCTCGCGGCCGGTTTCTCGTACACGCGCGCGACCAAGGCTAACGGCATCCAGAGCTCGGCTTCGTACGCTCAGTACAACCTCTCGCAGTACTACACGCTGTCGAAGCGCACGGGTATCTACTTCGTCGAGGCGTACCAGCGCGCAGGCGGCCAGACGCTTGGCACGAACGGTGCAGGCAACATCATCAACGCCACGGCCGACATCGGCGACGGCCAGAACGGTGCGCCGTCCTCGTCGCGCAGCCAGGTGGCGGGCGCGGTTGGTATCGTTCACCGCTTCTAAGCGTCCAGGTACGGATCGAAGTCTGCTTTAAAGTCTTCACGTTCCAAAGGCAGTATGTTCGGCGGAGCCGGGTAGATACCCGGCACCGCCGTTTTTTTGCGCTACAAGCCCAGCGCCCGCCCGTCGCTGCGCGGATCGTGCGCGCCGGTGAACCCCTCACGATCCACGCGAATGGCGCCGGGATGTCCGGCCAACTGACTTTGCGCAGGAAGCGGGCTCAATTGATGCCCACGCGCGGCCAACTCGCCGAAGACAGTTGCGCCAGCATCGCTCTCGAGTTTCAGGCTGTCCCGACTATCCGAGAAGGTCTTGCCGAGCAGGAAACGCGGGCGGCCAAGCGCACTCAGGGGATCCATTTCATAGTCGATCAGGCGGGTGAGGACGGCTGCGAGGGTTTGCGGCTGTCCGTCGGCGCCTTGCGTTCCATAGAGCAGATGCGGTCGGCCTTGCTTGAGGTACATGCCGGGATTGAGCGTGTGAAACGGCCGCTTCCCGCCGCGCAACGCATTCGGACTGCGCGCGTCGAGGCTGAACGACGCCCCGCGGTTGTGCCACAACACGCCGGTGTCGCCCAGCACGACACCGCTGCCCCAATCGAAGTACACCGTCTGCAGCATGCTCACGCAGTTGCCATTACCGTCCGCAACGGCGATATACACGGTGTCGCCCGTCTTGAACCGGTGCGGCCAGGGCATGGCGCGATCCATGCATATGCGCCGGGCGTGCGCGTCGAGGTTGCCGGCCGAGAGCAGACGCTCGACGGGCACGTCGACAAAGTCGGGATCGGCCACGTAGCGGTTGCGGTCCAGAAACGCAAGCTTCACCGCTTCGACCAGAACGTGATAGTAGTCGGCACTGCCTTCCGGAATCGCCGCAAGATCGAAGCGATCGAGTATGCCCATGATCTCGAGCGTGGTCACGCCCTGGGTTGGCGGGCGCAAGCCGAGGAGCTCTCCGTCGCGGTACGCCACGCGCAACGGCGCTTCCTCGCGGGCCTGCGTGCGCGCCAGATCGACTGCCGTGAGAGGCGAACCCACCTGCTTCAGGCCAGTGGCGATGCGCGCGGCCAGTTCTCCCTCGTAAAACTCGCGGCCTCCTTGTGAAGCGATGCGCTCCAGAGTCCGGGCGAGGGCAGGCTGGAGGAATCGCTCGCCGGCCTGCGGAATACGCCCCGCCGGCATGAATATCTCTGCGAAGCCATCCCACTTGCCCATTTCGCCTGCGCGCAGTTCCTGCCAGAACTGCTGCGATGGCGTGACGGGAAAGCCCTCGGCCGCATAGGCTATGGCGCGCGAGAACAGGGACGACCAACCTTGCTTGCCGCCCCACGCTGAACGGCTGAGCGCGTAGGCCTTGTCCCAGACCGCCACGGTCGCGGCCGTCGTGAGCGTGGCGCCTGGTCCGCGCACGGGAATTTCGCCCGCATACTGCGGCACGGCCGCTGCCGCCTGTCCAATGCCCGAGAGCGTGCGGACATTGCCGTCGCGGTCGCTGATGACCATGAAGGCGTCACCGCCGAGCCCCGTGAAGTGCGGGTATGTCACGCTCAATACCGCGCCGATCGCGATTGCGGCCTCGATCGCATTGCCGCCTGAGCGCAGGACTTCGAGGCCCGCTTCGCTTGCGAGGTCGTGGGGGCTCGTGACCATGCCGCGTGTGGATTGCGCGGACCGCGTCGCCCGGAGTGCGCCTGGGGCTTCTGCGACGACCGGGCGCGCGGCGATGCCGGCAAGCACCGAAGTATCCGCCTCGAAGTCGCGCGCCGTCTCGTCGTCGGCCAGTTGCGCTGCTGTCATGAACGCCATGTCATCCTCATTGTGTCTGTCGTGTCGGCCGCGGCATGCGCAGGTTCTTACACTTCCGCCTTCCAGCCTTTCCACCAGCGATGGGCAGTCGCCTCCGGTGCGGAGCAATGTTCTTTCACCCATGCATAAGCCGGTCCGAGCGCATTCATCGCGATGGCGGCGCCCAGCGCCATGACAGGGTCGTGCGCCACCGGGCCGAAGCCGCCGAACAGGGTGCCGAAATACGTGGCGAAACCGAAGAACATGCCCGGAATGAAGTTCAGCATGACGAACAATCTGGCGAGCGCCATCATGGTGCCATTGAGCGTGAAGAGGACGAGCATCTGCGCGATGACCAGAGAGTTGCCGCTAAACTGCCTCGAAACCTGTTCGAAGCCCAGCACGACCAGAAACGCAAAGCACGAACCGACTGGCAACGTCGGCCAGATGCGCTTGAGGTTCTGCGCGGTGGGACCGCCCATGGCAAACGTCGCGGCCCAGCTGATGAAGATGGCCCACGGCGGCAGATGCAATGGGCCCATCGCGATGGGGATGGTGGTGACGGCGAGCAACGACGCGACTATTTCAGCAGGCAGTTTTTTCATGATCGTCTCCTTGAATTCTGGTGGACTTCATTGCGCGCAACAACAGGCATGCCGGTGAATCTCGCAGTGGTGGCGCGTCACCACGGTGATGCGTCCGCGTTTCACGACCCACAGGCGTGGCGGAATGTCGAGTAACGCGTCGGCCACCTTGAACGTATCGAGGATGACGATATCGGCCAGCTTGCCAACCGCGAGCCCGTATTCATGCCCGATGCCGATCGCTCGCGCGGCGTTGTGCGTGCCCATGTCGAGGATCGCGTGCTGGTGCTCCGGCACGCCGAACTGCGCGACGTGCGCAAGCAGGTTGCCGATCTGCAGCATGTCGGCAGTGCCAAACGGCGTGAACGCATTGCGCACGTTGTTCGAGGAATAGGCGACGTTCACCCCGGCGTTGTGCAGTGCCTTGACCGGCGTGAGGCCGCGACGCGGGTTTCCATCGTCCTTGCGTCCGCCCAGATAGAGATCGGTGGCGGGCAAGGTAACGATACTGATCCCGGCCTCGCGAATCTGGTCGATGACGGGCGCGAGCGCTTCGGCGTCGAGTGCGCCGAGGCTCGTGACATGGCCTAGCGTCACGCGTCCCTGGTAGCCCGTCTCGATGGTCTTTCGCGCGATATACGAAATTGCCGCGAAGCGTGCGTCGCTCGTGTCGTCGGCGAAGTCGGCATGCATGTCGACGGGCAGGCCGAAGCGCTGGGCCAGTTCGAAAACGATGTCGACATGCCGCCGGGTATCGTCCCAGTTCAGTTCGTTGTATGGGCAACCACCAACGACGTCCGCGCCCATCTGCAACGCTTCGATCATCAGCTCGCGGGTGCCCTGGGACTTCAGGATGCCTTCTTGCGGAAAGGCCACGATCTGCAGGTCGAGCAGGTTTTCGTATTCGGACTTCAACGCGAGCAGTGTTTCCACGCCGATCAATCCCTGGATCAGGTCGACGTCGGGGTGCGCGCGCACGGCGACGGTTCCATTCTTGACTGCCATGTCCAGGACCTGCCGCGAGCGTGCCAGCACGTCTTCGCGCTCCTGCTTGCTCTTGAGAATGCCCGTCACGCGGATCGCCTCGTCGAGCGTGCCGAAGCGCGCGGGCAGCCGGCGATGCAGCAGCGCCTTGTCCAGATGCAGATGCGCCTCGATCATGCCAGGGATGGCGGCCCGGCCGCCGGCGTCGATGATCTCGTCGGCCGAAGCGTCGATTGCCGGCTCCAGCGCCGCGATGCGGCCGTCGCGAATGGCGATGTCGACGAGCGGATCGTCGTCGCGCACGCACACGTTGTTGATCAGCAGGTCCACGTGCATGGTGTGGTCTCCTTACGGAATGGCCATGGGAATACGGTCGTGGCGCACGTCCTGACGTGGCTCCCGGCGCTGGCGGCCCGGAGCGTCGTGCGGTCAGGAAAAGATTAAGGTTGGCGGTGCGTGCCAACCATCGGGATCGGCTGGATTTCGTCCAGGATTTTCCCGAGATGCAACGCACAAACTGTGGGACGGTCAAGCGCTGGTGTGGGCGACGATCAGGCCGTGTTGAATCGCGTAGTGGACGAGTCCGGCCGTGGACGGAATGTCCATTTTCGTGAGGATATTGGCCTTGTGGGTGCTGACTGTCTTGTTCGACAGCGAAAGGCACTGCGCGATTTCGTTGATGCCGTTGCCTTCCACGAGCATCTGGAAGATCTGGAACTCGCGCGCCGTGAGGCGTGTATGCGGAAACGAACTCGCGGGCTGGTGCAACTGCTTGACGAGCTTCTCGGCCACGAGAGGGGAAACGACGCTGCCACCACGCGCAACCCTGCGGATCGCGTCCATCAACTCCCCAGATTCGGCGTTCTTGGTGAGATAGCCCGCCGCGCCAGACCGGATCGCCTGCACGGCGTACTGCGATTCACGGTACATGCTCAGGACCAGCACGGGCAGGGATGGATGGCTGGACTTGATCTGCTGGATCAGTGCAATGCCGCTCCTGCCCGGCATCGACATGTCGAGCAGCAACACGTCGACGGGCGTGCTGCGCAGTCCTTCGATCACGGCAGCGCCGTCGCATGCCTCGACTACGACGTGCATGTCCTGGGTGGTCGAGAGGATCTTTTTCAGGCCGTCGCGAATGATCGCGTGGTCGTCGGCGATCATGAGCCGAATCATCGCAGCGCGTCCGCCATCGCTACGCCGTGCAAGGGGATGCGGGCGGACACTGTCGTGCCGTGGCCGGGCCGGCTCCGCACGCTGAGTTGCCCGCCGAGCATGAGCGCGCGTTCGCGCATGCCGAGCAGGCCAAGGCTTGTGCCGTTCGCGGCGCGCGAGGTGTCCATGCCGCAACCGTCGTCGGTGATCGCGAGCAGGCAGTCATCACCGCGCATGTCGACTTCCACGACGACCCGCAGAGCGCGAGCATGCCGGGCGGCATTCGTGAGCGCCTCCTGGACGATGCGGAAGATCGCCGTGCTGCGCTCGGTGTCGAGGCCGTTTGCCTGCGTCCCGGACATCTCCACGTGGAGCTCGCACGGCAGGCTATTTCGTTGAACGAAGGATTCTGTGAGCCATTCGAGCGCGGCGTGTAGTCCAAGCTCGTCGAGCACTGCTGGGCGAAGATCGGAGGCGATGCGGTGCACCGCATCCATGGTGGCGTCGACCAGTTCCTTGAGCATGTGCACATGGGCGGCCTGAGCGGACTCTGGGTCACCCGCCTGCGTTTCCAGGTAATTCAGGCCGAGCCGCAGACCGCTCAGCAATTGGCCGAGTTCGTCGTGCAGTTCGCGCGAGATGCGGGTTCGTTCGGCTTCGCGTATGGATTGCAGATAGGCCAACAGCTTGCGCAGTTGCGAGCGCGAATCGGACAATTCCATCTCCGAGCGCTTGAGGTCGGTGATGTCGCGCGAAATGCCGACCGTGCCGATGATGCTCCCGTTGGCGTCGCGGATCGGCATCTTGACCGTGTCGAACCAGCGTGGTGTACCGTCTGCTCCGCTGCGCGTCTCCTCGTAGCGTCGCCGCACGCCGCTTTGCAGCACGGCGCGATCGGTGGACATATAAACTTTGCCCCAGTCAGGCGGCCAGACCTGTTCAGGCGTGCTACCGATGATTTCATGCTCCGCGCGGCCGCACGCGCCAATGAACGCTTCGTTGACGAGAACGTAACGGGACTCGGTGTCCTTGAGCCATGCCTGGTCGGGAATATTGCTCAGAATGGCCCGATGCAATTCGCCGTAGGTCTCCACCGTGTCTCCTCGTCAGCACGTGCACGCTTTGCGGCGCGTACACCCGGTGGGCCTCAATATATACACAGCGGCAGGCACGCGCGCCTCTAGTTTTCCCGCATATTCCTGCACTGAACCGATTCATGATTTTTGCGTATGAGACTTCGCGCATGCACACGCTTGCCTCAGCGACGTGACTTCGCTCACTGACGCTGCGGCCCGAGCATACGGCACAACGCACGCGCAAGTTCCTTGACGACCGCGTCGGCGGTGGGACGATGCAGCAAGGCGATATCCATCGTTTCGATGGACGGCAGGCCGGTTTTCGGCGTCAGCACGGCATGGTCGGCCGTTACCGCGCGCGCGGGCAGCAGACTCACCCCAAGACCATCGGCAACCGCCGCCTGGATTCCGCTCAGGCTCGAACTAATGAAGCTGATCCGCCAGCGGCGTCCCATTCCTTCGATGGCGTTGGTCATGTCGTCGCGGTAGAGGCCGCGCGGCGGAAAGGCGACGAGAGGAACCGGGTCGAGCTGGAGCGAGGGGCTTCTCGCGCTGTCGATCCATCGCAACTGCTCAGGCCAGCACGCAATGACCTCGCGGCTGTTGCGCCGCTGCTTGACGAGGATGAGATCGAGGTCGCCGCGATCGTAGCTGCTCGCGAGGTCGCGGCTCAAGCCGCTCGTCACTTCGAGCTTCACCTGCGGATGCTTGCGGTTGAATGCGGCGAGTGCGTGGGTCGTCGCGCCGCCGACGAAGTCTTCCGGCACGCCAAGGCGCACCGTCAATCCCACCGTCGCACCAGAGAGCGCTTCGATCATTTCGTCATTGAGTGCGAGCATGCGCCGCGCGTAGGCGAGCAGCGTCTCGCCCGCGTCGGTCGGCGTCACATCGCGGCTCCCTCGTTCGAGCAGTTTATGTCCTGCCATTTCCTCGAGGCGCCGGACTTTCTGGCTCACGGTGGACTGTGTGGAATGAAGCCGCGCGGAAGCCGCGGTGAAGGTGCCGGAGTCGGCGACCATGACGATGGCTTTCAGCAGGTCCAGATCGAACAGCGGTGTGCGTGCTTTGGCGTTGCGTTTGATTGAACCCATGGTGTCTCGAAGGTGGATGCCGAATGCCCGATGAGGTATTCGATTTTGCACTACATCGCAGTAGAACATTTAACTTTTGAATGTCTGGCCGAATCGATACCATCCAGCGATGCCTCGAGGCAACCGCATAACGGGCCAATGTCGCCCGCTGCGTCATAAGTTCAGACGAGACAGGCAGGAGACACATGAAACTTCGTTATTTGCTGGCCGCGTTGCCATTCATCGGTATTTATTCCGGCGGCTCGCTTGCCGCCAGCACGACGTTCCTGTTCGGCTTGCCGTTTCTGCTCGTGTGGAATCTGTTCTGGATGGCGGCGACGGCAGCCATTCTCGCGATCATCTATTGCCTTGATGCGCGCGATGAAGCGGCGCACGCAGGCGCGCGCAGCGGAGGCGAAAAGTGAACGCGGCCCTGATCATCATCGTCATGTTTGCGATCTTCGCGCTCGCAGTAGGTCTGAATGCGCGTCGCGGCAAAAAGCTGAGTCTCGAACAATGGGCCGTAGGAGGGCGCGGCTTCGGCGCGCTGCTCACCTTTTTGCTGATGGCGGGGGAGGCGTTTTCGACCTTCACCTTTCTCGGCGCGAGCGGCTGGACGTACAGCAAGGGCGTACCGGCTTTCTATATCCTTTCGTACGGGTGCCTGGCCTATATGATCGGCTACTGGATGCTGCCCGCCATCTGGCGCTACGCGAAGGAGCGCAATCTCGTTTCGTTCGCGGACTATTTCGCTGCGAAGTACGAGAGCCGCGCAGTCGGCGTGCTCGTCTCGCTGGTGGCTGTCTTCGCGATGGTGTCGCTGTTGATCATCCAGTTGCGGGGGCTCGGCATCATCGTCTCCGAAATGTCGTATGGTCAGATTCCGCAGAACACGGCGATCTGGATCAGTGCGCTGTTGATGGTCGTCTACATGTCCGTTTCCGGCATTCATGGATCGGCGAGCATTGCGATCTTCAAGGACGTGCTGATCCTCGTGCTCGCCGTGTTTCTCGGTACGTACCTGCCGCTCCATTATTTCGGCGGCTTTGGCGAGATGTTCGCGCGCATCGATGCCGTGCATCCCGAACTGCTTCGGATGCCTGAACATGGTCTCAACCTGAGCTGGTACAACTCCACGTTGCTGCTGACTTCGCTTGGCTATTACCTGTATCCCCACGGCTTCACCGCGATCTATGTGGCGCGCGATGCGTCCGCGCTGCGCAAGAACACGGTGCTGATGCCGCTTTATCAGGTGCTCATTGCGTTTCTGTTTCTCGTCGGTTTCGCGGCTGTGCTGACCGTGCACGGACTCGAGGGTGCGCAAACCGATCTCGCGCTGCTTCGCCTCGTCAAGCAGACGTTCCCTGCGTGGTTCGTCGGCATCGTCGGCGGGGCGGGGCTGCTCACCGCGCTGGTGCCGGGCTCGCTGATCATGCTCAACGCGTCGACGACGATTGCACGCAACATCTATCGCGAAGGCTTCGCGCCGCACGCAAGCGACAAGCAAGTGGCGCGCGTCGCCCGTATCACGCTGCCCGTCTTCACGCTCGTGGTCGTGTACTTCGTGCTGCGTGGCGGTGCGACGTTCGTGGCGCTCGCGATCTTCGCGTCGAGCCTCCTGACGCAACTGGTGCCGATGCTCGCTTCGAGCTTTCTCAAGCGGCCGTTCGGCACGCGCGAAGCGGCGTTTGGTGGCATCTTCGCAGGGGGAATCGTCCTTGCGTTGACGAACTGGGGCGGCGTGACGTTCGCCTCGATCTTCCCGCATGCGAGCGTCGCTTTCACATCGATCAATACCGGCCTCGTTGCGCTGGCCGCCAACGCCGCGGTCTTCGTCGCGATCAGCGCGATACAACGCACGCTCGGCAACCGTATTCCTGGCTCCATAGAATCGGCATGACACTCATGACTTCCTCACTTCATCTCTCCAATGTCTGCCTGGCCGATGGCCAGCGCGTTAGCGTCGCTGTCGCCGACGGCCGCATCGAAGCAATCGGACCGCACGTTGCCGCGCAACCTGATGCGCATGTTGTTGACGGCGGCGCGGCCCTGCTGTTGCCCGGTTTCGTCGAAGGCCACACGCATATCGACAAGAGCAACTGGGGCCGCCCGTGGTATCGCAACGAGGTCGGGCCGCTGCTCACCGATCGCATCGGCAACGAGCGCGAATGGCGCAAGACCTCGGGTCACGACGCCGCCGCGCAGTCGCTCGCGCTCTCGCGCGCATTCGTGCAGGCCGGCACGACGCGCATGCGCACGCACGTCGACATCGATACCGACGCGCGATTGCGTTACCTCGAAGGCGTGCTCGCCACGCGGCAGACGATGCGCGATGTGCTGGACATGCAGATCGTCGCGTTCCCGCAGTCGGGCATGCTGATCCGGCCGGGAACGGTCGAACTGCTCGACAGCGCACTCGCGGGCGGCGCCGATGTGCTCGGCGCGCTTGACCCGGCGCTGATCGACGGCGATCCCGTGGCCTCGCTCAACGCCACGTTCGAGCTTGCGGAGCGCCATCGCAAGCCGATCGACATTCATCTTCACGAGCCCGGCGAGGTTGGCGCATTCACGCTCAAACTGCTGCTCGATCGCGTGCAGGCGCTCGGCATGCAAGGGCAGGTTGTCGTGAGCCACGCGTTTTGTCTGGGCGCGTTGCCGGAGCGCGAGCGCGACGCATTGATCGAGCGGATCGCGCAACTGCGCGTGGCGCTGCTGACGAGCGCGCCGCCATCGCGCCCGGTTCCGCCGCTCAAGCTCTGCCGCGACAACGGCGTGACGGTGTTTGGCGGCAACGACGGCATTCGCGACACGTGGTCGCCCTATGGCGTGCCCGACATGCTCGAGCGCGCCATGTTGATCGGCTTGCGCTACGACTTGCGGCGCGACGACGACATTGCGATCGCATTCGACTGCGTGAGCGACGCCGCGGCGCGTGGCTGCGGCTTTTCCGACTATGGCCTGCGCGTCGGCGCGCGTGCGGACTTCGTGCTCGTGGAGGCGGAGAGCGTCGCGCATGCGGTTGTCGCGCGGCCAAAGCGCAAGCTCGTCGTCGCGAACGGACGCGTCGTCGTGCGTGACGGCGAGTGGGTCGTATGAGCAATCAGCAGGGCATTCAGGACGTCGACGTGCTGATCGAGCACGGTTGCGTGATCACGCTCGACGCCACGCGCCGCGTGATCGACGACGGCGCGGTGGCCGTGAAGGGCGAGCGCATCGTCGAGGTTGGCGAGACGCGTGTGCTTGCGCAGCGGTATCGCGCGGCGCGCCGCATCGACGCGCGCCGCAAGGCCGTGCTGCCGGGGCTCATCGACGCGCATGCCCATGCGGGGCATGCCATGCTCAGGACGCTCGGCGGCGCGAACGGCGAGGCGTGGACGGCGGCGTGCGAAGCGATCTATACAAGTGCATCCGATGAAGCCTTCTGGGAACTGGAGTCGCATCTGGCGGCGCTGGAGCGCCTGAAGGCAGGCGTGACGACGGGCGTGTCGCTGCTTGGCGGCGGCGACTCGATCATGCGCGTGGACGATCCTGTCTATGCGCGGCGCCATTGCGATGCCGTGGTCAGGACAGGCACACGCTCGATCGTGGCCGTGGGCCCATCGCGTCCGCCCGCGCCGCGCGCGTACACGCGCCACGGCGCGACCGGCAGCGAAACGCGCAACGTCGATTTCGCGCAGATGCACGGCGTCTGCCAGGCCATCATCGACGACTGTCATGGCGACGCGGGCGGGCGTATCGAGATCGCCCTGGCGCTGCCGGTCTATGCGCCGGAGCATGACCCGTCGGTCGCGGCATACGAACGCGACTATCGGCGCGAGGCAGAGCGATACACAGCGTTGGCCAGTGAGCGCGGCCTGCGCTTGACGCAGGACGGCCATCGCGCTGGCACGCTGGATTTTGCGCATCGTGAGTTGGGACTGCTGAACAACAGATCGTTCATGTCGCATGCCATCGATCTGTGCCCGGCTGACATCGAGGCGTGCCTCGCGACGGGGGCGTCGATCGTTCACAACCCGAGCGCGATCATGTCGATCATTGGCCGTTGCCCCGTGCCGGAACTCATCGACGCGGGCGTCACGGTGGCGATAGGCTCGGACGCTGCGGCGCCTGATCGCGGCTACGATATGTTCCGCCATATGTGGCAGTGCATGCATTACCATCGCCGTCACTTTCGCGACCCGGATGTGCTGCCGCACGGCAAGGTGCTCGAAATGGTCACGATCGACGCGGCCAGGGCACTGTCGATCGACGACGAACTCGGCTCGCTCGAAGCGGGCAAGCTCGCCGACATCATCCTGGTCGACCTGTTCAAGCCGCATATGATGCCGATGCATATGCCTGTCTATCGCGTCACGTGCTTCGCCAATGCGGGCGACGTCTGCATGACGATGGTGGGCGGCAAGATTTTGATGGAGGATTATCGCGTGCGCTCGGTCGAGGAGGGCGTGCTCCTCGAACGCGTACAGGAGGCGGCAGACCGAGCGTTAGAGCGGGCGGGTTTGCGTCATCTGCTGGACGCGCCGCCCACGCTGTGGGGCCATAGCCATTATTGAGCGCGCGCCGCATCGTCCCAGAATTGCCCGCGCCTGACGATAGCTCGATCAGCGGGCGCGGCGGCAACGGCGGCTGCGGCGTTCGGCGCTTGCACGACGACGAAGGTCGCTTCGTTGCCGACCTCGAGGCCATATCCGCTTTTACCGACCACGGCCGCTGCGGCATGCGTTGCCATGTCGAGCGCCACGTGCAGTTCGTCGTCGGTATAGAAGCCCGAACGATAGCCCACCAGCATCGCCCGCTGAAGCATGTCGCCGTTGCCGTAAGGCCACCAGGCGTCCTGGATGTTGTCGTTGCCGGTGAACACGCGCACGCCGGCGGCGCGTAGCTGGAGGACCGGCGGAAATGCACGGTCGCCGGGCGCATTCGTCATGATCGACACACCGGCTTCGGCGAGCGCCGTGGCGACGCCGTCAACCACGCCCGGCGCGACATCGCCCAACGCGTAGGCGTGACTCACCGCGACGCGGCCCTGCATGCCCAGCGCTTTCGTGCGCGCGGCAATGCGATGCAACTGGTCGATGCCCAACTGATCCGGCTCATGCAGATGGATGTCGATCTTCACGCCGCGCTTTTCCGCAATGCCGAACACGATGTCGAGTTGGCGTTGCGCGTCGCCATCGAGCGTGGTGGGATCGATGCCGCCCACGACCTGCGCGCCTTCGCGGACCGCTGCATCGAGCACCTCTGCCGTGCCGGGACACGACACGACACCCGCCTGCGGAAAGGCGACGAGTTCGATATCCACGATGCCGCGCCACTTTTCGCGCGCTTGCATGACGGCATGCAGATGGGTGAGCCCCGTGGTCGCGTCGACATCCACGTGGCAGCGCATCGCAATCGTGCCGAACGATGCCGCCTGGCGGATCAGCGCGTCGGCGCGCTCGGCGATGGGGCGCGCATCGGCAAGCGCCTGCTTTTCGATGGTGAGGCGCTCGCGCAGGCTCGCCGCGGGGCGGTGAGGGCGCCAGCGGTCGCCTACGAAGCTCTTATCGAGGTGAATGTGTCCGTCGACGAATCCTGGCAGTACCAGGCGTCCCTGCAGATCGACGACTTCGGCTGCGCCGCTCTCGGGACGCTCAGCGCCGACGGCGACGAAGCTTCCGTTGCTCACGGCGAGGTTTAGCGGGTTGCCGTTTGCATCAACGGCATTTGTAAATAGGCGCTCGATCATGGTTGCGGCTCGGTGTATTGAACGCTCCACCTTATCGACACAACGACCTATTTACAAATTAAATATCAAAATCAATAGTATTTAGATACTGAATAGGTAAGCAAAAAAAAAGCGCCCGCAAGGGGCGCTAAAACGCAAACACCGGAGAAGCGGTGTATCACGATTGCTTGCCGCGCTTCTCCACCGGCGTGAAATCGAAGCTGGCGAAACTGCCGCCCTGGTAGCGTTGAGCCACCGCATCGAGCGGATTCTCGTTCGCCAGAATCTCGGCAGCCCAATCTTCCGAATTCTGCTTCGGCTCGTAGCCCAGGCGCTTCGCGTCGTCGTTCGCGCCTTCCTGAATCCAGTAGCTGCGTGTGTTGTTCGACACGCCCCACACCACGGCGAAGCCGATCTCATCCACATTGATCACGCGATCGATGAGATGGAACAGGTCTTCGTGGCCAAACCACGTGCTCAATTGACGGAACTCGGTGGGCTTGGGCAAGCAACTGCCAATGCGCACGTTCACGGTTTCGATGCCGTGCTTGTCCCAGTACAGGCGCGCGAGCGATTCGCCCCAAGCCTTGGAAAGACCGTAGAAGCCGTCCGGGCGAAACGCGCAGTCGAGCGTGAGCTTTTCTTCCACGGGGTACATGCCGATCGCGTGATTCGAGCTCGCGAACAGAATGCGTTTCGTGCCGTGGCGGCGCATGCCTTCGTAGACTTCGACGAGACCGCGCAGGTTGTTTTCGATGATCTCGGGCAGGGGGCGCTCGACGCTCGTGCCGGCCATGTGGATCAGCACGTCCACGCCGTCGAGCAGGCGGTCGACCACGGCGGGGTCGCGCAGGTCGCCGTGCATCACGTCTTCGCCCGCGACGAGCGGTTCAAGCGGCTTCGAGCCGGCCGCGGAGCGCAGGTTCACGCCGCGTTCGAGCAGGCCCTTGCGCAACACGGTGCCGAGCTGGCCGGCCGCGCCGGTCAATGCAACTTTCTTCACTGTGATTGTCCTCACGTAGAAATGCCGAAAGCCGGCACCCTCGCGGGCGCCGGCCGGTGAATATGTCGATCAGGCCTTCACTTCATGCGAGGGCTGGAGCGCGGGGGTGCCCGCGTTGTCCTTCTGCTCGTTCGAGATCAGTCGCCATGCCACGCAGGCGCCGATGATGTCGAACAGCATGAGGGACACGAACAACGGGTTATAACCGATCGTGCTGGCCACTGCGCCGACGATGAGCGAGAACACCGTTGCACCGAGGTAGCCGAACATGCCCGAGAGACCCGTGGCCGTGGCGACTTCGTGCTGGCCGAACACGTCGGAAGCGAGCGTGAACAGCGCGCCCGAAATCGTCTGGTGGGCGAACGTGCCGACGCAGAAGAGGGCGATGGCGGCGTAGGGGCTCGCGACGAGGCCCACGCAGGCCGGGCCGACCATCAGCAGCGCGCCGGTCGTGATGACGAGCTTGCGCGAGGTGATGAGCGAGCAGCCGAACCAGCGGATGAAGAGCGGCGCGAGGTAACCGCCCACCAGGCAGCCGAGGTCGGCGGCGAGGAACGGCATCCACGCGAACAGCGCGATTTCCTTCAGGTTCATGTGGCGCACGGTGACCATGTACAGCGGAATCCACGCGCCGAAGGTTTGCCATGCCGGTTCAGCGAGCATGCGCGGAATGCCGATGCCCCAGAAGCGGCGCGTCTTGAGCACTTCCTTGAACGAGGCGCGGCGGCCTTTGGTCGACTTCTGCGCTTCGGTCTGGCCTTCGCGGATGTACTCGGCTTCTTCCGTCGAGAGACGCGGGTGCTCGGCGGGCATCTTGAAGAACACGAGCCACAGCGCCACCCAGATCAGCGCGCCGCCGCCGGTCACCACGAACGCGAACTGCCAGTTGAACTTGAGAATGCACCACACGACGAGCGGCGGAGCGAGCATCGCGCCGATCGAGGTGCCGGTGTTGAGCCAACCGGTCGCGACCGAGCGTTCCTTGGCCGGGAACCATGCGCTGATGGCCTTCATGCCGGCCGGGAAAATGGCGGCTTCGGTCAGGCCGAGCATGCCGCGGAAGGCGGCGAGCGCGGGCCAGCTGCCGGCGAGGCCGTGCAGCATGTTGGCGATGGCCCAGCCGAACGCGAAGATCGCGAAACCGATCTTGATGCCCACGGAGTCGAGCACGAAACCGGCGATAGGTTGTGCGAGCGCATAGCAGGCCTGGAAGGCCGTGACCACGTACGAGTACTGCTGCGTGGTCATGTGAAGCGTTTCAGTCAGCGTGGGGGCGGCCACCGCGAGCGAGCTGCGCGCGAGGTAGTTGAAGATGGTGCCGATCATGATGAGGCCGATGATCCACCACCGCACCCCCTTGAGTGTCTTGCGTTGCACTGCTCGTCTCCTGCTGTTGGCGGACTCTGGCACGAAGCTGTGCCGGAAGGTGAGTCCGAATGGCTGTGTTTCTGTGCGTGGCGCCCTGTGCTGGCCTGCGAAGCTTTAGGTAGCCGCGTTGCTGGTCTCCCGTTGGCGGGGATGAAGGGCCTTGCCGATGCATTGGCCCTTCATGTAAGACATCATTCTATTTTGCGGGAAGTTGTAAAGCAAATATTGATGTGCTGGGGATTTCCCTAGTGTCGGATCGGGGTCCGACGCCCGACGCGGCGTCCAGACGGGCTTTTGTTGACTTATGTCGTGTTCCGTCGGGCTATCTGCGCTAAATCCTGCGATGCATTCCGCACCTCGCCGATGGTGGGTCGTCATACATCTGGAGTCAGCCCGTAGCGCACTGGCCGGTTGACAATTTCCGTGTTGTATTACAACAATGCGGCCCATCCGCTCGACAGTTTTCGAGCCGCCGCCTGCGCCACGCGCACCACGAGACACACGACAACGGACGAGACACGATGAATTCCCCCGCCATCCCCGTGAGCGATGCCGCGCTCGAACAACTGCGCCACGTTTCCAACGCCACGCTCACCACGCAACTCTTCAAGCGCGGCCTGCGCAATGTCTTCCTGCAAGGCGTGAAACCGCTCGCCGCACCGGCGCCGGGCGCCCCCAATCTGGTCGGCCCGGCCTTCACGATGCGCAATATCCCGGCCCGCGAGGACCTCGACCAGCTGAGCGCGTTCCAGAACCCCGAGCATCCGCAGCGCAAGGGCGTCGAGACGGTGCCCGCGGGCGCGGTGCTCGTACAGGACTGCCGCGGCGTGACCGATGCCGCCTCGATGGGCTCGATCCTCGCCACGCGCATGAAGGTGCGCGGCGTGGCGGGCATGGTTTCGGACGGCCCGGTGCGCGACAGCGCGACCATCGCCGCGCTCGGCATTCCGGTGTTCTGCGCGGGCGCCTCGGCGCCGCTCAATCTCTGCAAGCACCACACGGTCGATCTGAACGTGCCGATCGGCTGCGGCGGCGTGGCCGTGTTCCCGGGCGACATCATCGTCGGCGATGCGGACGGCGTCGTCGTGATTCCACGTCATCTGGCCGAGGAAGTCGCGCGCGACGCCACGGAGCAGGAAACGCTCGAGCGCTTCATCACCGAGCGCATCGAGGCGGGCGCGTCGCTGCCGGGCACCTATCCGCCGAACGAGGCAACGCTTGCGGCCTACGAAGCCTGGAAGAAGGAGCAGCGTTGAGCATGCAGCAGGCAGTGACGCTAGATGCCGTTTCGACGCCGCCGGTGCGTCCGCTCGAGGCGCGCGACGCACGCCGCTCGTCGGTAGGCGAGTGTCCCGTTTGGCGCGCCGAGGAAAGCGCGCTTTACTGGGTCGATATTCCCGCGCAAACGCTCGTTCGCTACGCGGTCGATACGGCGCGCCGCACCGAGTGGGCGCTGCCGGAGCGCATCGGCTGCTTTGCGTTCGCGCGCGATGGCGGCGTGCTCGCGGCGCTGGAGACAGGACTCTTCGCTGTGACGCTGCACGAACCGGTTGCGAATGTGCGGGCAGGCGAGCTGAGTGTGCGGCCGCTCGCGAGCGTGGCGCACGAAACCGCGCGCATGCGTTTCAACGACGGCCGCTGCGATCGTCAGGGCCGTTTCTGGTCCGGAACGATGGTGCAGGACTCGGCTGAGCCCAACCCGGCGGGCAAGCTCTATCGCTATACGGCGCAAGACGGCTTGTCGGCGCCTGTGGTCGATAGCCTGTGCACGCAGAACGGTCTCGCGTGGTCGCCGGACGGCCGCACGATGTATCTCTCCGATTCGCATGCGTCGAGCCGCCTGATCTGGGCGTTCGATTACGACATCGACGACGGCGTGCCCACGAATCGGCGAGTGTTCGCCGATCTGCACGACTACACGGGGCGCCCCGACGGCGCAGCGGTGGACGCCGACGGCTGCTACTGGATCTGCGCGAACGACGCGGGCCAGTTGCTCCGCTTCACGCCCGAAGGGCGGCTCGAGCGCAGCGTGGCCGTGCCGGTTGCGAAGCCTTCGATGTGCGCATTCGGCGGCGCGAATCTCGACGTGCTTTACGTCACGACGATATGCCCGCCGCGAACGGGTGAGCTGGATGGCCTCGTGTTCGCCATCGACGCCGGTGTGCGTGGCTTGCCCGAGCCTGACTTCGCGGGTTCGCTGCGCGCAGCCATCTGACTCTTGTTTACCGGGCGACACGATATGCCGCAGTTTCAAAACCAGGACGTCATCGAACTCGCGCGCGGCGCGTCCCGGCTGCTTGTTGCGCCGCAGGCTGGCGGGCGTTTGCTTTCGTGGACGATCGGCGGCGCGCCCATCGTCCATTGGCCCGAGGCGCCGGACTGGAGCCAGCCGGGGCTGATCCGCGGCGGCAATCCGCTGCTGTTTCCGTTCATCGCGCGGCAGTGGGTCGATGGCCGCGTTGGCCGGTGGCGTGATGCGCAGGGCGTGGTGCGGGAGATGCCATTGCACGGCTTCGCGCGCGATCTGCCCTTCGCGGCGCAGACCGAGCCGCAAGGCGACGGCGTGCGCATGACGCTCACCGACAGCGAGCAAACACGCGAGATGTACCCGTTCGGCTTTCGCTTCGAGGCCGCCTACTGTCTTGCCGACGAAACGACGCTCGACGTGGAACTGACCACGACGAACACGGGCGACACGCGCATGCCGTACTACGCGGGCCATCACTTCTACTTCGCGCTGCCACACGCGCAGCGCGGCGAGGCGACGATCGCGTTGCCGCGCAACGTCTATCGGCGGCAGTTGCCGGACGGCACGACGGCCGAGGCCGCGCCGGGCGCGGTGCACTACCGCTTCGACGACACGCAGATCGTCGATCGCTTTCATTGCCTCGACGGCGAGCCCGATGGGCCCGTTCGCATCGAGATGCCGTCGCAGCAGCGCGCGATCGAAATCGATCTGCGCCGGCCCGGCTCGGCGTCGTGGTATGCGGTCACGACCTGGACGCTCGCGCCCGATTCGGACTTTTACTGCGTCGAGCCGTGGCTCGGCTTGCCCGACGCGATTCACACCGGGCTCGGACTGCGCTGGCTGGAGCCGCGCGAGACGCAGAAAGCGGCGCTGCGCATCCGCGTGAGCGCCTTGCGGTAAGGGCGGCCATAAATTGGCCGCAAATTGGTAAAGCGGGACGGAAAGAGCGGAAACACCCGCAAAATGGGGGCTGGCCGGGGCGGATGAGCGCTATCGGCCCGCCATATGACTTACAATTGACGACACTCCTGACAACCCAAAGTGCACCGTCCGATCATGTCTGAGCAGAAAGCGCCGAATATGCCGGCGCGGATTTACAGCGACATCCTCAATCGCATCATCGAGGGCGAGTACAAGGAAGGGGAGCGCCTGCCGACCGAGCACATGCTCGCGGAGCGCTTCGCGACCTCGCGCCCCACGGTGCGCGAGGCGCTCGCCCAGCTGCGCGCGGACGGCATCATCGCCACGCGCCACGGTTCGGGCACGACGGTCATGCGCCGCCCCGATCCGGACGTGCGCCGCTTCGCGCCGCTCGAAACGCTGTCGGACATTCGCCGCTGCTACGAATACCGCGTGGTGGTCGAAGCCGGGGCGGCCTCGCTGGCGGCGCAAAAGGCCGAAGACGAAGACATCGCCGCGATCCGGCGCGAGTGGGACAACCTGCAAACCATCATCGAGACCTCGGGCATTGGCGCGAAGGACGACTTCGCGTTCCATATGGCCGTGGCGCGCGCCTCGAAGAACCAGTTCTTCATCACGGCGCTCTCGGGCATCCAGGAGCAGATGGTGTTCAGCATGAACCTGTCGCGCAACCTCTCGCTCGTGAAGTCGATCGAGCGGCAGCGCCTCGTGCAGCAGGAACACCTCGAAGTGCTCGAAGCGATCCAGGCGCGCGACGCCGAACGCGCAGCGACCGCCATGCGCGCGCATCTCGAGCGCGCAGTGAACCGGATGTTCGGCTCCTGATCCTTCTGGCTGGCTATTAAGGGCGGCGCGCGTGCCGCCTTTGCGCTGTCGCCCGATTCTCCACACTCGCGCGCGCCCACCCTTCGGCTGAACTTCGCGGCGAGTGCCTTCATGGCTTCAAACGTTCTGCGCCGGCTGGCAGTTGTGATCGCTTTCGCTGTTGCGCCTGCACTCGCGCAGGCGCGTCCCGTGCATCCGGTCGACGCAATTGCCGACGCACGCCTGCCCGTCGATGGCCCGTCAGGCCACGCACAATTCCCGCTTTATGTGAGCGCCGACTGGAACGCGCCGCAGCCCGCCATCCAGCGCGCGGTGATCATCGTCCATGGCCGGCTGCGTAACGCCGATACCTACTTTCGCACCGCACAACATGCGCGCGAGCTGGCGGGCGTCGATCCTGCGAGCACACTGCTCGTCGCGCCGCAATTTCTCTCCACCAACGATGTGCGCGCGCACCATGCATCCGGCGATCTCCTGAGCTGGCGTGGCAACGCCTGGATGGCCGGCGCGAATGCCACGAGCGGTGCGCAGGTGAGTTCGTACGCGGTGCTCGACGACATTGCGCGACATCTCGCCGACCGGCGCCTCTTTCCCAATCTGAAAACGATCGTGTTCGCGGGTCATTCGGGCGGCGCGCAGGTGCTGCAGCGCTACGCGATCGCCTCGCATGCCGATGCGCTTGCCGCCGAGGGAGTCGACGTGCGTTTCGTGGTGGCGAGTCCGTCGTCGTACGCCTATTTCGATGCGCAGCGGCCCGGTGCGAACGGCGCGCCCGCCGCATTCGACGCTTCGAACTGCGCGGGATTCGACCGCTGGAAATACGGCATGGAGAACCGGCCGGCGTTCGTTGCCGAGCGCACGCCCGCACAGCTCGAAGCGGACTACGTGAAGCGGCGCATTGTCTACCTCGCGGGCGGCAACGACGACGACCCGGCCTCGGTATCACTCGACAAAAGCTGTGCCGCGCAGGCGCAAGGCGCTCAACGCGTGGCGCGAGCGCAAGGCTTCTATCGCTACCTGCAAACCCGTCACCCGCAAGGCCTGAACCAGACGTTCCATATCGTCCCCGGCGTGGGGCACGACGGCGCGCGCATGCTCACGTCGAGTTGCGCATTGGCGACGATGTTCGATACGGGAAACTGCGCGAATTGATTGCGCGTGGAGCGCTGAGCGCCGCACTGGGGTCGCCAAAAGCAAACGGGCGTGAACCTCGCATTGCACGAGGTCCACGCCCGTTTCGGTCCGGCTGGCAGCGGGAGGCTTCGAGCCACCGCGCCAGTGGAAAGCGAGGCGTATAGCTTACGCGGCAGCCTGCTTGGCGGCGCGTGCCGAAGCTTGCGCGACAGCCTTCGTCGCGGCCTTGCCAGCGGCGTCGAAGTTGCTTTCCGCGAATTCGACCGCTTGCTTCGCAGCCTTGTTCACCGACGAGTACGCGCTGTTGGCGGCGGTCAGTGCCGACTTGATCGCGGCGACAGCGGCTTCCGAGCCGGCCGGTGCGTTCTTCGCGGCGTTGTCCACGAGCGTTTCGAGCGCGCGCTGCTGCGTTTCGTACTGCGACTGGGCGGCGGTGGCGAATTCGGCTTGCGTGGCCGACACGATGCCGTACACGCTGCGGCCGTAGGCCAGAACCTTTTCAGCGGCGGGCTGGGCGAAGCCGGCTTGTGCGGCGAAGAAGCCTTGCGGGTCCTTGGCCGAGAACGCGCGGTGAGCTTGTTCCTGGCCTTCTGCGAACGCCGAGCGGGCCGTTTCGATGTTGAGTTCGGCGAGCTTGATCGCGCCTTCGAATGCCTTGCTCGTCAGGCCGAAGAGGGCCTCGAGACCGGCTTTCTGGTTGGCGGCGAATTGTTCGGGGGTCGGCAGGTTCATGTCTCTTTCCTTTAGGTGGACGCTACGCGTCGGTTTCGGTTACGAAAATAAACTTTCGGTCGATCACCGGTTCGCGCAGAGAAGGTTTTGTGCGATGCAGCAATCGACTTCATAGTACCGCATCCATAAAACGTGTCAAGAAGTTTTTGTGCGTCGCAACAATTATGTAAACGCCTGATTTTCGGTGGAAATTTCCTACAGCGCTTGAGGCGTCCAGATGGGCTGCGGATTGCACGAACCGCTTGAGCGCAATGCTTCTCATCTGCGGGCAAAATGGCCTTTCCCTCGGGTGGGCGTTGGTAGCGAAGGCACGGCACGTCCGCGCAACCCGGGTTGGTCCCCCAATCTAGCGGTGGCGGCCCCGGCCGCGGCTCGAACGCGCTGAAGTAGTCGCACTGAAGCAGTCGAACGGGCGCGGCGCGCAGCCGCCATTCGCGAATCCATCAGGAGAGCGGTAATGGGTGTATCGAACGACAAGTCTCACGGTCATTCCACGACGAGCACGGGCGCGCCGGCAGTCAGCGACCGTAACTCGCTTACGATCGGCCCCGACGGCCCGATCGTGCTGCACGACGTGCATTTCCTCGAGCAGATGGCGCATTTCAACCGCGAGAAGGTGCCCGAGCGCCAACCGCATGCGAAGGGCGCCGGCGCATTCGGCGAATTCAAGACCACCGAGGATGTTTCGCGCTACACGAAGGCCGCCTTGTTCCAGAAGGGCGCGTCCACGGAAATGCTGGCGCGCTTTTCGACCGTTGCGGGCGAAATGGGCAGCCCCGACACCTGGCGCGACGTGCGCGGCTTCTCACTGAAGTTCTACACGAGCGAGGGCAACTACGACCTCGTCGGCAACAACACGCCGATTTTCTTCGTGCGCGACCCGATGAAGTTTCCGCACTTCATCCGCAGCCAGAAGCGTCTGCCCGACTCGGGCCTGCGCGATGGCCAGATGCAATGGGACTTCTGGACCAGCAATCCCGAGTCGGCGCACCAGGTCGCCTATTTGATGGGCGAGCGCGGCTTGCCGAAAACGTGGCGCCACATGAACGGCTACGGCTCGCACACCTATATGTGGGTGAACGCGAAGGGCGAGAAGTTCTGGGTCAAGTACCACTTCCACACGAACCAGGGCATGCAGTCCTTCACCAATGCCGAAGCCGCGGCGATGGCGGGTGAGGACGCCGACTTCCACCGTCGCGATCTGTTCGATGCGATCAAGCGCGGCGAATATCCGTCGTGGACGCTCTCCGTGCAGGTCATGCCGTATGCGGAGGCGAAGCAGTACCGCTTCAACCCGTTCGATCTCACGAAGACGTGGTCGCACAAGGACTATCCGCTCATCAAGGTCGGCACGATGACGCTGAACCGCAACCCGGAGAACTTCTTCGCGCAGATCGAGCAGGCCGCGTTCTCGCCGGGCAACACGGTGCCGGGCATCGGCCTTTCGCTGGACAAGATGCTGCTGGGCCGCGCGTTCGCGTATAACGACGCGCAGCGCGCGCGCATCGGCACGAACTTCAACCAGCTGCCAGTGAATCGTCCGAAGGTGCCGGTGCAAACCTATATGTTCGACGGCAACATGACCTACGAACATAGCGGCAACGCGCCGACCTATGTGCCGAACAGCTTCGGCCGCCCGTGGGCGGATACGACGGGCGCCGCCGACGACGGCTGGGAAGCCGACGGCGACATGGTGCGCAGCGCCTACTCGCTGCATGCGGAAGACGACGATTTCGGCCAGGCACACGATCTCGTGCGCAACGTCTACAACGACAAGCAGCGCGAGGCACTGGTCCAGCAGGTGGTAGCGAGCCTGGGCGGCGTGGGCAGCCCGGTGCGCGAGCGCGTGTTCGACTACTGGAAGAAGATCGACGCCGAAGTGGGCGGTCAGATCGAAAAGCAGGCGGGCAGCGGGAAGTAAGCCGCCAAAGCCGTAAGAAAGCCGGAACGGGTTTCGCGACCCGTTCCGGCTTTTCTTTTGGGTCATGAGTTTGTTGGTCGTCACATGACGGCCCGCCGCCGCCAAACTGGCAGAAACGTCATCTGGCGGATTCTGCAGCGTCAGGGACGAGGGGGCATAATGCGCGAGTCGCTGTGTGGGCAGCATCGCGCAATCCCGCCGGCGGACAACGCGCGGCGGGAATAAATTTGCCGCGCCGCGCGTTATCCCTACTGATCCGCAACGGCCAAGCCCACGTGAAAACCTCCCTTTCCGCCGAAACTCCGTTTGTCGATGCCGCCGCCGGCGCGCAGAAGTACACGCGTGTTGCCGTGCTATTGCACTGGTTGATCGCGCTACTGATTCTCACGAACGTCGCACTGGGCCTGACCGCCGCGCTGCTGCCTGACGGCGCGCTTTCCGATACGGCCATCCGCTTCGTGATCGATACGCACAAGTCGATCGGCATTACCGTGCTCGGGCTGGCGATCCTGCGCGTGCTGTGGCGTCTCACGCATCGCCCGCCTGCGCTGCCCGCCGAGTTTCCGGGCTGGGAGCGCGCGTCGGCCCACGCCGCGCACGTCGCGCTCTATGTGCTGATTTTCGCGATGCCGCTCTCGGGCTGGCTGCACGACTCCGCCTGGGTCGCCGCCGCTTCGCATCCCATGTATCTCTTCGGCCTCGTGCAATGGCCGCGCATCGGCTTCATCATGAATCTCGATGCGGCCACGAAGGAACAGTTGCACAACCAGTTTGGCGCGCTGCACACGGCGTGCAGTTATGCGCTCTATGGCGTGCTCGCGCTGCACATTGCGGGCGCGCTCAAGCATCAATGGATCGACCGTCATTCGGTGCTGCGCCGAATGATGCCGTGAGCAACACGAGAAGGGTACGACTTGAAAAACACGCTTGAAGAGGCGCTCGCCCGCACGTCGCCGCGCCTCGTACCGCCGCCCACGCCGTTCGCGAGCATCGCGATCCATCTAGGCGTCATGGCGCTCTGGTTCGTGCTGTTCGCGCGCGCGTTCTTCCTGCAAGGCGTGGTCGCGTGGTCCACGGGCATCGCTTATGTCATCTACGACACGGTGTTGCTGCTGTTCGTCGCCTGGAAGGCGCGCGTGCTGCTTGCGCCTGCGGCAACGCCCGCTGCCGCAGGCGAAGCGAAGCTGCCGACGCTCGGCGTGATCGTCGCCGCGCACAACGAGGCGGCCGTGCTGCCGATCACGCTCGACGCGCTGTTCGCGCAAACCCGCGCGCCGGAGCAGATCGTCATCGCCGACGACGGCTCGACCGACGGCACGGCTGCGTTGCTCGCGCAGCGCTATGGCCTGGTCGATCCCGGCGATGGGCAGATGAGCGCGCCTTCGCCGCAGTATCCGAATCTACGCTGGCTGAAGCTCGCGCACGGCGGCAAGGCGCGCGCGCTCAACGCGGCGTTGCTTGCGATCGCAACGGAAACGGTCATGACCGTGGACGCCGACACGCTGCTCGAACCGGACGCATGCGCCGCGATGGCGAGTGCGTTTGGCCGCGAGCCGGCACTGGTTGCGGCAGCGGGCCTGCTCACGCCGGTTTGCGACCATACGCTCAGCGGCCGCTTTTTCCAGTGGTTCCAGACCTACGAGTACATCCGCAATTTCATCTCGCGCTTCGCGTGGATGCGAGCGGACAGCCTGTTGCTCATTTCAGGCGCGTTTGCGGGGTTTCGGCGCGATGCCGTGATGGCCGTGGGCGGCTTCGATGCCGATTGCCTCGTTGAGGACTACGAACTGATTCACCGCTTGCGCCGCTATTCGGCGCGCAAGGGCCTCGGCTGGGACGTGCGCGTGCTCGGCACGGCGCGCGCGCGCACCGATGCGCCCGGCACGCTCACGACCTTCCTGCGTCAGCGCCGCCGCTGGTTCGCAGGCTTTCTGCAGACGCAGTACTGGTATCGCGACATGACGGGCAACCGCCAGTATGGAAAGCTCGGTCTCATGATGCTGCCCGTGAAGGCGTTCGACACTGTGCAGCCCATTTATGGACTGACGGCGTTCGCGCTGCTGATCGGCTTTTTGTTCGACGGACGTTTCACGATCGTGTTGCCGGTGCTGGGCGTGATCGTCGGCAAGATCGCGATCGACCTCGCGTTTCATTTGTACTCCGTACATCTTTACCGGCGCTGGAGCGGAGACCGCACGCATTCGAGCTTCGGCATGGCGTTCCTTGCCGCCATCTTCGAGCCGTTTTCCTTCCAGTTGATGCGCCACGGCGGCGCGGCGCTCGGCTGGCTGCATTTCTTGCTCGGTCGGCGCAAGTGGGGCGTGCAACACCGCACTGGGCTCGCAGCGGCGCGCAGCCGCGAGAGCGCCGCTTCGCAATGATCTGATTTCCGCGTATTCGACTTGCTACCAGGTTGACAGGGCCGCGCCACGCGGCCCTGTCCTTTTGTCACGCGAATGACACATCCAGCACATCGTTAAGCGCCGCCGGGCTCGCTCGCGCAAAGCGCTTGCCACGCCGCGATTTTCGTAGGACGCTCGTTCAAGCAGGTCGCTCCGGCTACTGGAACTCAAGCCCGTCCAGTTGGCTCCTGTGCCTGCATATACCGTGCCGCGCAAGCGCATTGCACCAGCTTGAAGCGCAAATGCGGCGCCGTATTGGCATGCGCCGTTTCGATACTGCCGATCATGCCCGCTTTGCACCAATCGAGCGCATGAAACAAGGCCTGAACGCGATGGCATACGCCTTGCTTTTTAGCCTGAACCGCAGCGCGCAACGCTTCTCGCCTCAATCATGAGACGAATCGCGGCAGCGCCGCTGACGCAGTTGCACTCACGCGCGAGAACGAACCGATGCAAGTCCATGACGAAATGCGCGACGAGGGCGCGGTGCGCCCGCACTACGAACGCTTCCAGCACTGGCTGGAGAAGCAGACTGGCGAGACGATGGCGCGCAAGCGCGCCGAGGCGGACCTGCTGTTCAGGCGGGTCGGCATCACGTTCGCGGTGAACGGCGACCTTTCCGGCACCGAGCGGCTCATTCCTTTCGACCTGATTCCACGCATCATTCCCGCAGACGAATGGGCGCTGCTCGAGCGCGGGCTGCGCCAGCGCGTACAGGCGCTCAATCTGTTCCTGCACGACGTCTATCACGAGCGCAACATCGTACGCGCCGGCGTGATTCCCGCCGAGCAGGTCTATACCAATGCGCAGTACCGGCCGGAAATGCAGGGCATCGATCTGCCGCTGGGTTTGTATGCGCATATCGCGGGCATCGACATCGTGCGCGACGGGCGCGACGGCGCGTTCTACGTGCTCGAAGACAATTTGCGCGTGCCCTCAGGCGTCTCGTACATGCTCGAAAACCGCAAGATGATGATGCGGCTCTTTCCCGAGTTGTTCGTTCAGCACAAGGTGGCGCCCGTCGCGCATTATCCCGACCTGCTGCTCGATACGCTGCGCTCGGTGGCGCCCGAAAGCGCGGACGATCCGACCGTGGTGGTGCTCACGCCCGGCATGTACAACTCCGCGTATTTCGAGCATACGTTCCTCGCGCAGCAGATGGGCGTCGAGCTGGTGGAGGGTAAGGATCTATTCGTAGAGGATAACTACGTATTCATGCGCACGACGCAGGGGCCGCGTCGCGTGGACGTGATCTACCGGCGCGTGGACGACGACTTTCTCGATCCCCTGGCGTTTCGTCCCGACTCCGCGCTCGGCGTGCCGGGGCTGCTCACGGCGTACCGCGCGGGTCGCGTCGTACTCGCGAATGCAATGGGCACGGGCGTGGCCGACGACAAATCGATCTACCCCTATGTGCCCGACATGATCGAGTTCTATCTCGGCGAAAAGCCGATCCTGAAGAACGTGCCGACGTGGCAATGCCGTCGTCCCGACGATCTCGCGTGGACGCTCGAGCATCTCCCGGACCTCGTCGTGAAAGAGGTGCACGGTGCGGGCGGCTACGGCATGCTTGTCGGTCCCGCTTCTACCCGTGAGGAGATCGAAGCGTTTCGCGCGCGGCTGCTCGCGCGGCCAGGCAACTACATCGCGCAGCCCACGCTGTCGCTCTCGGCTTGCCCGACCTTCGTCGAGGCGGGCATCGCGCCGCGCCATATCGATTTGCGGCCCTTCGTGCTCTCCGGCAAGACGATCCAGATGGCGGCGGGCGGTCTCACGCGCGTGGCGCTCAAGGAAGGCTCGCTCGTCGTCAATTCGTCGCAGGGCGGCGGAACCAAGGACACGTGGGTGCTCGAATGAATTCACTGGCCATACCATTCGTACAAGACGAGGTTCAAACATGCTGAGCCGCACCGCCGATCATCTGTTCTGGATGGCCCGCTACATGGAGCGCGCTGAGAATACCGCGCGCATGCTGGACATCAATCTGAAGGCGCTGCTGTTGCCGGGCAGCGCGGACGCGGAGGCGCGCACGCATCGCGCGATGCTGCGCATCTCCGAACTGGAGCCCGCCTTCGACGCGCGCCACGAGGAAACGACCAGCAGCAATGTGCTCAAGTTTCTCGTTGCGGACCCGACGAACCCGTCGAGCATCTACTCGTGCCTGCAGGCGACCCGCGAGAATGCGCGCGCGGTGCGCGGCACGCTCACCACGGAATGGTGGGAAACGATCAACGACACGTGGCTGCAATTCGTCGAGCTGTTGCGCGGTGGTGAATTGGAGTCCCGGCCCGATGCGCTGTTCGAGTGGGTGAAGTTCCGCTCGCATCTCTCGCGCGGCGTGCGCCTTGGCACGGCGTTGCAGGACGATGCGCTGTTCTTCACGCAGCTCGGCACGTTCCTCGAACGCGCGGACAACACGGCGCGCATTCTCGACGTGCGTTTCGTCGACGTGGAGAACGCCGATTCGCGTTCGGCCGCGCGTCAGCTCGAAGACTTCTATTACTGGACCTCGATTCTCAGCTCGGTTTCCGCGCTCGAAATCTATCGCAAGGTTTACCGCGACGTCGTGACGCCCGCGCGCGTGGTGGAACTGCTCATCCTCAACCAGCAAATGCCGCGTTCGCTGCTGGCGTCGCTGGACGGCGTCTGCACGAATCTCGCCATGCTGCGTACGGACAGTTCGCGCGAAGTCGAGCGCACCGCGGGCAAGCTGCGCGCCGAGCTGCTTTATGCGGACCTTCGGCAGATCTTCTCCATGGGCGTGCATACGTTTCTCACGCAGTTTCTCGCGCGCGTGTACGAGTTGGGCAATCAGGTCGCGCGCACCTATCTGATGTTGCCGGTTGGTTAGCGCGATTTCGCGCTCATCGATATTTCATTCGTCTCGATGGAGGATTCACCTCATGCAGCTCGCGATCCGGCACGACACGGTCTACCGCTACGAAGCGCCCGTGCATTATTCGATCCAGCAATTGCGGCTTTCACCGCTCACCACGCCCACGCAGATCGTCAAGCAATGGCATGTCGATGCGCCGGGCAAGCTCGACGCGGGCCGCGACGCCTATGGCAACGCGCTGATGACGCTGGTGCTCACGCGTCCGCACAGGGAAATTCGCCTGCACGTGCGCGGCGAAGTCGAGACCGTGGCGCTGCCTGACGGCCGGCTGCCCGAAGGCGAGGGCATGGTGCCGATGCATCACTTCACCTCGCCCACGCGCCTGACAGAAGCCGACGAGGCGCTCACGGAATTCGCGTTCAGCCTGCCGCCGCTGGACGACACAGCGGCCATTCTGCACGCGGCTGCGCGCATCACGGAGCGCGTGAGCTATGAATCGGGTGTCACGGACGTGACACACACTGCGGCGGACGCGCTGGCGCTAGGCCGTGGCGTGTGCCAGGATCACGCGCATGTGAT
This sequence comes from Paraburkholderia sp. JHI869, assembly GCF_038900775.1. NCBI lineage: Bacteria > Pseudomonadati > Pseudomonadota > Betaproteobacteria > Burkholderiales > Burkholderiaceae > Paraburkholderia > Paraburkholderia sp. JHI869. Next base: position 81,711 of record NZ_JAYMSC010000017.1, read on the forward strand.
GCTGGCGGTGTGCCGCGCACGCGGCGTGCCGGCGCGTTACGTGAGCGGCTATATCGACCCCGGCGACGTGCCCGAAATGGCGAGCCACGCATGGGTCGACGTCTGGCTCGACAATGGCTGGGTGACCGTGGACGTCACGCACGCGTGTTTCGCAAGCGAAAAATATTGCCGGATCGCGGTGGGGCGCGACTACGACGCGGCCGCGCCGGTTCGCGGCCGCCGCATCGGCGGGGCCGGCGAAACGCTCGATGTCAGCGTGCACGTGAGCGCGCAGCAGTCGCAGCAGTAGTTTTGCCGCTATAACAAGAACAGCGGAAACGTTAGGGACGGGCGAGGAGGCGCATGACGTACTGTGTGGCAATGGCAGTGGACGAGGGGCTCGTGTTTCTTGCGGACACGCGCACGAACGCGGGTGTCGATCACATCAGCACGTCGCGCAAGATGGCTGTGTTCGAGGAGCCCGGCGAGCGCGTGCTCGTGCTGCTCGTCGCGGGCAATCTGGCCATCACGCAGGCCACGCTGCAAGTCTTGACGGAGCCGCAGGACGCGGGGCGCGCCACGCTCTGGAGCGCGCCGACCATGGTCGAGGCCGCGCGCGTAGTGGGCGAAGCCGTGCGCGAAGTGCACCGGCGCGACGCGGAAGCGCTCAAGACCTTCAACGTCGACTTCAACTGCAGTTTCATCCTCGGCGGCCAGATCGGCGGCCACGCCATGCGGCTGTTCCAGATTTACGCGGCAGGCAATTTCATCGAGACGTCGAGCGTCAATCCGTATTTCCAGATCGGCGAGTCGAAGTACGGCAAGCCGATCATCGACCGCGTGCTGACGCCGCACACGCCGCTCGACGAGGCCGCGAAGTGCGCGCTCATCTCCATGGACTCGACGCTGCGCTCGAACCTCTCGGTCGGCCTGCCGCTCGACCTGCTCGTGTACGAGCGCAACGCGCTGCGTGTCACGCGATACGCGTCGCTCGACCAGTCGAATACGTACTTCCAGATGATTCATTCGACGTGGGGCGAGCGGCTGCGCCAGGTGTTCGGCGAGATTCCCGATCCGCTCTGGACCGACGAAGGCGATGTGCCGCGCCATGAGCGCACGACGCTGCCGAGCGCCCCGCGCCCCTCGCATGAGGGGCACGTGAACGAACCGCGGCCCGCGCAAACGCTCGCGCAAGCCCATCCCAACGGCGCTTCGACCACGCCGCGCATGCCGCGCGACGGCTAAAAGGGCGGCTTCGGCGCGGCGCTCGCGCACTTCCTTTTTGCCTCGTCATCTGCGGAACCGGTATCCTCCTGCGTAACATTCGCGGTACGCCGCGCGCTATGCGCGTCCCTCATGGAGGCAGGCTGATGAAGCAGAACGACGACCCGAAGAACGTACGCCGTGAAGAACCTTCGACTCCCGCCGGTCCGGACGACCCCACGCGCCGCCGTGTACTCGGCGGCCTCGCGGCAGTTGGCGTGGGCCTCGCACTCGGCGGTTGCGAGACGCCGGCGCAGAGCGCGGCGAGCGCGCCGCGCAGCGCCGCCGATGCGCGCGTGGATGCCGCGCTGCGCAACCAGGTGCGTCAGATCGTCGTGATCTACGCGGAGAATCGCAGCTTCGTCAATCTCTACGGCAACTATCCCGGTGTGCAGACGCCGCTCGCGAGCGTGAGCGCCGAGCGCTACGAGCAGCTCGATCGCGACGGCAAGACGCCGTTGCCGCAGTTGCCGAAGATCTGGGGCGGCCTCGTGCCCCAGGCGCAGGAACTGGATGGCAGGCGCTACATGATCGCCGAGCATCAGATCACGGGTCTCTCGAACCGTCCGTTTCGTATCGCGGATGCGCACGGCAATCCGTTGCCGAACGGCATCATCACGCGCGACCTGATCCATCGCTTCTATCAGAACCAGATGCAGATCAACGCGGGCCGCAACAACCAGTTCGCCGCGTGGGGCGATTCGGGCGGCCTCGTGATGGGCTACTACGAGAATTCCGCGGAAACGCTGCGGCTCTGGAATCTCGCGCAGCAGTACACGCTGTGCGACAACTTCTTCATGGCCGCGTTTGGCGGTTCGTGGCTCAATCACATCTTCCTGATCTCGGCGCAGGTGCCGCAATACGCCGATATCCAGACGAGCGCCGCAAAGCATCTCGCCTCGGTCGTGGAGGGCGACGATCCCACCGGCACGCGCCTGAAGGTCGCGGCGAATTCGCCGGCCTCGGCGCTCGATGGGCCGCCGAAGTTCGTCAACGACGGCCTCTTCACGCCCGACGGCTACGCCGTCAACACGATGGCGCCGCCGTACCAGCCGAGCAATGTGCGCCCGTCGGAAGACGGCAACCCGGCGCTCGCCGACCCGGCCAATCCGCGCGTGCTGCGCCCGCAGACCTACGCGACGATCGGCGACCGGCTCTCGGCCAAGGGCGTCGACTGGGCCTGGTACAGCGGCGCCTGGCAGTACGCGCTCGATCATCGCGACACCGGCGCGATGCCCGACTTCCAGTATCACCATCAGCCGTTCAACTACTTTGCTAACTTCGCGCCGGGCACGGCCGCGCGTTCGCGTCACCTGCGGGATGCGGGCCTGGGCGACGATGCGTCGACCAACCGTCTGCTCGCGGACATCGACGCAGGGCGGCTGCCCGCCGTCACGTTTTACAAGCCGCAGGGCAACCTGAACATGCATGCCGGCTATGCGGACGTCGAATCCGGCGACCGCCACATCGCGACCGTCATCGAGCACATTCAGCGCGGCCCGCAATGGGCGAACACGATGATCGTGGTGACGCACGACGAGAACGGCGGCTGGTGGGACCCGGTCTCGCCGCCCGTGGGCGACCGCTGGGGTCCGGGCTCGCGCATCCCGGCGCTCGTGATCGCGCCGTTCGCGAAGAAGGGCTATGTCGATCACACGTTCTACGACACGGTCTCGATCCTGCGCTTCATCAGCCGTGTGCATGGTCTCGCGCCGCTCGACGGCGTGGCCACGCGCGATCACACGTTCCTCTCGCGGGAGCAGACGCCGCCCGGCGATCTCACGGCCGCGCTCGATCTGGCCTGAGCGCTGCGCGCATCGATGTATCGGTTGGAGAGGGCGGCGGTCGCGAAACGTTTGCGCCCCCGCCCTGGGTTGCCCATGCGAAACGCAATTTGATGCAACCGCGACACAAGCGACGAACTCTCTATCCGATCAATGAGTTGGCGCGCTCGCCAGGCGGTTATCAACAGGTTTGTCACCAAAAACTGTGGACAACTTTGCCGTGCAGAAAAGATGCATTTTTCGTGTTGTTTGCCAGCTTCCTGTTTCCAATCAAGGACTTGATGCGGATGTCCAGAAGTTGCTAACAGGGCTCTCAACAAAATCTGTGGAAAAGCCCCCGCGCGTTTTTCCTTGAGACGCCGCCGCTGCCACAATCGGCAACTTTGCGCACATTCCGAATCGCATCAAGCACTTGCTGGAGTCGTCCCAGGGTTACGCACAAGCCTGTCCACGAAAGTTGTGGATAGCGCACCCAGATGTTGATCGCTGCCGGATCAACCTTGCACAGTGTGGGAGTTCGGCCCGATAATCGCCGTCGATATGGCCGTCGCGTGACCGCGCGTGCACGGGCAACTCTCTTCTCGTTACTACCCGCCGCGCCGTGCTCAAAAACTCGCGCTTTGCCGGTCTTCTGCGTATTCCTGGTTTCCTGCCACTCGCCGGCGCCACCCTGATGCTGGGCGTGGCGATGTCGTTCACCGCGCCTTACCTCTCGCTCTTCGGCGTCGAGCGCGCCGGCATGACACCGTTCCGCCTCGGCGTGTTCATGACCGCCATCGCCACGAGCGGCGTGATTGCGAGCACCGCCGCGGGCCGCTGGAGCGACGCCACCGGCAAGCACCGAACCCTCCTGCTTGTCTCGCTGTGCGCTGCCACGCTCGGTTATCTCTGCCTGTGCGTCGTGCGCGACTACCGGCTTCTGCTCCTCGTGGGCATTGCGTTCATCGGCGCGGGCGGTTGCGCGCTCTCGCTCGTGTTCTCGTTCAGCCGCGCGGCGCTGCCCGCGAGCGACGACGCCGAGCGAACCTTTGCGAGCGCAACGTTGCGAACGATTCTCTCCGCGGCATGGGTGTTCGGGCCCGCAGTCGGCGCGCTCGTGCTGGCCGCCACGAACTTCTACGGGCTCTTTCTGTTTGCGGCGGCGAGCTTCGCGGCTTGCGGCACGATCGTCTGGCGCATGCGCGAGCCGCGCCACGACGAACACGCCACCCAGCATTTGATGACGCGACCCACCGCCGACGAAGTCGAACAGGATATGAGAGATGAGAGCGCGGCGCAGTACGAAGGCCAGCCGCTCACGCAGGCCGAAGTGCAGCCGGGCGCGCCACGCGACCCCGCCACGCTTGCGGCCGCATCGGTAAAGGCGAAAGCGAAAGCCAAGGCAGCGCGCCCGCCTGCGCCCGTCGCGGAGGGCTCGCAGAAAGACATCATGCGTGCGATCGTTGCGCTCACACTCATCGGTCTCGCGGCCAACGCGACGATGATCGTGCTGCCGCTCTACATCGTGCATGGTCTGCAGGGCACGCGCATCGACGTCTCGATCATGCTCGGCCTCGGCGCGCTCATGGAGATACCGATGATGCTCGCGCTCGGCGCGCGCGCCTCGGTGCTCAACAAGCCCTGGTGGCTGGCGGCGTGCGCCATGGTGCATGCCGTCTACTTCGTCGCGATGTCGCTGGCGCCCGGCGTGGACGCGCTGATCCCGATGCAGATCCTCAACGCTTTCGTGGTTGCGGTCACGTCGTGTCTAGGCATGACCTTCGTGCAGGACCTGATGCCATCGTCGCCGGGTCGGGCGACGGCGCTCTTCTTCAACGCGGCTCGGCTCGGCTCGATACTGTCTGGCGTGCTTTCCGGCGTGCTCGTGCAGGCGTTCGGTTATCGCGGCACGTTTTTGTTTTGCAGTGCGCTCGCGCTGTGTGCACTCGTGCTGTTTGCCGTGCCAGGCGAGCAGTATCCGAAGATGGCGCGCGCTGTGCGGCGTTATCTGCGCGAGCGGGCGAGCAAGCGAAACTGATACCTGCGGTCCCCAGGCAATTTCATTCGAAGAAAAGGACAGTGCAGAAAACGCTCCGCCCCTTATCGACTTTTACTGCACCGTTTCTGCGTTCCGAGCGGCGAGCGCTCGCGCGGGCGTGGCGGCGTCGAAGTCTTCCGCATCGACGTCATAGCCCGAAGGCTCCCAGCGAATCGACAGCAGCGCTGCGAGCCCCGCGAGCGGCGCGACCGCGATGATCCAGAACACGCGCGTGCCGAGCGCGGCGGCGAGCACCGGAAACAGGAACAGCGAGACCGTCGAACTTGCGCGCATCAGCGTCTGGTTGAAGCCGACGCCTACGCCGCGCAGCGAGGTCGGGTAGCCGAGCGAGGCGAACGTCATGCTGTGCGAACCGGGGCCGACGCCCTGGCCGAAGAGGAACGCGGCGAGCAAGGCGACCGCGCTGACGACTTCGGGCGCAGTCGAAGGCTTGCCGATGATCGCGAGGCCAACGAGCGCCGCGAACTGGATCACATAGCCCCACACCGTGAGCTTCCAGGCGCCGAAGCGCGGCACGATACGCACGGCGATCAGCCCGCCCACGAAGGCGAAGCCGAGATTCAGCACGAGCGAGGCGAGGATCGTCGTGAGCATGGACTGCGCGAGGAAGCTCGAGATGATCACGGGCAGGCCGAACGCGACCGCGTTATATGCGAACGAAGAAGCTACGCCGATGACGGTGGCGAGCACCGTGCGCCGCGTATAGACGCCGCGCAGCAGCGCGCCATAGTTCTTCCACGAGGCCACGCGCGACGGTTTTGCCGCGGCACTCGCGGCGGCATCGGGTGCCACCTGCGCGTCGATGCCGTACGAGCGCTTGAGGATGCGCGCCGCGCCCGCGAGATCGCCCTGGTTCGCGGCCCACACCGGCGACTCGCTGATATAGCGGCTGCGAATCGCGATGATGACGAGCGCCGGCACGGCGCCGAAGCCGAGCGTGAGGCGCCAGAGCAGATGCGAGTGCGACGCGGGCAAGCCTGCGTAGAACGCCAGCACTAGCAGATACGACACGCTGATCGCCGCATACCAGACGGGGCACCACATCGCCACGCGCGCGGCCTTGTTGCCACGGCCCTTGAGCCGCGAGAACTCGGCGAGAAAGGCCATGGCCACGGGCAGGTCGATGCCGACGCCCAGCCCCATCACGAAGCGCGCGCCGCCGAGCACCCAGGCGTTGGGCGCGAGCGCGCAGGCAATCGCGGCCACGACGAAGAAGAACATGTCGGCCATGAACACGCGATAGCGCCCGATGCGATCGGTGAGGAAGCCGCCGAGAAATGCGCCGACGATGGCGCCGAACGTGATGGCGGAAGCGACGAAGCCGGTGCCCGCGGGCGAGAGCGAGAACTCGCGCGCCACGTCCTTGAGCCCGAAGGCGAGGGCGCCGAGGTCGTAGGCGTCGAGGAACACGCCGCCCAGCGCGATCGCGACGACGATGCGCGCGTTGCTGCCGATGGCGGCCCCCGCGTTGACGAGCTGCGAGACATCGGCGGCGCTGCGGATCAGCGGGCGGCCGGAGGTGCTGGACGAGGAGGGGGAAGCAGAGGCGGACATGCGAGGCGACGCGAGCGGGCGCGCTAATAGCGACAAAGCGCGTGATCCTAACCCCCGCGCGGCGCGCGCCCAAATCGTTTTTGGTTATTAGCTCATGCCGCCAGTGCTGGGCCAACCCAGGCCGGTCAGTGCATGTAGGTGACGCGGCGCGAGCGGTCGCTCAGCTGCAATCCCGCGTCGAGCAGCGCGATGGCGAACCAGCGCGCGGTTTTGAGCATGCCGCTCACGCTCGGCATCGGCAGCCAGTCGTTCAGCAACTGCACGGCGGCCTCGCTGCGCGTGGACTGCAAAAGCGCGATCACCTGCAGCAACGAACCTTCGTCCTTCGCGAGTTCGGACGCGCAGCGGCAGCGCGTATCGAGCGGGCGGCACGAGGCCCGGCACAGTGTGCCCATCAACAGGTCGAAGTAGCCGAAGCCTTCCGCACCGAGCCCGGCGTCGGCGAGCACGCCGCGCCAGCTTTCGGCCTTGGCGTAGGCGTCGCAATGGGGGCGCAGCCAGGTGCGCACCGCACGCAGGACGGTCTGCTCGGCGGTGTCGGGGTGATGGACGAAGGTGTCGTCGATCAGCGTGTCATTTCTCGCGAAAGGGGCGGTGTAGTTCATGGAGCCTCCGGTCCCGCACAAATCATTCGGGTAGCGCCGGGTCGTCCGGCATGGGCTTCATTCTGGAACAAATTCGATCCAAATGCAAATGATTCTCATTTGTAAAATGAGGAGATGACCTCGCACAACGAAGAAGGGACTGTTCCAGCCAGCACCCTTAATTGCGGGGACACAAGCCGCTAAAGTGCGGCCATGCGTGTTCCAGTGTTCTGGCGCAACGTGAGAGTTGGCCCCGGCCCCCATGAAGGCTGGGGCTTTTTTTTGCACCGCGCAAGGGCGCGCAGGGCGGGCCTGGCACGCGTTTTGGAGACCGCCGGGGGCCATACCCCGATGCATAAGTCATTGAACCGAAAGAAACAAGTAAGGTATTATTCTGCCCGCGCAGCGCGACAGCCTGCCGCGCGTCATGGCGCCCCGGCGGTCGAAAACGTTGTTTTCGCGATCAAAAACAGGCCGTAACAGCCTGTTTGTTGTTTTTTCTCTTAGTACGTTTCTGAATAAAAACAATGACTTGCGTCAACCATCGATCCGGCCCGTGTTGTTGCGCTGCAAAACTTCCGTATTCCGTTTACCCTCGTTAACCCTTGAACGTGTGTTGCATTTCGCCTCGTCGCTGACAAATACATTACAGCCAGCCTGGTTCGATTTTCACCCCGCGTCAATCTTTCAAGTTGCTTGCGCACCTGAACGTGCGCCGTGGAAGCTATTTGCTCCGCATTTTTGAGGTCCTGTTGAAATGCAATCCGTTCCATTCCTGAGTCTGGCGATCTGGATTCCCATCCTGTTCGGCGTGGCAGTGCTGCGCGTCGGGTCGGATCGTCATCCGCAGCGCGCCCGCTGGCTGTCGCTCGTTGGCGCTGTCGTCGGTCTGCTGCTGACCCTCCCGCTCATCTCCGGCTTCGACAACCACGCGGCCGGCATGCAGTTCGTCGAATTCCGCGAATGGCTGCCTGAGTTCGGCGTGGCGTGGCGACTCGGGATCGATGGCATTTCGATGTGGCTCGTGGTGCTCACCGCGTTCACGACGCTCGTGATCGTGATCGCCTCGTGGGAATCGATCACGGTGCGCGTGGCCCAGTACTTCGGCGCGTTCCTGATTCTCTCGGGCCTGATGGTCGGCACCTTCGCTGCGACCGACGGCATGCTGTTCTTCGTGTTCTTCGAAGCCACGCTGATTCCGCTGTACCTGCTGATCGGCTCGTGGGGCAATGCCCGCCGCACCTACGCCGCGGTCAAGTTCTTCTTCTTCTCGCTCGCCGGCTCGCTCTTGATGCTGGTGTCGATGCTGTACCTCTACAGCCAGGCGCACACCTTCGACATGTCGGTGTGGCACAACCTCACGCTCGGCTTCCTGCCGCAGATCCTGATCTTCATCGGCTTCTTCGCGGCCTTCGCGGTGAAGGTCCCGATGTGGCCGTTCCACACCTGGCTGCCCGACGTCCACCTCGAAGCGCCGACTGGCGCAACCGTGATGCTGGCCATGCTCAAGCTTGGCGGCTATGGCTTCCTGCGTTTCACGCTGCCGATCACGCCTGACGCCGCGCACTTCTTCGCGCCGGCGATCATCACGCTCTCGCTCGTGGCCGTGGTCTACTCGAGCCTGCTCGCGCTCGCGCAGACCGACATGACCAAGCTGCTCGCGTACTCGACGGTCGCCCACATGGGTCTCGTCACGCTCGGCCTGTTCCTCTTCAACCAGATCGGCACCGAAGGCGCGATCGTGCAGATGATCTCGTACGGCTTCGTTTCGGGCGCGATGCTGCTCTCGATCGGCGTGCTGTTCGACCGCACCAAGACGCGCTCGATCTCGGCTTACGGCGGCGTCGTCAACGTGATGCCGCGCTACGCCACTTTCATGATGCTGTTCTGCATGGCCAACCTCGGCCTGCCGGGCACGTCGGGCTTCGTGGGCGAGTTCATGGTCATCATGGGCGCGATCCGCGTGAACTTCTGGGTCGGCGCGATCGCCGCGACGACCGTCATTCTGAGCGCTGCGTACACCCTGTGGATGTACAAGCGCGTGATCTTTGGCGCTGTGGCGAACAAGGGCGTTGCGAAGCTGGCCGACATCGGCCGCCGCGAGACGCTGATCTTCGCTTCGCTCGCAGCGTTCGTGCTCGCAATCGGCCTCTACCCGAAGCCGATGACCGACGCGATCGAGCTCTCGGCGGCGAACCTCGTCACCCAGGCTCTTCGCAGCAAGCAACCTGTCGACGATGGAGCGCCTGCTGACGCAGTGCGCGCGGGCACGGACGTTCGTGCTCCGCACTCGCCGACGTGATCGCAACAGATTGACGACGCAACCAACGCGCCGCACCGCTACCAGGCTGTGCGGCGCGTTGTTGCGTTCAAGGGTTTCGAATCTCGATTCGAAAAATAGCCGCGGCGGGCCGCTGTCAAGGGCGGAGCAGGGCGCGATGTGCGTGTGTTTCCGAGGCGCGACAAACCTCGCGAACACATGCGACAAAGTGTCTCAATCTTCTTTTGACAAAGGTCATTTTCCACATTCATTGATTGCGAAATATCAAAGCGGCTGTATGATGCGGGCGCGCTTCCTTTGTCGGATGTCAGGGGACGCGTCCGGAACTATTCAATGAATGAAATTCAGGCAAACGTGATGAAAAGAACGACCTTTCAAAGGTTACTGCTTCCCGTAAGCGCCGGATTGGCCTTGTGTCTTTCCGGATGCAACATGGAGCTCCTTGACCCCAAGGGAAGTGTGGGCGTGGCGGAAAAGCAGCTGATCGCTACCTCCACATGGGCCATGCTGATTGTGGTGATCCCCGTGATCATCCTGACGCTCTGGTTCGCGTACCGCTATCGTGCGTCGAACCGTAACGCCACCTATGCGCCGAAGTGGTCGCACTCGACGGCGATCGAAGTCGTCGTCTGGACCATCCCGACGCTGATCATTCTGTTCCTCGGCGTGCTCACGTGGAACACCACGCACGAGCTCGACCCCTACAAGCCGCTCGAATCGAACGTCAAGCCGATCAACGTCGAAGTTGTGGCGCTCGACTGGAAGTGGCTGTTCATCTACCCGGATCTCGGTATCGCGACGGTGAACCAGCTGGCCGTGCCCGTTGGCACGCCGGTGAACTTCAGCATCACGTCGGACTCGGTGATGAACTCGTTCTTCATCCCGCAGCTTGGCACCCAGGTTTATGCGATGGCTGGCATGCAGACGCGTCTGCACCTGATCGCCGACCACGCTGGCGACTACGCCGGCCTCTCGGCGAACTTCAGCGGCAAGGGCTTCTCGGACATGAAGTTCCGCACGATCGCCACGAACCAGCAAGACTTCGACGCGTGGGTCCAGAAGGTGAAGGCGTCGCAGACGCAGCTTTCCATGGATCAATACGCAACGGTCGCACAGCCTAGCGAAAAGGCTCCTGTCGAGTACTTCTCGACGGTCGACCCGAAGCTCTTCAACAACATCATCGCGAAGTACAACAACGGCCACGTCACGAATTTCAGTGACCCGTCGTGCGTGACCAAGGGGTAAGCCAAGCATGTTCGGAAAACTTACACTGGACGCCATTCCGTATCACGAGCCGATTATCGTCGGCACGATGATCGGCATGGCGCTCATCGGCGCATTGGTGCTCGGCACCATCACTTACTTCGGTAAGTGGAAATATCTGTGGACGGAGTGGCTGACGAGCGTCGACCACAAGCGTCTGGGCGTGATGTACATCGTCCTCGCCCTCATCATGCTGCTGCGCGGCTTCGCCGACGCAATCATGATGCGTACCCAGCTCGCGCTCGCGTACAACGCGCCGGGCTACCTGCCGCCGCACCACTACGACCAGATCTTCACGGCGCACGGCGTGATTATGATCTTCTTCATGGCCATGGCCTTCATGGTCGGCCTGATGAACATCATCGTGCCGCTGCAGATCGGCGCACGCGACGTCGCGTTCCCGTTCCTGAACTCGCTGTCGTTCTGGATGACCGCAGTCGGCGCCATCCTGCTGATGATCTCACTCGTCGTGGGTGAGTTCGCGCAGACCGGCTGGCTCGCGTATCCGCCGCTTTCGGAGCTTGCGTACAGTCCAGGGGTAGGGGTGGATTACTACCTGTGGGCGCTGCAGATCTCCGGTGTCGGCACGCTGCTGACCGGCGTGAACTTCTTCGTCACCATCATCAAGATGCGCGCGCCTGGCATGACGATGATGAAGATGCCGGTGTTCACGTGGACGGCGCTGTGCACGAACGTGCTGATCATGGCCGCGTTCCCGATCCTGACCGTGACGCTCGCGCTGCTCGGCCTCGACCGCTACATCGGCACGCACTTCTTCACGAATGACGGCGGCGGCAACGCCATGCTGTACCTGAACCTGATCTGGGCCTGGGGTCACCCCGAGGTGTACATCCTGATCCTGCCGGCGTTCGGTATTTTCTCGGAAGTCGTCGCGACCTACGCGAAGAAGCCGCTGTTCGGCTACAAGACCATGGTCTATGCGACCTGCTCGATCATGGTGCTCTCGTTCCTCGTGTGGCTGCACCACTTCTTCACGATGGGCTCGGGCGCGAACGTCAACGCGTTCTTCGGCATCATGACGATGATCATCGCGATCCCGACGGGCGTGAAGATCTTCAACTGGCTGTTCACGATCTACCGCGGCCGCCTCGAGTTCACCTCGCCGGTGCTCTGGACGATCGGCTTCATGGTCACCTTCACCATCGGCGGCATGACCGGCGTGATGATGGCGATCCCGGGCGCGGACTTCGTGCTGCACAACTCGCTGTTCCTGATTGCTCACTTCCACAACGTGATCATCGGCGGCGTGCTGTTCGGCTACCTCGCTGGCTTCAACTACTGGTTCCCGAAGGCGTTCGGCTTCAAGCTCAACGAAAAGCTCGGTAAGCGCGCATTCTGGTTCTGGCTCTCGGGCTTCTACGTTGCATTCACGCCGCTGTACGTGCTGGGCTTCATGGGCGCAACCCGCCGTCTGAACCACTACGACAATCCGGCATGGCAACCGTGGATGATCATCGCCTGGGTTGGCGCCGTGCTCGTGGCAATCGGTATCGCGCACCAGCTGCTGCAGCTGTACGTCTCGATCCGCGACCGCAACCTGCCGGAAAACCGCGACCTGACGGGCGATCCGTGGGGTGGCCGTACGCTGGAGTGGGCGATGTCGTCGCCGCCGCCGTCGTATAACTTCGCGATCATTCCGCACGTGAGCGAGCTCGACGAGTTTGCGCACCTGAAGGAAACCGGCCGCGAAACCGTGGACGTCGCAAACACGAAGTACACCGACATCCACATGCCCTCGAACACGAGCGCAGGTGTGTTCATCGGTTTCTTCAGCCTGGTGCTCGGCTTTGCTGGCATCTGGCACATCTGGTGGCTCATGATCGTTGGCTTCGTCGGCATTCTCGGCACGGCCATCGCCTACAGCTTCCAGAAGAACGAAGGCTATTACATCCCGGCCGCCAAGGTCCGGGCAGACGAAGAAGCGCGTAGTCGCGCACTGGTCAAGGCGTTCGCTGACAAGCAACGCGGTGGCAAGGTTGAAGAAGCACTGGAGGCCAACTGATGTTGACGAAAACAAGTGCGGCCGCACTCGCGGAGCACGATCACCACGATCACCCGCCGTCACACTCGGTGTTCGGCTTCTGGCTGTACCTGATGACGGACTGTATTCTGTTCGGCTCGCTGTTCGCAGTGTTCGCCGTGATGCAGAACCAGTTCGCAGGCGGCCCGACGGGCAAGGACCTGTTCGACATTCAGGGCGTTGCGATGGAAACGGCAGTGCTGCTGCTGTCGTCCATTACGTACGGCTTTGCGATGATCGGCGCGCACAAGCAGCGCAAGGGTCAAGTGCTGGTCTGGCTGGCGATCACCTTCCTGCTGGGCGCAACGTTCCTGTACTTCGAACTGCATGAGTTCGCGAACATGATCGCCGAGGGCAACGGCCCGAGCCGCAGCGCGTTCCTGTCGTCGTTCTTCACGCTGGTTGCCACCCACGGTATTCACGTGACGATGGGCATGATCTGGATGATCGTCCTGATGGTCCAGGCTGTGAAGGCGCCGACGCTGGGCGAGCGCGAACTGCGCCGCCTGACGTGCCTGAGCCTTTTCTGGCACTTTCTGGACATCGTCTGGATCTGCGTGTTCTCCTTTGTTTATCTTGCGAGCGTGATCTAAATGAGTGCTCATTCCATCCATGAAGAAGAAAGCCATGGCAGCGTAGGCAGCTACGTGGCCGGTTTCGTCCTGGCGGTGGTGCTCACGGCCGCTTCGTTCTGGCTCGTGCTGCACGGCGGCTTCCCGCGCGAAACCGCGCTGCTCGGCCTCGCTGTGCTGGCTGTGGTGCAGATCGTGGTCCACCTCGTGTTCTTCCTGCACATGAACACGTCGTCGGGCCAGCGCTGGAACGTGACGGCATTTGGCTTCACGGTGTTGACGGTCCTGATCGTGGTCGTCGGTACGCTGTGGGTCATGCACAACGTCAGCATGAACATGATGTCGCGTTAAGCGCTCATCGTTGCTGGACTTGCGCTTCGCTCGCTTCGAGTGAAGCGCAAATGGAAACGCCGCCAGGCCTTCGGGCTGGCGGCGTTTTTCTTTTTGAGGCTCGATGCGCGGTTAGGCGTTGAAGCGTTGACGCACGACTTCTGCGACGGCTTTGCCGAGGCGGTGGTGTTGCGAGGCTTCGTAGTGAATGCCGTCGGTTGGGCTGACGGTGGCGAACTCGCCGGCATCGAGAAACGCCGAACCGTACTTCACGGCCACGCGCTCGTAGAGCGGCGCGAGCAGGCGCGACTTGGCCGCGCCGCCCGTGAAAATCTCGCCGAGGAAACCAATCTCCTCTATCGGCACCGGCGACATGAGCAGCACGTGCGGCGTCGAGCCGCCCGGACCCGCGCGGCACGCGACAAGCGTTTCGAGCAGCACGTCCACGGAGTTCGCGATATCGGTGGGCGTGACGGAGAAGCGCGTCTTGAGGTCGTTGGTGCCGAGCATCAGCGCGACCACATCGACCGGCAACTGGCTTTCAAGGCATGGGCGCAAATAAGCGTGCCCATTCTTGTGCCGACCTTCGATAGGATCGTCGTGCACCGTGGTGCGCGCGGGCAGGCCTTCCTCGATGATCGTCCAGCTCGGCCCGAGCGCCTCGCGCAGCACGCCGGGCCAGCGGTCTGCGGGGCCGAATCGCTCGGACACGCCGGGCACGGTGAGCGGCTTCGTGCCGTGCGTATTGGAATCGCCAAAACAGAGCAGGGTGCGGGACGTCATGGGGAGCCTCTCTCTCGTTTCATGTGACCGGTTGCGCTGCAATGCCATTACTGATCATGGGAGATTACTAGACGACTGGTCTAATCGCTCTGTAACATGCCGTCTCATGAATGCAGCGGCAGCCGTCGAAGTGCGGCAACACATCCTCGATACCGCCATGCCCATTCTGCTAGGCAAGGGCTTTTCCGCAGTGGGTCTCAATGAGATCCTCGCGGCCGCCGGTGTGCCCAAAGGGTCGTTCTATCACTATTTCGGCTCGAAGGAAGCGTTCGGCGAGGCCTTGCTCACGTCGTATTTCGCCGAATATGCGGAGCGTCTCGACGACATGCTCGTGCGTATGCCGGGCACGGCGGCCGAGAAGCTGATGCGCTACTGGGACGACTGGCGCCTGATCCAGTGCGCCGACGACCCCGTAGGCAAGTGTCTCGCGGTGAAGCTGGGCGCGGAGGTGAGCGATCTTTCCGAGGCCATGCGCGAGGCGCTGCGTCTCGGCACCGATGCGACGATCTCGCGCATTACCGCGTGTATCGAGGCAGGCCGCGCCGATGGCTCGCTCGCGGGCGTACATGACGCCGCGACGCTCGCGGTGACGCTCTACGAACTGTGGCTCGGCGCGACGCTGCTCGAAAAGATCCACCGCGATCGCAAGCCGCTCGATGCGGCGATGGCGACCACGCGAATTCTGCTGAACCTGCCGCCGGGCAACTAATCGAACGCGAAGCGGTAGCGCGGTGTGTGAACTGCGCGCGATTGTCGCGCATTGTGCGAAAGAACTAGACGACCGGTCTAATAGATCAAGTTGAGGCCGGTTTCCGAACGGCGCGCGAGCGCCCAGACCCAACCCAAAAAGGAACGCCGATGAAAGTACTGATCGTTTTGACCTCGCACGAGGACCTCGGCAACACGGGCAAGAAAACGGGCTTCTGGCTCGAGGAATTCGCCGCGCCGTACTACGCGCTGCGCGACGCCGGCGCCGAACTTACGCTCGCATCGCCCAAGGGTGGCCAGCCTCCGCTCGATCCGAAGAGCAGCGACCCTTCCGCCCAAACCGATGCGACGCGGCGTTTCGCATCCGATACCGAAGCGCAAACGGCGCTTGCCAATACGAAACGTCTCGCCGATATCGACGCGAGCACGTTCGACGCCGTGTTCTACCCGGGCGGCCACGGCCCGCTCTGGGACCTCGCCGAAGATCCCGTTTCGATCGCGCTGATCGAAAAGACCATCGCGGCGGGCAAGCCCGTCGCTGCCGTTTGCCACGCGCCCGGCGTGCTGCGCCATGTGAAGGGCGCGGACGGCAAGCCGCTCGTGGCCGGCAAGTCGGTCACCGGTTTTTCGAACGACGAAGAAGCGGCGGTGCAGTTGACCGACGTCGTGCCGTTCCTCGTCGAGGACATGCTGAAGGCGAACGGCGGCCAGTACTCGAAGGCCGCCGACTGGCAGCCGCACATCGCAACCGACGGGCTGCTCATCACGGGCCAGAACCCGGCTTCGTCTGAACCGGTTGCCGAGGCCTTGCTCGCGGCGCTGCGTCACGGTTGATGTTTCGCGAACGCGTCCGACTTTCTACGGGCGCGTTCTCTTCCCACTATTTCCTTTTGGCAACGCTGCGAGCCGCGCTCGCAGCGCGCGTCTGACTGCGCGTTGCCGTAAGGAAATCCCTATTTTTGCCAACCGGCACAGGCGCCGCGCGAGGCGCGACCTGTGCCACGAAAGGAGCTGTAGATGTCCGCATTGTTCGAACCGTTCAAGCTCAAGGGTGTGTCCCTGCGCAACCGCATCGCAGTGCCGCCGATGTGCCAGTACATGGCCGTCGATGGCGTGGTCAACGACTGGCACCACGTCCACTACGCGCAGATCGCGCGCGGCGGCGCGGGCCTCGTGATCGTCGAGGCGACGGCGGTTTCGCCCGAAGGCCGCATCACGCCGGCTTGCACGGGCCTGTGGAACGACACGCAGATGGAGGCGTTCAAGCCCACCGTCGCCGCGATCAAGGCGGCGGGCGCCGTACCCGGCATTCAGATTGCGCACGCGGGCCGCAAGGCGAGCGCGAACCGTCCGTGGGAAGGCGACGACCACATTACCGAAGGCGACGCGCGCGGCTGGCAGACCATCGCGCCGTCGGCGACGCCGTTCGGCGCGCATCTGCCGAAGGTGCCGAAGGCGATGACGATCGACGACATTGCACGCGTGCGCGAGGACTTCGTCGCCGCGGCGAAACGTGCGCTCGAAGCCGGCTTCGAATGGCTCGAACTGCACTTTGCGCACGGCTATCTCGCCCAGAGCTTCTTCTCGACACACTCGAACCATCGCGACGACGCCTATGGCGGCAGCCTCGAAAACCGCAGCCGTTTCCTGCTGGAAACGCTGGCCGCGGTGCGCAAGGTCTGGCCCGAGCATCTGCCGCTAACGGCCCGCTTTGGCGTGATCGAGTACGATGGCCGCGACGAGGAAACACTCGCCGAATCGATCGAACTCGCCAAGGGTTTCAAACGCGAAGGGCTCGACATGCTGGGCGTGAGCGTCGGTTTCTCGACGCCCGCCGCGCAGATTCCGTGGGCGCCCGCGTTCCTCGCGCCGATCGCGCAAAAAGTGCGCCGTGCAAGCGGTCTGCCGGTGTCGTCGGCATGGGGTATCGGCACGCCGGAACTGGCCGAGGGCACGGTGGCGAAGGAGCAGCTCGACCTCGTGATGGTCGGGCGCGCGCATCTCGCGAATCCGCACTGGCCGTATTTCGCTGCCCAGCAACTTGGTGTCGAGCGCGCCGCGTGGACCTTGCCCGCGCCGTACGCACACTGGCTCGAGCGCTACAAGGCCTGAACGCCATCGAATCTGCCTGAGTTTGCCGACCCGCAAAACCGTTGAAGATGAGGAAATGCCGATGACCGTCTATCTGTTTGCGAGCATCACGCCCAAGCCCGAGCATGTCGCCGAAGTGGAAGCGCTCATGCGCGACATGGTTTCGCATACGCGCAAGGAGCCGGGCAATTTGCGCTACGACCTGCTGCGCCGCGCCGATGGCGCACCGGGCTTTTACCTCTACGAAACGTATGTCGACGAAGCCGCGGTGCAGGCGCATCGCGATAGCGCGCACTTCGTGGCGTATCGCGCGAAGATCGCTGCGTGGGTGACAGAGCCGCCCGAGGTGAAGTTGCTGAAGGGCGTGGACGTCGCGGACTGAGGCCGCGCTTTTCGCCGCATTCCGCTAACGCGCAGGACATCGCTTTGCAGCGATGTCCTGCGCGTTTTTCATTGAGCCGCCGCGCGCGGGTTAGCCCGCCATATCGAGCACGACTCGGCCTTCGATCGCGCCGCGCTCCATGCGCGCGAACACGTCGTTGATGTTTTCGAGCTTGTCGGTGGACACGGTCGCCTTGACCTTGCCTTCCTGCGCGAACATCAGCGACTCTTCGAGGTCGAGACGCGTGCCGACAATCGAGCCGCGCACCGTCACGCCGCCTAGCACCATGTCGAAGATCGGCAGCGGGAAGTCGCCGGGCGGCAGGCCGTTCAGCGACACCGTGCCGCCGCGGCGCACCATGCCGAGGGCCTGCGAAAACGCAATGGGCGAGACCGCGGTGACGAGCACGCCGTGCGCGCCGCCAATTTCCTTCTTCAGATACGCAGCGGGATCGGTGGTTTTCGCGTTGACCGTCACGGTCGCGCCGAGGCGTTTCGCCAGTTCGAGTTTTGTATCGTCGACATCGACGGCCGCGACGTTGAGTCCCATCGCCCGCGCATATTGCACGGCCATGTGGCCGAGGCCGCCCACGCCGGAAATCACGACCCAGTTGCCAGGGCGCGTGTCCGTCACTTTCAGACCCTTGTAGACCGTGACGCCCGCGCAGAGCACCGGTGCGATTTCGATGAAGTCGATATTTTTCGGCAGCAGGCCCACGTAATTCGCGTTGGCCTTCGCGTATTGAGCGAAGCCGCCATTGACTGAATAGCCGGTGTTCTGCTGCTGTTCGCAAAGCGTTTCCCAACCGCCCAGGCAATGTTCGCAATGGCCGCATGCCGAGTAGAGCCACGGAATGCCGACGCGATCGCCTTCCTTCACATGCGCGACGCCCGCGCCCACACCCACGACATAGCCCACACCCTCGTGGCCGGGAATGAACGGCGGCTGCGGCTTGACGGGCCAGTCGCCGTGCGCGGCGTGCAGGTCCGTGTGGCACACGCCGCACGCTTCGATTTTCACGAGCAACTCGCCGGGTCCCGGCGTGGGGACAGCCACTTCCTCCAGCACGAGGGGTTTGCCAAATGCGCGGACTACCGCGGCTTGCATCGTCTTGCTCATCGTCGGCCTCCTGTCGAAGCTGAGTGGCGGCGCGCGGCCGAATGCGTTGCGCATTGCGGTGCCACCGTGCGTTCGCCTGCCTTTCAAGTTTGAAGGAAAGGTTTTTCGCGTGCGATGAATGTGCTCAATAGTCGGTAATAAAGAGGAAGAGAAGTTTTCGAAAGAAACTGCCGTTAATATTGGGTAAGGTTTGGTAACGACATCGTTGCACGAATTCAGTGAGCCCGATGCAGAACGACTCCCTCTACGAGCGCGCCAGTGCGAGCCATTTCGACGGCGACCTGCCGCGCGCGCGTCAGTTGTACACGCAACTGCTTGAAGCCGATGCAACACACGCGGGTGCGATGTTTCGCCTCGGTGTGATCGGCTTGCAGGAAGGCGCGCCGGCCGATGCGATCGGCTGGTTGCAGCGCGCGCTCGCCATCGAGCCCGGTCAGCCGCGCTATCGCGAAGCGTTGGGGCAGGCCTATGCCATGGCCGCACGTCACGCCGAAGCGGCGGAGATCTATCTTGGCCTGCTGGCCGACGACGCTTCATCCGCCGATCTCTGGTGCGGGCTGGGTTCGGCATTGCAGGCGCACGGCGCGCTCGCGGAGGCAGCCGAGGCGTGGCGCGCGGCGCTCGAGCGCGAGGCGAACCGGGCCGACGCCTGGAACAATCTCGGCAATTGCCTGCGTCTGCTCGGCGATTCCGGCGAAGCCCAGGCGGCCTATCGTCACGCGCTCGCCTTGCAGCCGGGCGATGCCAACGCGTTGACGAACCTCGGCACGCTGCTGCAGGAGGCGGGGCGCAACGAGGAAGCGCTCGAAAGCTTGCGCGCCGCGCTCGTGGCCGCACTCGACACTGCAGTCGCGATGATCAACCTCGGCGTTCTGCTGACCCGCCTGGAGCGTCTGGACGAAGCCTTGCCCTTGCTCGAACGCGCGGTGGCCGTCGAGCCGCATCTCGCGCATGCGGCCTACAACTACGGCGTCGCGCTTCAGGCGTGCGGGCGTCTGCGCGACGCCGAAGCGCAATATCGCCGCGCGCTCGCGCTCGAACCGGCGCATGCGGAAGCGGCCAACAACCTGGGCAATGTCTACCGCGATCTCGGCGAATATCAGGCGGCGCGCGAAGCGTACGAGATGGCCATCCACGCACGGCCGGATTTCGTCGATGCGTTCAACAACGCCGCCAACCTGATGCGCACGCTCGGCGGCCTCGACGAGGCGCAAGCGCTATTGCGCCAGGCCCTCGCCCTCGATCCATCGCGCTCGGCCACGCTCAACAATCTCGGCAATGTGCTCAAGGACAGCGGGGGTCTGGACGAAGGTATCGCATGCTTTCGCCGGGCCGTGGCGAGCGAGCCCGGCAACCTCATCGCGCACAGCAATCTTCTGTACGCGTTGTCGTTTCAGGCCGAAGATTCGGTGGTGATTCTCGACGAGGCGAGACGTTGGTCCGCGCAGCACGAAGCGCCTTTTCATGCCGAGCGCTCGCGCGCTCGAGTCGAGCCTGCGGCGGGAAGGCGATTGCGCATCGGCTACGTATCGGGCGACTTTCGTGAGCATTGCCAGGCATTGTTCATGACGCCGCTTTTCGCCCATCACGACCGCGCGCGCTTCGAGATTCACGCGTATTCGAGCGTCGTGAGGCCCGATGCGACGACCGCACGCTTCGCCGAGCATGTCGACAAGTGGCACGACGTGCGTACGTTGAGCGACGCGGCGCTGGCGGACCAGATCCGCGCGGATGGCATTGATATCCTCGTCGATCTAACGATGCACATGTCCGATGGTCGGCCCCTGCTGTTCGCGCGCAAGCCTGCGCCAGTGCAGGTCGCCTGGCTCGCGTATCCCGGCACGACCGGAATCGGCGCGATGGACTGGCGGCTCACCGATCCCTGGCTCGATCCGCCTGCGCACGACACGCAGTACAGCGAAAAATCGTGGCGCTTGCCGCACACATTCTGGTGTTATGACCCGCTTGCTTCGGAGCCCGAAGTGAATGTGCTGCCGGCATCGAGCGCGGGACACGTCACGTTCGGCAGCCTGAACAATCCTTGCAAACTGACGGATACGACGCTGAATCTTTGGGCTCGCGTAATCGCCCGCTTGCCTGCGGCGCGCCTCGTGCTGATGGCCGCGGAGGGCAACGCGCAGCGCCGTCTCGCGCAACGGCTTGCACAGGCCGGCATCGATCCGGCGCGCGTGCGCTTCTTGCCGTTCAGGCCGCGCGCGGATTATCTGCGCAGCTATCACGAGATCGATGTCGGGCTCGACACGTTGCCGTACAACGGCCATACCACGTCGCTCGATGCGCTGTGGATGGGCGTGCCGGTCGTCACGCGCATCGGGCCGACGGTGGCGGGGCGCGCGGGCTTGAGCCAGCTGGCGAACCTCGGCCTTGCCGAACTGGCCGCCGATTCCGACGACGCCTTCGTGGAGACGGCGGTGAGTCTTGCGAACGACTTGCCGTGCCTCGCGAATCTGCGCGCCACGCTGCGCAAGCGCATGGCCGGCTCGCCGCTGATGGATGGCGAGCGTTTCGCGCGCGGCGTCGAGGCGGCGTACGAAGGCATGTGGCGCGCCGCGCCGCAATAGGGCGATCTGGCGCGTAAATCCGGGGCAAATGGCGGTGAAGACTCAGCCAAACGGCCATCCAGCGTGCTGTATAAATATACAGTAGAATCCTAGCCTGACAGCCAGGGCTGCGCGCCGTTTTTCCGCGCGCGCCGCGCTGCAAGTTGCCGGGCCGCGCCGCGCCTTTGCCCCAATTCGCGCGCCGCCCGGCCCCACGCGTGTGATCCCAGCCGGAATGCCAGCGCAAGTGAGCGATAACCGATCCATCCGAATCCGTGGTGCCCGCCAGCACAACCTCAAGAACCTCGACCTCGACCTGCACACCGGTGAAATGACGGTCGTCACCGGGCCTTCGGGCTCGGGCAAATCGAGCCTCGTCTTCGACACGCTTTATGCCGAAGGCCAGCGCCGCTACGTCGAAACGTTCAGCGCCTACGCGCGCCAGTTCCTCGACCGCATGGACCGGCCGCAGGTCGATCGCGTGGACGGCGTGCCGCCCGCCATCGCCATCGACCAGACCAACCCTGTGCGCAGTTCGCGCTCCACGGTCGGCACGATGACGGAGCTGAACGACCACCTGAAGCTGCTCTACGCGCGCGCCGCGAATCTGTTCGACCGCGTCACGGCGCAGCCCGTGCGGCACGACACGCCTGAGACCATCTACGCCGAACTGATGGCGCGCACGGCGGCGGGCGATCCGCGTCTCGTGGTCACGTTCCCGGTCGAACTGCCCGACACGACTACCGAGGAAGAAGTCGCGCAGTGGCTCTCCGCGAGCGGCTATACGCGCGTGCAGGCACAGCGCGAAGTGAAGACCGCCGAAGGCACGCGCAAGCTGCTCGACGTGGTCGCCGACCGTTTCCGCATGCAGAACGTGGAAAAGAGCCGCGCGATCGAGGCGATCGAGGCATCGCTCAAGCGCGGCAGCGGGCGCGTCAACATTTACGTGCTGGAGAGCGGCGATGCAGAGGCAGCGGCCGAGCCGCAGATCTGGCGCTTCTCGACCGGCCTGCATTGCCCGGACAGCGATCTGCGCTATGCCGATCCGCAACCCGCGCTGTTCTCGTTCAACTCGGCCTATGGTGCCTGCGAGGCGTGCCGCGGTTTTGGCCGCGTAATCGGCGTGGACTGGGGCCTCGTGATCCCCGACGAGCGCAAGACGCTGCGCGGCGGCGCGATCAAGCCGCTGCAAACGCCCGCGTGGAAGGAATGCCAGGACGATCTGATGCGCTATGCCGCGAAAGCCGGCATTCCGCGCGATACGGTATGGTCGGAGCTCACGCAGGCGCAGCGCGACTGGGTCATCAACGGCGCGCCGGACTGGAAGGGAAGCTGGCAAACGCAGTGGTACGGCGTGAAGCGCTTCTTCCAGTATCTGGAGTCGAAGGCCTATAAGATGCACATTCGCGTGCTGCTGTCGAAGTACCGCAGCTACACGCCGTGCGAAACCTGCGGCGGCGCGCGCCTGAAAACCGAGGCCTTGCAGTGGCGTCTCGGCACGCAGCAGAACGCGGACGAAGTGCTCGCGCCATCGGGGCGCTTCCTGCCGCACGGCGTGGACTGGACGCGCGCGCAGCTCGAAGCGCTGCCGGGCCTCACCGTGCACGACGTGATGCTGCTGCCGATCGAGCGCATTCGCCGCTTCTTCGACAATCTTTCGCTTTCCTCATCATTGCTCGACGACGCGCTCAAGCTGCTGCTCGAGGAAGTGCGTACGCGCCTGAAGTATCTCTGCGACGTGGGCCTCGGTTATCTCACGCTCGACCGCCAAAGCCGCACGCTTTCGGGCGGCGAAGTGCAGCGCATCAACCTGACTACGGCGCTCGGCACCTCGCTCACGAAAACGCTGTTCGTGCTCGACGAGCCGAGCATCGGCCTGCATCCGCGCGACCTCAACCGCATCGTCGAGGCGATGCAGCGTCTGCGCGATGCGGGCAACACGCTCGTCGTGGTCGAGCACGATCCTTCCGTGATGCTCGCGGCCGATCGTCTCATCGACATGGGCCCTGGCCCCGGCGAGCGCGGTGGCACGATCGTCTATGACGGCACGCCGAACGATATCCGCTCATCGGGCACCCTGACGGGCGAGTACCTGGGCGGCCACCGCGCCGTTGCCGACGCTTCGCACTGGGAGCGTCGCCCGGTCGATGCGTCCACGCCGAACCTTCTGCTCGAAGGCGCGAGCGAGCACAATCTGCGCGACGTGACCGTGCAGATTCCGCTGCAGCGCCTCGTTTGCGTGACGGGCGTTTCGGGTTCGGGCAAGTCGACGTTGGTGCAGGACGTGCTGTATCCCGCGCTCGCGCGCCATCTAGGCAAGGCGACCGAAGCGCCGGGCACGTTCCGCAAGCTGAGCGGCGCGGAGCAAATCACCGACGCCGTGTTCGTCGACCAGTCGCCGATCGGCAAGACGGCGCGCTCGAATCCGGCCAGCTATGTGGGCGCGTTCGACGAGATCCGCAAGCTGTTCGCCAAGGCGACGCTCGCGAAGCAGCGCGGCTATACGGCGGGCATGTTCAGCTTCAACTCGGGCGAAGGCCGCTGCCCGACTTGCGGCGGCTCGGGCTTCGAGCACATCGAAATGCAGTTCCTGAGCGATGTGTACTTGCGTTGCCCCGATTGCGACGGCAGCCGTTATCGTCCGGAAGTGCTCGAAGTGAAGATCGAGCGCGCAGGCCGCACGCTTTCGGTGGCGGACGTGCTCGACCTCACGGTGAGCGAAGCGGTGCAATGCTTCGCTCAGGATGCCGAAGTATTGCGCGTGCTTCAGCCTATCGTGGACGTGGGCCTCGAATACGTGAAGCTCGGCCAGCCGGTGCCCACGCTCTCGGGCGGCGAGGCGCAGCGCCTGAAGCTCGCGGGCTATCTTGCGGAAACCGCGCAGTCGCGCGGCAAGGAAACGGGCGGCCGCCTCTTCATGTTCGACGAGCCGACCACGGGCCTGCATTTCGACGACATCGCCAAGCTGATGCGCGCGTTCGGCAAGCTGCTCGCGGGCGGTCATTCGCTGCTCGTGATCGAACACAACCTCGATGTGATCCGTGCCGCCGACTGGCTGATCGACCTCGGCCCAGAAGGCGGCGACGCGGGCGGCGAAGTGGTGTGCGTCGGTACGCCCGAAGACGTGATCGCATGCCCGCGCTCGCATACTGGCGCGGCGCTCGAACGCTACGAAGCGGCGCTGGGCAGCGGCGTCGAGCTGATGGCCGAAGAAGAGGGCGTGGCGCTGCAAACCAGGTTGCGCGCCGCGCAGGCACGCCGCGAAGTGCAGGGCGAGAACGTGGTGCGCATCGTGAATGCGCGCGAGCACAACCTCAAGGCACTCGACGTCGATATTCCGCACGGCCGCTTCAACGTCATCACGGGCGTGTCGGGCTCGGGCAAGTCCACGCTCGCGTTCGACATCCTCTTTCACGAAGGCCAGCGGCGCTACCTCGAATCGCTCAATGCGTATGCGCGTTCGATCGTGCAGCCAGCGGGCCGTCCGGAAGTCGATGCCGTGTATGGCATTCCGCCGACCGTCGCGATCGAGCAGCGTCTTTCGCGCGGCGGGCGCAAGAGCACGGTCGCCACGACCTCGGAGGTCTGGCACTTCCTGCGTCTGCTCTACGTGAAACTCGGCGTGCAGCACTGCGTGCATGACGGCACGCCCGTTACGTCGCAGAGCGTCGATGCGATCGTCGCGCAACTGCTGCGCGAACATCGCGGGCAGCACGTTGGTTTGCTCGCACCGCTCGTCGTCAATCGCAAGGGCGTGTACACCGATCTCGCGAAGTGGGCGAAGGCGCGCGGCAATACGCATCTGCGTGTGGACGGCGAATTCGTGCCGGTTGCGCCGTGGCCCAAGCTCGACCGCTTCCGCGAACATACGATCGAGTTGCCCGTGGGCGACCTCGTGATCGAGCCTGAAAACGAGGCGCAATTGCGCGCGATGCTCGCTACGACGCTCGAAGCGGGCAAGGGCATCGTGCACTTGCTCGCGCCGCTCGACGGCCTCGATCATGCGATTGGCAACGGCGGCTCGACGGCGAGCATCGGTGCAGTGAAGGTGCTGTCCACGCGGCGCGCGTGCCCGGTGTGCGGCACGAGCTATCCCGAACTCGATCCGCGCATGTTCTCGTACAACAGCAAGCACGGCTGGTGCACGACCTGCGTGGGCACGGGGCTCGCGCTCACGCGCGAGCAGCGCGCCGCCTACGACGACACGATCGTCGCCGAAGACGGCCGTGGCCGCGAGCAAACCTTGCCTTCGGAAGAGCAGGAACCCGACGGCATGGTCGACGAGCCGTGCCACGATTGCGGCGGCACGCGCCTGAATCCCGAGGCGCGCGCCGTGACGTTCGATGCTCACGCGATCGTCGACGTCGCGCAATGGACCGTGGCGGACACGCGCCGCTGGATCGATGCGCTCAAGCTCAACGGCCGCGACGCGCAGATCGCGCGCGACGTGGTGAGCGAAATCCGCAGCCGTCTGCAGTTCCTGGAGGAAGTGGGGCTCGGCTATCTGAGCCTCGATCGCGCCGCGCCGAGCCTTTCGGGTGGCGAGGCGCAGCGCATTCGACTCGCCGCGCAACTGGGCAGCAACCTGCAGGGCGTGTGCTACGTGCTCGACGAGCCGACCATCGGTCTGCATCCGCGCGACAACCAGATCCTGCTGAACGCGCTGCGCAACCTCGGCGAGAAGGGCAACACGCTCGTCGTGGTCGAGCACGATGAGGACACGATCCGGCGCGCCGATCACATCATCGACATCGGCCCGAGCGCGGGCAAACGCGGCGGCCGCGTGGTCGCGCAGGGCAGTGTCGCCGATCTCGCGGCGCAGGCCGACTCGCTCACGGGCCGCTATCTCGCGCAGCCGATCCAGCACCCGCTGCAGCCGCGCCGCGAAGTGCGTCCTGCACGCGCGGGGCGCGAGGCGGTGCCGGGCCAATGGCTCACCGTGCATGGCGGCAAGCTGCACAACCTGCGCAATGTGACCGCGCAGATTCCGCTTGGTCGCCTCGTGGCGATTACGGGCGTGAGCGGTTCCGGCAAGTCCACGCTCGCGCGCGACGTGCTGCTTTCCAATCTGCTCGACGCCGTGGGGCGGTCGGTACTGTCTTCGCCCGCCGAGCGCCGCGCGCGCAAGGCGGTGAAGGAGAAGGCGCCGAGCGCGTCGGAGCGCCGGTCGAGCGTGCTCGCGCGCACAAGCGCCAAGCCGAAGCTCGAGGTTTCGCATACGTGGCAGGGCTGCGATTCGATTAGCGGCTGGGAAAGCATCGACCGCGTGCTCGAAGTCGACCAGACGCCGATCGGAAAAACGCCGCGCTCGTGCCCCGCGACCTATATCGGCGTGTGGGACGCGATTCGCCGCCTTTTCGCCGATACGCTCGAGGCGCGCGCCCGCGGCTATAGCGCGTCGCGTTTCTCGTTCAACACCGGCGACGGACGCTGCCCCGCGTGCGAAGGCCAGGGCGTGCGCACGATCGGCATGAGCTTCCTGCCCGATGTGAAGGTGCCGTGCGACGTGTGCCACGGCCAGCGCTTCAATCCGGAAACGCTGGCCGTGACGTGGCGCGGCCGGAACATCGGCGAAGTGCTGACGATGGAAATCGACGAGGCGGTCGAGTTCTTCGGGGCGATCACGAGTATTTCGCATCCGCTGCAGCTCATGAAGGACGTGGGTCTCGGCTACCTCACGCTCGGCCAGCCTTCGCCCACGCTCTCGGGCGGCGAGGCGCAGCGCATCAAGCTCGTGACCGAGCTTTCCAAGGTGCGCGACGACATCACGCGCCGCGGGCAGAAGGCGCCGCACACGCTCTATGTGCTCGACGAACCCACGGTGGGCCTGCACATGGCCGACGTGGCGCGACTCATCA
Source organism: Paraburkholderia sp. JHI869 (assembly GCF_038900775.1). NCBI lineage: Bacteria > Pseudomonadati > Pseudomonadota > Betaproteobacteria > Burkholderiales > Burkholderiaceae > Paraburkholderia > Paraburkholderia sp. JHI869. Next base: position 108,902 of record NZ_JAYMSC010000017.1, read on the forward strand.
GCGTGTTGCACCGGCTCGCGGACGCAGGGCATAGCGTTGTCGTGATCGAGCACGATCTCGACGTGATCGCCGAAGCCGACTGGATCATCGACCTTGGGCCGGAGGGCGGCGTGGGCGGCGGCACCATCGTCGCCGCGGCCGATCCCGAAGCGCTCGCGAAGGTGCGCGCGAGCCATACGGGTGCGGCGCTCGCGCCCGTGCTGTCACGCGGCCAGGGCGACGCGAACCAGGCCGAAAGGAAACCTGCACCAGAGCGGCGCGCGACGGGCGCAGCGGGGTCGCGCTAAAAGTACGGAGCGGGCCGCAGAGGCCCGCTCCGCCTTGAAACCGCTTGATCTGTGCCGCGAGCGCAAGGTATCATGGGCTCCGCTTGCAGCAAACGTTCGCTCACCTGTAGCGGCGTCATCTGAGAGCGGAGCAGCGGACTGCAGATCCCCTCCGAACCGGTCACGGGCTCCACACCTGGGCCACCTCATCAGTGCAGCAAGGCTTCGCAGTCTGTTCGCGAAGCCTTTGTCTTTTCAGGGAAGACGATTCTTTTGCCGATCGGAGTATCGGTGCCTTGCCCTTGACGAAGCGAGAGGAATTAATCGATGTTCGACCTCGATGGAGAGGCGCGCGAACGGCTCATCGTGTGGATTCGACGCCGCATGGAAGAGTACGGCATTACGTTCGAAGAGCTTGAAGCGTCTATTGCCGAAAGCGAAAAAATACCCAAGTACCGCGACGCATACGGGAATACGTGGAATGGCGAGGGCGATATGCCGGCCTGGCTGTTGCGCTATAAGCACGCGGGACAGGATATCGAGCATTTTCGCTGCTAGCCGCCATGGTGCGCGAGTGTGTGTGAAGGCGCGCCGGTGTTGCCGTTCGACCGCCAGACCGTTCGCGGCGCATGCCGCAAAGCCCGCGCATTGGCGCGGTGCCTGGTATTATTCAGCATAGTTTTAAAATACCTTTCGGCGCGAGCCCGGTTTTAATTGCGCCTCGTAATGGGCCGCGCCAATGATTTACGCCTTGTTTTTTGGGCGTCATTTGCGTGTGCATAATTAGTCAGGTTTTTTGAAATCGCCGGTTGGCCGCGCGATCAACCTGCGCGACAATCTCGCCCATTCCGAACTTGCTGCGGCAGGGAGGTAGTCATGGCGATACTCGTGCTGGGCCTCGTGATTTTCATTGGTGTCCATTCGATCCGCATCGTGGCAGGGCCTTGGCGCGCCGCGCAAATCGAACGCCTCGGCCCGCGTGCCTGGCGAGGTGCGTTCGCGTTGCTCTCCATTCTGGGCTTCGTACTGATCGTCTATGGGTACGGCCTGTCGCGCCGCTACCCGGTGCCCATCTGGCTGCCACCGTTCTGGATGGCGCATGTCACGGCGCTCCTCACCGCCATTGCCTTCATCATGATCGTCGCGGCCTATGTGCCGGGTAATCACTTCAAGCGCGCGCTTGGCCAACCCTTCGTGAGCGGCGTCGCGCTTTGGGCGTTCGCGCATCTGCTCGCCAACGGCACGCTCAACGACATCATTCTGTTCGCGGTTTTCCTCGTCTGGGCGTTGTTCGAGCTTCGGGGCGAGAACCGGCGCGATCGCGAGGCCGGGGTCGTCTATCCAGCGGGGCAGGTTTCGCGCGATGCGATCGTCGTCGTGGTCGGCCTCGTGGCCTGGGCCGTGTTTGCCTTCTGGCTGCACGGCCTGCTGATTGGCGTGCGACCGCTCGGCTGAGCACGCCGGAAAAAAGAAGCCTGCGCATGGCAGGCTTCACAAGGTACAGCTCGGAGTTCCGCGATCAGATCGCAGCGGCACGATCATAGGGCCAGTTCATGAAAGGCATGTGAAAGTCCGCACGACTCGGCTCGCGTAACCGTTCACGCATTACAGATCGAAGAACACCGTTTCCTGTTCGCCCTGCATGCGGATGTCGAACGTGTAGACGATGCTCCCGGCCTGCTCGCTGCGGCGTGCGACGAGCGTGTCGCGGCGCGCTGCGGGCACGGCTGAGAGCACCGGGTCCTGCGCGTTCGCGGCGGCTTCGTCTTCGAAGTAAATGCGCGTGAAGGTGTGCGTGAGCATCCCGCGCATCATCACCATCACATTCAGGTGCGGTGCTTCGCCTGCGTTCTCGCTGCCCGGCTTCACCGTGCGCACGATGAAGCGGTGCTGCGGGTCGGTGCCGGTGCCCACTCGGGCAAAGCCGCGGAAGCCGTTTTGCGCGATTTCCTCGCGCGAGGCCGGATAGCGGCCGTTCGAATCGACTTGCGTGAACTCGAGCATCGCGTCGAACACGGGGTTGCCGTCGCCGTCGATCACGCGGCCGATCAGCGTGATGTGCTCGCCCGGCGTTTCATGGCCGACGACGTCGGCGGTGAACAGGCTCTTATAGTCGAAGTCGTATTGCTGCGGGCAAAGGCCGTAGGCGAAGTACGGGCCGACCGTTTGCGAAGGCGTTTCCTTGAGTGCCATGGTTTAACGCTCCGTAGGGGTTTGGTTCGGGCCGCGCAGCACGATGTCGAATTCGTAGCCGAGTGCGAAGCCTTCTTCGGTGGTGTCGAGCGAGAAGCGCGAGATCATGCGCTCGCGTGCGTCCTCGGGCGTGCCCTGATAGATCGGGTCGAACGCGAGCAGCGGGTCGCCGGGGAAATACATCTGCGTGACGAGACGCGAGCCGAAGTAATCGCCGAACAGCGAGAAGTGGATGTGATTCGGACGCCACGCGTTCGGGTGATTGCCCCAGGGATACGCGCCCGGCTTGATCGTGAGGAAACGATAGCGGCCGTCGTTGTCCGTGATCGCGCGGCCCGCGCCGAGGAAGTTGGGGTCGAGCGGCGCGTCGTGCTGGTCCTGCTTGTGGACATAGCGGCCGGCGGCGTTCGCTTGCCAGATTTCCACGAGCGTGTTGCGCACCGGCTTGCCGCCGTCGTCGAGCACGCGACCCGTCACGATGATGCGCTCGCCAAGCGGCGCGCCGTTCTTCGCCGCGTTGCGCGTGAGGTCGTGATCGAGCGCGCCGAGATCGTCGGTGCCGTACACGGGTGCGTGCTGGTTGCGCAGCTTTTCTTTCAGCGGAATGAGCGGGAGCGTGGGGCCGCGTTTAACCGACGAACGGTACGGCGGATAAACATACGCGGGATGCGAGTCGAAGTCGCGCGGCGACAGGATGGACTCGGCCATGGGGCGTCTCCTGGGGTGGATTATTGGGGGAAGGGCTCGTCGCCGGCAGCGGTTGACGGTGCGAGCCGATGCAGCCACTTTATCCAAAGCGAAAAGTTATGCAAAATGATGTTTTTTCGCATCTCGTATAACCAACCGTTATGCAAAACCGGCTCGCGGACGGACGCGTCAAATTCCGCCATCTACAGTGCTTCCTGGCCGTGGCCCAGATGGGCAGCGTGCAGCAGGCCGCCGAGAGTCTTTCGGTCACGCAGCCCGCGGTGTCGAAGACGATCGCCGAGCTGGAACTGGTGCTGGGCGTGAAGCTGTTCGAGCGCGGACGCCACGGCGCGGTGCCCACGCGCGAGGGGCAGCTTTTCATGCCGCACGCGAGCGCCTGCGTGAGCGCGCTGCGCCAGGGCGTGGCTTTGCTCGCGCGCGACGAAGGCGCGGTGGCCGCGACGCTCGATATCGGCGTGCTGCCCACGGTGGCGACGGCGTTGCTGCCCGGCGCGTTGCATCACTTCGGCGAGGAATGGCCGCGCGTGAGCGTGCGCCTCGTGACGGGGGCCAACACGGAGCTGCTCGATCGCCTGAAGACCGGGGCGATCAGCTTCGCGGTGGGGCGCCTCGCCGACCCCGAGCGCATGGTGGGCTTGAGCTTCGAGCAGTTGTACAACGAGCCGCTCGCCGTGGTGGTGCGCGCGGGGCATGCGCTTGCGCAGGGGGCGGGGCTGCCTGCGCAGCTTGTGTCGTATCCCCTTGTCCTGCCGCCGTTTGGCACGTTGATCCGCCAGGCGGCAGACAGCCTGCTCGCGGCTTGGGGCGCGCCGCCGCTGTCGGCGTTCGTCGAGTTGCTTTCGGTTTCGGTGGGGCGCGCACTCGCGCTCCAGAATGACGCGGTGTGGTTCGTGCCCGCAGGCGCCGTTGAGTACGACCTTCGGCGAGGCACGCTAGTGCGGTTGCCGTTGCCTTCTGCGGGCGGCGAAGAGCCGGTGGGGCTGATTCAGCGCACCGATACGCAGCCCACGCCTGCCGGTCGCGCGCTGATCGAGGCCGTGCGGCGTGCGGCGCGCGAGCGTGAAGCGCTGCCGGATGGCGCCGCCGCGCCACGGAAACGGCGTGCGCGTGCCGCGGCTGCTTCCGCCGACAAGCGTTCGCCCAGCGCGAAGGGTTGAGGCGTCACTTTCCGGCAGGCCCCAGGCCGCGCTATCGATTCAGCCGGCCGTGAGCTTTGCCTTGGCGCGCGACTTCGACGCAGCCGCCGGTTCCGGCGCGACGCCGGGCAAGCGCGCGCTCGTGGCCATCCACAGCACTTCGGCATCTTCCTCGCTCGTCGAAATGGCTGCGTGGCCGGTGCGGCTGTCAAAGTAGAGGCTGTCGCCGGCTTCGAGGCAGGTGGGCGCGTAAAGCTCCGAATACAGGCACACGCTGCCGCTGATCACATAGAGAAACTCCTCGCCCTCGTGGCGGCCCCAGTCGTCGAACGCGTCGAGCGAATGCGCGGTGATGCGGATGCGAAACGGCAGCATGGCCTTGTGCGCGAGATCGGTGGCGAGCAATTCCATTTGATAGCCGCGATAGGCGTGGCGCTGGCCCGCACCGTTGCGCGTGAGCGCGCGGCGGCCGCCGGCATTGAGCTTGGGCGGGGTGCCGAACAGCTCGGCCAGATCGATCCTGAGCCCGCCGACGATCTTTTGCAGCACGTCGAAGGTTGGCGACATCAGACCGTTTTCGACTTTCGACAAGGTCGAGCGCGACACGCCGCACAGGCGGCTGGCCGTATCGAGCGTCAGGTCCTGAGCGACGCGCGCGGCGCGCACGCGGCGGCCGAGGTCGGTGGTCGCCGTGCTGGCGGATGGGGTGAGCGTGGAGTCCATGGGCTACGTTCAAAGGCTGGCGAAAAGCCCTGGTGGGGCCGCGCGGTGTCTTACCGATCATATCAAACGCTTGCGCGCGCGAAAGCCTGGTCAAACGGCTGGGCAGGGCCGTCGGCACGACGGCAGGGGCAAACCACCGCGCATCGATGCCCCGGCTAGTCGCGAATTAAAGCGATTCGATTTAACGATTTTTAAAATTAATCCGCCATCGATTTGACAGATTTTAAAGATTTCCAGGGTTTGATATTAGAGTGGCGCTTCAAAATGCGTCCATGCGTCGCGGCTCTCACCGATTTTGATATTTATCATTGTAATCAGATGATGTAGATCAAGTGGAGGGAGCAAAATGCATGACGAACGCCTTGAATTATTGCTCGCAATCTCGCGGAGAACCCTCGGGATCGAGAGCTTCGAACTGACCGGGAAGCCGACCGCCGACGTGCACCTCGTGAGCGCGGAGGATATTGGCCGCGCGCTGGAGTCGGCGTATGACGCCGGTCTGATCGTCGGCTACCGCATGGGCCGCGCGGAGTGCGAGCAGAACGCCTGAATATCGCTTGATGCGATTTACGAGTGGCGTCCTTTAAAGGGACGCCGTTTTTATTTTTGCGGCTATTAACTTGTTAATAAACCTGGTTCTGAATGGCGCATCGGCATTACCCAATCACAAGCGAATGCGCTTGTGTGATCGCGCTGATTACCTGGGAACCCTGATCAATCAAACGAGGCGGCGCAACGGCGCGAGCGACCAGTCGTGCGGCACGCCATGCACGGCGAAGAACCACGCGGCCACCCACGACGCGGCGACGACGATCAGGTCGCAACGTCCGCTGCGCCACCAGTTCAGCGAGTGCCGCTGATAGATCCACGGCACACCGAGCGGATTGGGCCAGTCGGCGAACAGGTGGATCACGCCTCCGCAAGCGAAGCCGAATGCGGGCGCCGCGAGCGGCACGTGACCGAGTCTGTGATACGACCAGACGAGCAACGCAATCCAGCCGATGCCCCAGTGCGTGAGCGTGCGATGCGTGATCCAGAGGTGCCGCTTCTTGCGCCACCATGCGACTTCGAGCCAGTCGGGCGCCGAGCCGCCCGCGACGCCCGCCGCGAATGCGAGCGCGGCGTAGAGATGCCAGGCGCTATCGGCGCCCTGATGCGTGACGATTGCGGCGGCGATGACGCCGGCGGCCCAGCCCGTGGCGTGATGTGCGGTGCCTGATGCCATGAAGCGATGTGTTGCGAAGTCGAAGGGGGCGCAATCTTCGCAGATGTGTCGCCGTTATGACAGGGGTGACGTGCAGGTGACAAGCGGGCGACAAGCGGACGACATGCGGCACGTCGTGTGGCGCGCGCGATGCGCGCGCCAGCCGTTCGCGTATCAGGTCGTGCAGCGCGCCACGTCGAAGCGCAGTTCTTCTTCAGGCGGATCGTTCGACGCGGAAGCGCCATGCGTCACGCGAATGACCGAGCCGTGGCCGTTCGGCGTGAGCGTGACGAAGTACGACGCGTCCGAGCGCGAGCCCACGCTCAGCTCGGTCGTGTTGCCGTCTCGCGAAGCGTGCACGTGCGGCAGGCGGTCTTCGAGGCAACTCGCGACCGACGAAGCCGACCGCGCCGACGAAGCGTAGATCATCTGTTCGCCGTTCGAAGCGGTGCCGGACGGCGGTGTCGATCCACAAGCGGCGATGAGCGCGAGCGGGGTAGCGGCGAGGAGTCGTTGCGTGAGCGTTTTCATAAGCGGCATGACAGTTTCGAAGCTGCGGATTATGCCAATGAGTATACGCACCCTGATCTGCATCAAGGCCCACGCAGACGTAAAAAGATGCAACAGTGAAAAGAAAAAACGCCCATGCGCTTGTGGCGCATGGGCGTTTCGCAAAGGAAAGGCAGCGCTGCGGATCGCGCCGCGTTTGCCCAATCCCGCGCGATCAGAAGCGGTGACGCAAACCGACTGTCGCGGCCACCTGGTTGTTCGTCGAAGAAGGCGAGAGCGTATTGATCGCTGCCACGTTCGCGATACCCGAGCCATCGGCGTGATAGCCGAGCGAACCCGTGGCGTGCTGGTAGACGCCAGCGACATAGACGTCCGTGCGCTTGCTGAGCGAGTAGTCGGTACCGAGGACCACCGTGTGCCACTTCGGGCTGTTGTTGGGTCCGTTGCCCGTCACGGTGCCGTCGGTGAACGTGTAGGAGCCGACGAACGCGAGGGCCGGCGTCAGATGGTAAGCGCCGTTGATCTCATAGTTGTCGACGTGCAGGTTCAGGCCCAAGAGGCCTGGCAGCGGCGCGCTGCCGCCACTCGATAGACTCTGCATGCCGTCGATCTGCGAGTGCGTCCACACGAAGCCAACCTGGGCCGGGCCGTAGGTGTAGTTCACGCCTGCGCCGAACGAGCGCTGCAGCCGCGCTGAGATGTTCTGGTCAGCCGAAGCTGCGCTGTTCGCGGCGCCCAGGCCGCCGGAGTTGTTCTGCTGCGAGTAGGCGGCTGCGAAGTTCAGCGGGCCGTTGCCGTACGACGCGCCAACGCTCCAGGCGCGGCCATTCGCGAAGCCGTTCGCGTCGTTGCTGAAACCGTACAGGCCGCCGAACTGGAAGCCAGCGTAGTTCGCGCTCGCATACTTGACCGAGTTCTTGATCGAATAGCTTTGGGCGAGGTTGTCGTTGTCGAACGGGTGGCCCGCGAGATTGTTGCCGAAGCCCGCGCCGGCCTCCGAGAGCGGCGAGAGGTAATCGACCATCGAGTCATACTGCCGGCCGAGCGTGAGCGTGCCGAATTGGTCGCTCTGCAAGCCGACATACGCCTTGCGGTTGAAGCCGTTGTCGCCGTTCTTGTAGCCGCCGTTGTTGATGTTGAATCCGCTCTCCAGAGTGAAGATCGCCTTCAGGCCGCCACCCAGGTCTTCAGCGCCGCGAAAGCCGAAGTAGTTGTTCGAGAGCGCGCCGCTGCCCTGAGCCCACAGGCTGTGGCCGCCCGCGTTGTTCGCGTAGACAATGCCGGCGTCGAGCGAGCCGTAAAGGGTGACGCTGCTTTGCGCATGAGCGCTCATGGCGAATGCACTGAGGACGCCCGCAACGATGAGTGCTTTTTTCATGTTTTTCTCCGATCAGAACTTGGGGAATCTCAAGCCGAATATTCTGAAATCGATTTCGTGCCCGGCTGATTCGCAACGAAGTGTAGGCCTGGGTTTCGGAGTATTTGCGCGGATTGGCGCAACAATGCATTCATCTCATTTCGAGATTGGCATTAATCACCGTAAGTGGTTGCATTTAAAGGGGTTTTATATTGGATTATCAGGTGCAGCAAAATGATCCGTGGGAATAATCCGTTGCGCACCCGCGACGGTGCGGCAAAGCCGCGCAGGTTATGGCTTAGCGCGAATTCCACTCTTTTTCAAGGCCGATTCGCGTCATTTTGTGAAAGGTACTGTTCCACATCCTGTACTGAACACGCGCCCAGCGCGGCGCTACAATTTCTTCAGCCCTCGACCAAGGGTGGTCTTTTTTCATCTGTTTTTACGCGGCTTTCGGGCCGCGTTTTTTTGCCTGCGAAAAATCATTTTAAATTCACGCGTGCGACGGAATGGTGCGTTGCGGAAAATGCAATGATTAAAATCGCTGGCGGATATTCTCGTTGAGTGTCGGGATAATCCAGAGCGGACTGATAGGAAGTCGTGGCGCCCGACGCGCGCCGCGATCCGGGTAGAATCTTGCCCTTGCCCGCGACGGGCAAGTCCCCGCAGAACCCGATGAAAGCCCCGCCATGACCGATTCTTCACCCGCAACCGATCCCGATTTCCCCGCCGATGACTCCGCCGCCGAGGCTGAGGTGATCCAGGAAGCGCGCCTGTGGCGCAAGGACGGCTGGACCGCGCGCGTGATCAAGAATGAGGACGACGACGGCTGGGCCGTCGAAATGATCAAGGACGGCGAGCCGGAGCCCGCACTGGTCGGCCCCTGGACCATGGGCCGCGACAAGAAGAATCCCAAGCCGCTCGATACGTCGGCCTTCAACACGCTCGTGAAGACCGCTTCCGAGGTGCTGCGCCGGCACGAGCAGCAGTTGCGCGCGCTGCTGCACAAGCGCGTGAGCGTGCAGACCGCCGAGGGCGATGTGGACGTGACGCTCGATATCGTTCCCGACGAGTACGAGCCCTATGCGCTCGTCAGCGCGATCGACGCGTATGGCGAGCAACTCGCCCAGGCGCGCGTCGCGCCGAACTTCAAGCTCACGAAAGCGCGCGCCGAAGCCTGGGCCGAAGGCGGCTTCGGGCGTATCGAATAAAGATCCGCGGCCGTCGGCCTATTCCTGCTTGCAGAAGATCGCAGTCAATAGCGGGCCAGCATGGTGGACGATGGCGTTATTGCCAGCCGCCGTGAGCGCCGCCTGCACCTTGGCCTGGGTGCCGACCACAACGGCCCCGTAGGCGGATGGGGCGATGGGCGTGCCGTTGCCGGTCTTGAAAATCGGGTCGTCCTTCTGGAAACCCACGATGGCGAACACGCTGAAGCCGTAGGCGGTCATGTGCTGGCCGCGCGCGGGCCAGAACGCGTTGATCGAATTGCTTTCGACTCTCATGGGCTTCGGGTCGATCAGGTTTTGCGTGATCAGTCCCGAGATGAAGTCGTGTGCGGATTCGCTGCAGGTCAGCGAGTCGTCGATGACAGCGGCGGCGCGAGCATTGCCGGCGAGAAGCGTCAGGAAAGCAAGAAAAAGGGCGGCAAAGGTAAAGCGTTTCATTGATCGAATGGCGAAAATGCGTGCGCCGAAGGCCGGAATGCGGCGGGCGCACAACGCCCGGTCTGGCGCGAAGGCTGCACTCTACGCGTGTTCCGGCGTTTTCGCTTGCGGCGCTGCGGGAACCGGTCTGGCGCTTTGGCTTACAAAGCCACAAGGCAAAAGTGGTACGAACGTCGGAATACCTGCAAGTTTTCTGGAAGGCGTATATATTGCGCGGTTATGACCGAAAAAGATAAACCTGTAAAAACGGCTCCGCGAGTGGTGCCGCAGCCGCGCACGTGGGACGCCCGCGCGGCGCGTTGGCTCGTCACTCCGCTCGTACCCACGCGCGTTACCCCGAATCATCTGACCACGCTGCGACTGCTGATCGGCGTTGCCGGCGGCCTTTATCTGGCGCGCGGAGACTTTCTGCACGTCAATGTTGGCGCATTTCTGATCGTATTGTCGAATTTTGTCGATCATACCGACGGCGAACTGGCGCGTATCAGCGGCAAGACCAGCCGTATCGGACATTTCTACGATCTGGCGGCGGACGCGCTCGTCACCGTTCTGTTGTTCCTCGGCATGGGCTGCGGCCTCGGCGTCGTGGCCGCCCACTCCGGCGCCGAATGGCGTGTGCCGCCGGCCGTGCTCGGTGGCATCGCGGGCGTCGCGGTCGCCGTGATCTTTTTCCTGCGCATGCGTATTGAGGAAATGGCCGGCAAGGCGGGCACGCAACAGGCGTTTGCCGGCGGCTTCGAGACGGAGGACGTGCTGTATCTGCTACCCCTTGTCACGCTGACGGGCGTCGTGTCGCCGTTCATTATCGCGGCTTCGATCGGGGCGCCGTTGTTCGCCATCTGGGTGGTGCTCGACTATGTGCGCGTAACGCGCCGCCTGCGCCCCGCCAAGGAAACCAGTCAGGTGTGGAGCAGCCGATGAGCTTGCAAGCAGAACAAGAACAGGTCGTAGCGCCTCCCGTGCCGCCTCCAGTCCGTACCGCGCGTGCGGCGGCCGGCGACCCGGAAGGAGCAATCGGCCGCGCGCTGCAACCGTTGAACACGGGACGCCTGCGCGACGAATATCAGAGCCAGGGCTCGTTCCTGTACCTCTCCGATTTTCTGCCCGCCGACGCCACGCAACAGTTGATCGACGCGGCCAACGCGCTGCTTCCCGAAGTCAACCGCAACTATCTGCCGGGCCACAAGGCGGGCGGCAGCGTGAGCCGTCACACCATCGACCGCCTCGCGCCGTACATCGCCGAGCTTTACCGCTCGCCGCAGTTGATCGCGTGGCTCGAGAAGATCACGGGCGACAGCCTCCAGCTTTCGCCTGAAGACGACCCGCACGCTTACGCGCTCTATTACTACACGCGCGCCGGCGACCATATCGGTTGGCATTACGACACGTCGTACTACGACGGCCGCCGCTATACGGTGCTGCTCGGTGTGATCGACGAGTCGTCGTGCAAGCTCGACTACGAACTGCACACGAAAGACCCGAACAAGGCGGATCAACCGGGATCGGTGCAGTACCCGCCGGGCGCGCTCATCGTGTTCGACGGCGACAAGCTTCGCCATCGCGTCACGCCGAGCCTCGAAGGCGAAGTGCGCGTTTCGCTCACGCTCGAATACGTGACGAACCCGAACATGCGTCCGTGGCGGCGGTTCATCTCAAACATGAAGGACGCCATTGCGTACTTCGGTTTCCGCCAGGTGTTCCGCAAGGCATTGGGAGGCAAGGCGTGAGCCGTGCAGCCATCCTGCTGCTGTCGGTCGGCACGGCGCTCTTCATTGCGCTGCTCGCCTGGCAGGGCCTCGGCTCGGTCACGGGCGCACTCGCGGCGGCTGGCTGGGGGCTCGTGCTCGTCGCGGCGTTCCACGTCGTGCCGCTCGCGCTCGACGCGGGTGCGATCGCCGTGCTCTTTGGCAAAGGCGAGCGTGTCGATCAGCGTGATGCGCTGCTCGCGCGCTGGACCGGCGAATCGGTCAACAGTTTGTTGCCGGCAGGCCAGATCGGCGGCCCCGTGGCCATGGTGCGCCAGCTCGGGCAACGCGGCATGTCGATGCGCGACGCCGCTGCGGCCATCACCGTGAGCACCACGCTGCAGGCCGTTGCGCAGATCGTCTTCGCCGTATTCGGCATCGTGCTTTTTTCGGCCTACGCCGCGAATGGCGCGCCGCGCGATCTCGGCGTCGCCGCGCTGATCGCGACCGCCGTGCTCGGCGGCCTGATCGCGCTGTTCTATGTCGCGCAGCGCCGCGGTCTGTTCGGCCGTCTGCTGCGCCTCGCTTCGAAAGTGTTCGGCAAACGCGACTGGTCGACGCTTGCCACGCGCGCCGACGCCATCGACGAAGCCGTGAAGTCGCTTTACGCGCAGCGCGGCCGCGTGGCGGCCAGCTTTGCGCTGAGCCTCGTGGGCTGGCTCGTGGGCACTGTGGAAGTGTGGCTCGCGCTGCGCTTTCTCGGCCATCCCGTAGGCTGGATCGATGCGCTGCTGCTCGAGAGCATCGGCCAGGCCATTCGCGGCGCAGCCTTCGCCATTCCTGGCTCGCTGGGCGTGCAAGAGGGCGGTTATCTGCTGCTTGCGCCGCTCGTCGGCCTGCCGCCTGAGGCGGCGCTCGCGCTCTCGCTCGCCAAGCGCGCGCGCGAAATCCTGCTCGGCTTGCCGGGCCTTCTGTATCTGCATTTCAGCGAACGTAGCTGGCAACGCCGGCGCGCCTCGCGCGTCTGCGCTGTCGAAGTCGCCGATTGACCTTTTTTCTTCCAAGGAACGTTTGCGCATGCGCGCCATCATTCTCGCGGCAGGCCTTGGCCTGCGCCTTCAGCAACCCGCTGGAGATCAGTTTCCGAAATGTCTGCTGCAGTTCGAGGGCGTGACGCTGCTCGAACGCCATCTGCAATTCCTGGAAGAGGCGGGCGTGACCGAAGTCGTGCTCGCGCTCGGTTTCCAGCCTGAGCTGGTCGAGGCCGAACTCAAGCGCATTGGCTGGCCGCACAAGGTCGAGGTCGTGATGAATCCGCGCTTCGACCTGGGCAGCGTGCTCACGGTGCATCGCACGGCCGAGGCGCTCACGCGCGGCGGCGACGTGCTGCTCATGGACGCCGACGTGCTCTACGACGAGCGCGTGTTCGCGCCGCTCGTGGCGGGCGAGGCGCCGGCCAACCGTCTCTTGATCGACCGCGACTTCGAAGCCGGCGACGAGCCCGTGAAGCTGTGCCTGCGTAATGGTGTGCCCGTCGAACTGCGCAAGCAGCTTGCGGTTGGTTTGCAATACGACACGATCGGCGAGTCGGTGGGCTTCTTCCGCCTGAACGAAGCGACGGCGAAGCGCTTTGCGCAGATCGTGGAAGGCTACGTCGATACGGGCCGCGCGAACCTGCCGCACGAAGAAGCGCTGCGCGACCTGCTGCTCGAACGCGGCTGCGAATTCGAAACCGCGGACGTGACCGGCGCACCGTGGATCGAGATCGACTTCCCCAATGACGTGACGCGCGCCGCGGAGCAGGTGCTGCCGCAACTGCGTCCGGTGGTGAGCCGCGTGAAGCAGACGGCGATCTGATCGCCTCTGCGCTGATTGCTTGATTCAGGCCGCGAGGTCTGTCGCGCGCTTCAAAGCGGCGGCGGGCTTCGCGGCTTTTGCTTTTGCGCGTGCTTTGGCTTCACGGCGCACACGCAAAAGCGCACCGCTTCATCTGTTGCCGGGTTCCCGTTTTCTGCAACAAGGGCCATAATGGCAGCTTTACGCCATCAGCCACGCTGATCGTCGTTTCTGCCCATGCCATTAGCCCTCGGCACATTCATCGTTCCGCTCATTGTCGCGTGCTCGATGTTCATGGAGAACGTGGACGGGACGGTCATCGTCACCTCGCTCCCCGCACTGGCCCGCGATCTCGGCCAGGACCCCATCACACTCAAGCTGGCCGTCACGAGCTATGTGATCGGCCTGGGCGTGTTCATCCCGATCTGCGGCTGGGTGGCCGATCGATTCGGCTCGCGCAATGTGTTCCGCACGGCGATCGGCATCTTCATGGCGGGGTCTCTGTTGTGCGCGGCTTCGCGCTCGCTCGAGATGTTCGTGGCCGCCCGCTTTGTGCAGGGCATCGGCGGCGCGATGATGGTGCCGGTGGGCCGCATCATCATCTTCCGCTCGCTGCCCAAGTCGGACTTCATTCGTGCCGTCAACTACCTCACCGTGCCCGCGCTGCTCGGGCCCGTCGTGGGGCCGCCGCTCGGCGGGTTCATCACCACGTATCTGCATTGGCGGTTGATTTTCTTTATCAACATTCCGATTGGCGTGCTCGGTATCTGGCTCGCGAACCGGCATATCGCGAACATGCACGAGGAGCATCCGGGGCGGCTCGACTGGGTCGGCTTCGTACTCTCCGCGGGTGGGGCGTCGCTCTTCATGTTGGGCCTTTCGCTCGTAGGCGGCGAACTCGTCGCCACGGGTACGGCGGTGACGATGTGCGTGATCGGCGCGTTGCTGCTGGGCGCTTACTGGTTGTATGCGCAACGAGTCGAGCGGCCCGTGCTCGATCTGAAATTTCTGCGTATTCCCACGTTCAATGCGAGCGTGGCGGGCGGCTCGCTGTTTCGCATCGGGCTCGGCGCCGTGCCTTTTTTGTTACCGCTCACGCTGCAGGAAGGACTCGGCATGACGGCGTTCGCTTCAGGCGCGATCACTTGCGCTTCGGCGTTCGGCTCGATCTTCATGAAGGCGATCGTCTCGCGCGTGCTCGGGAGCTTTGGCTTTCGCCGCACGCTGATGGTCAACGCCGTGCTCGCGGGCACGGCCATCGCGATCTGCGGCTCGTTTTCGCCTGGCATGCCGGTGTGGCTCATCTGGGTCATCGTGCTTGCGGGCGGCATCTTTCCTTCGCTGCAATTCACCGGCCTCAATTCGCTCGCCTACGCCGATATTCCGACGCGCGACATCGGCCGCGCCACGAGCGTGGCAAGCGTGATCCAGCAGGTGTCGCTCGGCCTCGGCGTGACGATTGCGGGCCTTGTGCTGCAGATTTCGCATCGGGTGCAAGGGCATTCGACCATCGTCTGGTCCGATTTCTGGCCGGCGTTTCTCGTGGTCGGGCTTTTTTCGGTGGCGTCGATTCCGGTGACGATGCGCTTGCCCGCCAATGCGGGAGAGGAAATTGCGCGCGGCCGGCGCGGCAAGGCTTGATCCGCGGCCGGACGTTCGTTTTGCACCGCAGCGGAATCAGCGGATCGCCGGATCGCAAACGTTTTCCTGGCGTGCTATAAGGCCAAGGCAGGTATCAGGTAGGTCAACAAACCGAATCATGGGGTGAACTCAATGAAGCTGGTTGAAAAAACGAAAATCTCCGCTGCCGCTCTCGCACTGCTTTCCCTCTCCGCGTTGTCCACGGGCTTCCTCGAAGCCACGCCGGCCTTTGCGAAGGATACGGCGCAACGCCCTGCGGTCCTCAACGCATCGGCGGTGGCCGTTGCTGACAAGTACGCGGCCGACGCCGCCGAGCAGATCTTCAAGGAGGGCGGCAACGCCGTCGACGCGGCCGTCGCCATCGCCTTCTCGCTCGCGGTGACGTACCCCGAAGCCGGCAACATCGGCGGCGGCGGGTTCATGACGCTCTACGTGAACGGCAAGCCGTACTTCCTCGACTATCGCGAGCGCGCGCCGCTCGCCGCCACGCGCACGATGTACCTCGACGACAAGGGCAACGTGATCCCGGGCAAGAGCCTGTTCGGCTATGACGCCGTGGGCGTGCCGGGCACGGTCGAGGGCATGTGGGAAGCGCAGAAGCGCTTCGGCAGGCTGCCATGGAAGCAGGTGCTCGCGCCCGCGATCAAATACGCGCGCGACGGCTTCGTGGTGGACGAGCAACTCGCGAAGCGCCGTGAGGCCGCTGAGAAGGACTTCAACGGCAAGACCAACTTCGACGACTACTTCGGCAACCTGAAGGAGGGCGTGACGTTCAAGCAGCCCGATCTCGCCAACGTGCTCACGCGCATTGCGAACCAGGGCGCGAAGGACTTCTACGACGGCAAGACCGCCGACCTGATCGCCGCCTCGATGAAGGGTCACGGCCTGATCACGAAGCGCGACCTGCAGGAATACAAGGCGGTGTGGCGCCAGCCGGTCGAGGCGAAGTGGAACGGCTACGAGATCATCACGGCGCCGCCCCCGAGTTCGGGTGGCGTGGGCCTCGTGCAGCTGCTCAAGATGAAGGCGATGCTTGCGCCGCAGTTCAAGGACGTGCAGCTCAATTCGCCGCAGTACATCCACCTGATCGCGGAGATCGAAAAGCGTGTGTTCGCGGATCGCGCGCAATATCTCGGCGACCCCGACTTCTACAAGGTGCCGGTCGCGCAGCTCACCGACGACGCGTACCTCGCGAAGCGCGCCGCCGAAGTCGATCCCGACAAGCCTTCCGACACCAAGAGCGTGCAGCCGGGCCTCGGCACCTCGATGCCCGAGAAGGCGGAAACGACGCACTTCTCGGTGGTCGACAAGTGGGGCAACGCCGTTTCGAATACGTACACGATCAACGGCTACTTCGGCTCGGGCGTGGTCGTGCCGGGCGCCGGCATCGTGCTCAATGACGAGATGGACGACTTCGCGTCCAAGCCGGGCGTGCCGAACATGTTCGGCGTGGTGGGCAGCGACGCGAACGCAATTGCGCCGAAGAAGCGCCCGCTGTCGTCGATGACGCCGACCATCCTCACGAAGGACGGCAAGGTGGCGCTCGTGATCGGTACGCCGGGCGGCTCGCGCATCTTCACGTCGGTGTTCCAGGTCATCAACAACAACTATGACTTCGACATGCCGTTGAAGGACTCGGTGGCGGCGATGCGCTTCCACCACCAGTTGCTGCCGCCCAACACGATTTTCTGGGAGCCGTACCAGCCGATCGACGGCGAACTCGCCAAGCAGGTCGAGGCGAAGGGCTACGTGCTGAAGGGGCAGGACTTTAACGGCGACATTCAGGCGATCCGTATCAACGGCGATACGCCCGACGCGGTTTCCGATCCGCGCGGCCGTGGCGTGTCGCGTCTGATCCAGTAACGCTCAACGCCGATGCGAAACGATGCGCTGCGCATGAAAGCAAACCATTTCGCATCGGCAACCTGGCATGAGGTGGCAAAAGTTTGCATGACATGAGCGTTTATCCTCAAATTTGGGGATGCCGCTCCGTTATTCATCGCGTACTATGCAACCTCCGGCGGAAGACAGCCCTTTGCCGGCGTGTGTTTTTCTTGGGGCGGCGTTTGCCGCCCCATTTTCTTTTCGGCATTCCCAGTTTCACATTCCTGTTTCACGCTTCACCGACTGCATGTTGAATCCGTCAGGCACTAAACTCTGACGTTTGCGCCGCCAAGTAAGCGAGGCGCGCCCACTTCTCATCGCACCCGAGCATGGACCTGACGAGCCGCGAACTCGCGCTGATCGCCGACGTCTTCAAGCTGCTGGCCGACCACATCCTGCCCGAGGGCGCCTTGCGCCTCGAGGTGGGGCGCCGCCTGCTCGAACTGCTGCGCGCCGATGGCCTGGATGCGGGCGAGGGCCTGTTCGTCTGGTCGGGCGAAGAGAATCTCGATCGTCTGCGCATTCGGCGCGGCAAGCGGCGCGAGCATTTTTCCGATCGGGAACTGCTGCTGTTCGATCTGGTGCGCCCGGCTTTCATTGCGGCGCTGGCGCGTTCGCGCGCGCAGACGGGGTACGTTCAGCCCACGCAAGGCGACACATCCGCTGCCGATAACGAAGCGATCAACCGCTTGACGCGGCGCGAGCGCGACGTGGTCGCGCTCGTGGTGGAAGGGCTGCTCGACAAGGAAATTGCCGAGCGGCTGGGCATTTCCTATACGACCGTGCGCACCCATCTCGATCGTTCGTTTCAGAAACTCGGCGTCAGCAACCGCTCGCGCCTCGCGCGGCTCGTGCAGTCGGCGCAACGCTGAGGCGCGCTGCGCTTCCCCTTATTTCGGCGCGGCTGCCGAAACATTCTCGCCCGCGGCATCGATCAAGCCGACGCAGGTTTGCGCGTTGCCGATCCGCTCGATCGCGAGCAGCGCGAAGCGCGCGAGAAAGAGCGGGCCGTTGGCTTCGCCCAGGTTGGTCATGGTCTTGCACAGGTGCGTGTAAACGGTGTCGAGTTCGCTGTCGGTCATGGTTTTCTCCATCAGTACTTGATTCGTCAGCGCTCAGGCGCACAGCGCCTGGTCGAGGGCGGCGAGCGCATTCGTCGCGACTGTGCCGGCGTCGCCGTGCCAGCGGCCGAGCACGTGGCCGTCCGGGCGCACGAGGTAGAGCGTGCCGGGCCGCGCGCCATAGATCGGGAAGAGGCGTCCCGTGTGATCCCAGCCGCTGCGGCGTGGTGCGTCGGCGGGTTGGCGCTGGGCGAGCGGCACCAGTGCGAACGGCAGTGCGCGTGCGGCCAGCGTCGTTTCGAGCGCGGCGAGCGGGGCGGGCGTCGCGCCATCTTCGCTGAAGTAGAGCGCTGTGAAGCACGGCGCGATCAGGTCGGTCACGTGGCCTTCGCGCGTGCCTGCCTGGTCGACGATCGTGAGCGGGCACTCGGGCAGCACCGTGCCCGGCGCCGGACCGTTCGCGAGCGCATCGGAGGCTGCGTTGAGCGGCGAGGCCGAGTAGGCGATCGCCGAAGTTTGGCGCGGATTGATCAGCGAGCGCACGGCGGCGTGCTCGCGTGCGAGGCTCAGTACCGCTGTGCGCATCAGATCGAAGGCAAACGACGGCGGCGCCATGAACTCCGTGCTCTTCGTGCCGTAGCTCAGGTTTTCGTGCGCCGCGTAGACGCGCTCGTCGGAGTAGCTGTCGAGCAACGCGTCGCTCGCGAGCCCCTTCACGACATAGGCGAGTTTCCAGGCCAGATTGTCGGCGTCGTCGATGCCCGAGTTCGCGCCGCGCACGCCAAAGATCGGCACGAGGTGCGCCGCGTCGCCCGCAAACAGCACGCGGCCGTGGCGATAGCGCTCGAGCGTGAGCGCGTTGGCTTTGTAGATGGTGATCCAGACCGGCGACCAAGACGCTTTCTCGCCCATCATGTCGAGCAGGCTCTGCACGCGCGGCATGACGTTTTCAGGCTTGATCGCTTCGTCGGCATCCTCGTCGTCGCGCAGTTGATAGTCGATGCGCCACACGTTGTCGGGCTGCTTGTGGACGAGCACGGTCGAGCCGGGATTCGACGCCGGGTCGAAATAGGCGAGCCGTTCGGTGGGACGCGCGCTGTCGAGCAGAATGTCGACGATGACATAGCGGCCCTCATAGCTCGTGCCCTGAAGCTTCAGGCCGAGCGCTTCGCGCACCGTGCTGCGGCCGCCGTCCGCGGCGATGAGCCAGTCGGTCTGGGCGATGTAGTCGCCTGCGGGCGTGGAGAGCGAGAGCGTGGCGCCGTGCGCGTCGTCCTGCAGCGCCGTCACTTTCGTGCGCCAGCGAATGTCGATGAGATCGGTGTGCCGTTGCGCGGCGTCGAGCAGGAACTGCTCGATGTGGTACTGCGCGAGGTTGACCATCGGCGGCAGCTTCTGGTTTTCGTCCTGCGGCATCGTGAAGTGCAGCACTTCGTCGTTGCGGTAGAAGCTGCGGCCGCCCGTCCACGGCAGGCCTTTCGCGAGGAAGCCGTCGAGCGCGCCGAGGCGCTCGATGATCTCGAGGCTGCGGCGCGAGATGCAGATCGCGCGGCTGCCATAGCAAACCGATTCGTCGGCTTCGATCAGCACCGAGCGCACGCCATGCTTCGCGAGGCCGAGCGCGATGGCAAGGCCCACCGGACCGCCGCCGACGATCGTCACGGCGTGGCGCTGTACTTCGCGGCCGCCTTCGAGTTCAGGCAGGCGGGCGTCGTACTGCTTCGCCTCGAACGGATAGGGTTTGAATTCGGCGGTCATGGGGATGTGTCTCCGATACGTATGTCTTGTACTTGCCGGCTTGCCCGAGCAGGGGCGCTGGCGATGAAGGCAGTATGGAGCGCGAAGCGCGGCCCGCTGTCCTCAATTTGGGTACAGGGGGCTTACGGGGGAGATGACTCGGAGATGCGCGAATACGGCTGGAGGTCAGCCCTGATCCGTCGCCAGACAAAGCGCGAAAAGCTGGCGCTGGCTCGAAATGCCCAGCCGCTGATACGCGCGTTTCTGATAGGTCACCACACTGCTGGGCTTCACGCCCATGCACTCGGCGATTTCAACCGCGCTGCGTCCTTCGAGCACGCCGCGCAGGGCGTCGAGTTCGCGTTTGGAGAGCGTGGGGCACAGGCCGCGCAGCCGCGCGAGCATCATCTGAGGAATCCCAAGCTGGCTCTGGCCGCGAATCGTGTAGTGATGCCGCGCCGATTCGCCGATCAACGGCGCGAGCGACTCGACCAGTTCGACTTCGCCCGGCTGGAAATTCCCGGCATCGCTTTCGCGATACAGGTTCACGGAAAGCCAGATGTCGGCGGCCGGCTGCAACAGCAGCGAGAGCCGGTCGGACACATTGGGCGTGGCGTAGCACGCGGTGCGGTAACCGTCGTGCGCGATGTCGGCGCTGCTTTGCCAGTGCAGCACGAGCGACGAGCCGGGTTTGTCGGCCGCGCCGCCGGTGACGATCTGCTGATTGCCGTCGAGCGCGTAGAAGAGGCGTGCGTAGGTATCGGCGACGTCGCGCAGAAAGCGCCCGCCGCGATGATCGGCCACGGAAACCGTGCGCGGCCGGTTGCCGAATTCGTAGGCGAACACCGTGCACTGCGTGACCGAAGTCGCCGGACCGAGCATGTTCAGCACTTCGGCGGCGAGCGCGTTGGCGTCGTCGCGGCCGATGGCCGAAACGAGGCTGGTGACGCGCGAGAGGTCGAACTGACCTGCCTGCCTCGGTCGATCGAGATGCCAGTAACGCATGTTTCTTAAGGAAAACGGCTAGGAAAAGCCACTCTTACGAGATTAGCACCGTTTCGCATCAGCGTGAAAGAAGCGCGAAAGCGCCGGCAGCGGGGCCGGATCGCCGGGTGCAATGCCGCCGTGAAGCCTGCGTCAATGTAAGCAAGGAACGGCACGTTGGGGTAATCTCCACCCTCGGCCGGCGCGGTATTCGCGTCATGTTTCCTTACCTGAACCTCCCTGCGCGCAGGATATCTCGAAATGTTGACGCTCCCCACCGCGATTCCACCCGATTTCGGCGCCGGAGCGGTCTTTCTCAGCGTACTCGTCACGCAACTGGGCGTGCCCGTGCCGGCCGCGCCGGTGCTGATTCTCGCGGGCACGCTGGCGGCGGGCGGCGAGACATCCTACGGGAGCCTGCTGGCGGCGGCGGTGATCGCCACGCTGCTCGCCGATTCACTGTGGTTCGCCGCGGGCCGCAAGCGCGGGCGGCGTCTGCTCAATGGGCTCGTGCGTTTTTCGTTGTCGCTGGACACGACGATCCGTATTGCGCGCAACGTATTCGAGCGCTACGGTGCGCCCATTCTCGCAGTGGCGAAGTTCGTGCCGGGGCTCGGCCTGATTTCCGCGCCGCTGCTCGGCACGACGACGGTGGCGGTGCATGTCTTCCTGCTGTGGGACACGGTTGGCGCGGCGTTGTGGGCGGGCACCTGGCTGCTCGGCGGCGCAGCGCTGCATGCGGAAATCGTGCGCTTCGCGGCGTTCGTGCGCGCGAACGGCATGACGATCTTCGACGTGCTCGCCGTGGCGGGCGTGCTGTTCCTCGCCTGGCGCTGGCTGCGGCGCATGCAGTTCCGCCACTGGCTCGCCACGCATCGCATTTCGCCCGATCAGCTCGACGAGATGATGAAGTCGAACTCGCCGCCGATCGTGCTGGACGCGCGTCCGCAATCCGTGCGCGAGAAAGAGTCCTACCGCATTCCCGGCGCGCGGCCGCTGAATCTGGAGTCGAGCGAAGAACTCTCGCCCGAGCTGATCGGACGCCCGATCGTCGTGTACTGTGTGTGCCCGAACGAGGCGACGGCCAAGCGCATCGTCGATCAATTGCGCAACAAGCACATCTATCATGCGCATGCGCTCAAGGGCGGACTCGACGCCTGGGAGCGCCACGGTTATCCGGTCGAGCCGCTGTCCAACGAATTCCACGCGGCGCATGAGCATGCCGACGAACTCGAAGCGGGCGAGGAACCGGAATACACCGTGCGGGCTAGCCTCTCGAAGTAACTGTTGTTCCGCCGCGCGTCGCCTGGCGCGCGGCATTGCCTGCTACGCGCGCTGCTTGCGCGAGCCGCCCCCCACGTTCTGCCCCGCGTCGCGCGCCATCTGCGCATAACCCCACACCGAAATCAGCGTGAGCACGCCGGCACCGAGAAAGGCGAGCCGGAAGTCGTCGAGCGTGAACACATGGCCGGTCGTTTCGCCGTTGACGTGCGCGGCCACGCGCAGCGCGAGCGCGCCGAACGCAATGCCAAGACCGATGATCATCTGCGCCGCCGCGCTCCAGAGCGTGCTGGCCGCGCTCATCTGCGGCTGCGCGACATCGGCGTAGGCCAGCGTGGCGAGGGTGGAAAACTGCATCGAGCGCGCCATGCCGTAGACGAACACGACAATCAGCACGATGGCGAGTGGCGTGCCGGGCGTGAGCATGCCGCACGCGATCAGCGCGACGCCCGCGACGCTGACGTCGACGACCGAGACGAGCCGGAAGCCCCAGCGTTCGAGAATGCGCGTCGTGAGCGCCTTCATGCCGAGGTTGCCAAGCGCGCTCGCGAGCAGCAGCAGGCCCGACTTGAACGCCGAGAGACCGAAGCCGATCTGGAACATCAGCGGCATCAGATACGGCGCCGCGCCGATGCCGATGCGCGTGACCGAGCCGGTCACGATCGTGACGGAAAACGTCGGTATTTTGAGCGTGGAAACATCGACGAGCGGGTGCGGATGTCGTTTCGCATGCACAAACGCGACGACGCCGATCGCAACGCCCGCCGCCACGATCGCCACCGCGCGCCACGGATTCTGGCCGACCTGGCTCGCCAGTTCCGCGCCGTAGAGGATGGCGGTCAGCGCCGCGCCGCTCAGCACGAGGCCCGTGACGTCGAGCGGCCGGCGGTGTTCGCCGCGCAGGTTCGGCACGATCGCGGCGATGGCCGCTAGCACGGCGATGCCGAACGGCACGTTCAGCAGGAAGATCCAGCGCCACGACGCGTAAGTCGTAATGAAGCCGCCGATGGGCGGTCCCACCACGGGCGCGGCGATGGCGGGCCAGGTGATCGTCGAGATCGCCTGCATGAGCTTGCTTTTCTCGGTGCTGCGCACGACGATGCTGCGCCCCACGGGCACCATCATCGCGCCACCAATGCCTTGCAGGATGCGCGCGGCCACGAACTCGTCGAGGTTCTGCGAGATCCCGCACAGCACGGACGCCACCGTGAACGTGACCACGGCGCCGAAGAACACGGAGCGCGCGCCGCAGCGGTCCGCCACCCAGCCGCTGGCCGGAATGAAGATGGCGAGCGCGAGCATATAGGCGGTCACGCCGAGACTCAGGCTATTCGGGCCGATGCCGAACGAGCGCGCCATCTGCGGCAGCGCCGTGGCGATGACGGTCGTGTCCAGGTACTCCATGAAGAACGTGGCGGCGACGAGGTACGGCAGCCAGCCGACGCCGGAGGAGCGTTGCGCGGGAGCGGTCATTGCGCCTCCGCGTAGCAGAGGGGAATCAACGTCATCGTGGTGCGGATCATGTGCGGTCTGCTGGCGGCGAAAGGCGACAGTTTCCAATACGCAAAAGCATCTGTACAGCCGCGCGGCGGTCGGTGCGGGCGTTGAGTCCTTCGCGGCAGGCCCGAATCGAAGCGCGTAGACTCGTGCGCTGTCGGCATCTCATCGTCAACCCCATCGAGCAATGGAGGATCGGAAATGGAATACCGTTTTCTGGGTGCGTCTGGAATGAAGGTACCGGTGCTGAGCTTCGGCACTGGCACGTTCGGTGGCAAGGGCGAGTTCTTCGGGGCTTGGGGTGCGACCGATGTCGCCGAGGCGCGCAGGCTCATCGACATTTGCCTCGACGCGGGCGTCACGATGTTCGACACGGCCGATATCTATTCGAGCGGCGCATCGGAGTCGGTGCTCGGCGAAGCGCTCAAGGGGCGCCGCGACAAGGCGATCATCTCGACCAAGGCGACCTTCCGCTTCGACGACGAACCCAATAACGTGGGCTCGTCGCGCTTCCACCTGAAGCGCGCGGTCGACGCAGCGCTCAAGCGCCTGCAGACCGACCACATCGACTTGTTCCAGTTGCATGGTTTCGATGCGCGCACACCGGCCGAAGAAGTGCTGTCCACGCTCGACGAACTCGTGCGCGCCGGCAAGATTCTCTATACGGGCGTGTCGAACTTCTCGGGCTGGCACCTGATGAAATCGCTGGCGGTGGCCGATCGCTACGGCTATCCGCGTTACGTCGCCAACCAGACGTACTACTCGCTGATTGGCCGCGACTACGAGTGGGAGTTGATGCCGCTCGGGCTCGATCAGGGCGTGGGTGCGGTGGTGTGGAGCCCGCTGGGCTGGGGGCGTTTGACGGGCAAGATCCGGCGTGGCCAGCCGCTGCCGGAGAAAAGCCGTCTGCACAAGACGGCAGAGCAGGGTCCGCCGGTGCCGGATGAATACCTCTTTCGCGTGCTCGACGCCATCGACGAGATCGCGAAGGAAACCGGCAAGACCGTGCCGCAGATTGCGTTGAACTGGCTGCTGCAGCGGCCGACGGTCGCGACCGTGCTGATCGGTGCGCGCGACGAGGCGCAGTTGCGCCAGAACCTCGGCGCGGTCGGCTGGAATCTCACGCCCGAACAGGTGGCGAAGCTCGACGCCGCGAGTGTGGTGCGGCCGGTCTACCCGTACTGGCACCAGGAGGGTTTCGCCGAGCGCAATCCGTCGCCGGTTTGAGGAGAGTCTTCGCTCAGTGAGGCCGCTTCAAGCCGCTTCGGTCTGGCGCAGGATCTGGGTCGCGCCCAGATGCAGCGCCAGCGCAAAGAACTCGCGCTCTGCGAGATTGAGGGTCTTCGCGGCGGCCATCGCGCGGTAATGATCTTCCGGATGCAGGAACAGCTTCACTTCGACTTTCGACTGACAGTTCTGCGCGGACTCCATGGATGCTTCTCCTTCGGTAACCGGGCGCTCGGCCCGTGACGGGTGCGATGCCCATTACCGGGCGTCCATACGCGCAGAGGCGCGCGCCATTTGCCGCGATGGAGCGGCGGCATGAAAACGGCGATGACGCGGAGTGGGCCTTGAATCTTCCGAATTCTTCTTCTTGTGCGGCAGGGCGCCGCATGTAGTACGGGCGCCAGTGTAGTCGGGTTTGATCCTAGGGTAAACCCCTAATTTGAAAAGAATTATTGCGCGAATTGAGAAGATCGCGCGACAAGATCTGAAATGCGTTGTGGACGCACTTCAATTCATGCGGAATGAATAAGGGGAGTTTGATGGGGCGGCGCGAACCGCCGCCCCGCGCCAGGTTGAGAGCTGGCGTTAAGGCATGGGCGCCTCAGCGCCCGGCCATTATTCCTCGACGCGCTTGCGCAGGCGCGCACGCGCTTCGCCGAGCGACAGGAACTTGCCGTGTGCTTCGTCCAGCACGGTGACCTTGCCGTGGCCGATGTCGTAGACCCAGCCCTGCAGTTCGAGCTGTCCCTGGGCCACGCGCGCCGCCACCGCGGGGTGCGTGCGAAGGTGCGTGAGCTGCAGGCGGACGTTTTCTTCCACGAGTGCCTGGACAACATGGTCGTCGTCCAGACCGCGCGTCTTCACCACGCTGCGTGCGGCTTCCGCGTTGCGCAGCCACGCCTGCACGGTTGGCATGTTGGCCGTGGCCTCCGCGCCCGAGGCGAGCCCCTTCATCGCGCCGCAATCGGTATGGCCGCACAGCACGATCTGCTTCACGTTGAGCGCGAGCACCGCGAACTCCACGACAGCCGAAACACCGCCGAGCATTTCGCCATAAGCCGGCACGATATTGCCGATGTTGCGGCAAACGAACAGATCACCGGGCTTGGCCTGCGTGATCATTTCCGGCGAAACGCGCGAGTCGGCGCACGTGATGAAGAGCGTGTGCGGCGCCTGGCTGTGGGCGAGGCTGTGGAACAGCTCCTTGTTGCCCGGGAAAACGTGATGAGTGAATTCGTCCACGCCGTCGAGCAGGTGTAACAGATCGCAGCCGCACGAATCGGAGTGACCGTCGTGCGAGTGGGTGTTGTCTGGCATGGATGTTTCTCTCTTTATCATGAATCGACACTATCGAATGGCAACAGCGGGAGTTTACGCTGAGCCGACCCCTTCCGGATCGGAAACTTCGCGCCGCGTTGCGCGAGACAGCCGTTTTCCCGGCACCCAATCGTCGAACCGGCGGGATATGTCGATAAACCGGCCGAAAAGACAGCTAAGTACGGGAAAGTGGGCTGCTGCGAGGGCGCTGGCGCGTCGTGCGTTTCCGTTCGAAAAGCGATTTTCTCACGCCGGGCGTCATTGGCCCATCCGGGGTGCTGCCGGTGGTGTCGGGATCATGAGGAGAGATGAGGCGCGACCGACCAGTCGGTCGGCGCGCTCACCAGGCCATGCGCCATTGACCTGCAGAATGGGCAGGGCTGTCGGGCAACAACGTGGCGCTGGGCGGTGTCGTTGCATCCGAGAAGTCGGCAAGGATTTCGTCGCGCAGGTGCACGAAGCGTGGGTCGGCGCGCTCGCGCGGGCGCGGTAATCCCACGTCGACGATGCGGCGGATACGGCCGGGGCGCGGGGCCATCGTCACGACACGGTCGCCCAGGTAGATCGCCTCGTCGACATCGTGCGTGACAAGGATCATCGTGATGCGTTCGCGTTCCCAGATGCGCAGCAATTCGTTTTGCAGGCGGCTGCGCGTGAGGGCGTCGAGCGCGCCGAAGGGTTCGTCCAGCAGCAGCACGCGCGGACGGTTGACGAGGCCGCGCGCGATCGCCACGCGCTGCGCCATGCCGCCCGAGAGCTGATGCGGGTACGCCTTCTCGAAACCCGTAAGGCCTACGAGCGCTATATGCTCTGCCACCGCCTCGTGTTTCTCGCGTGCCGAAAGCGGGGCGTTGCGCAGCGCCGCGAGGATGTTCTGCTCGGCGGTAAGCCAGGGAAACAGCCGGTGATCCTGAAACACGATGCCGCGCTCGAGCGAGGTGTCGCCCACGCGCTCGCCGCGCATCATGATTGCGCCGCTATAGCTCGCGTCGAGGCCGGCGATCAGGCGCAACAGCGTGGATTTGCCGCATCCGCTCGTGCCGAGCACGCTCACGAATTCGCCGGGGCGCACATGCAGCGTCACGTCGTCGAGCACGACGAGCGCGGATTCGCCGGCACCGTAGCGCTTGCTCACGTGCAGAATATCCAGCCCCTCGGGTTCAATGGTGCTCATCTGGCTTTCTCTCAAGTTCAATTGATTTGCAATGCGAATCATTGTGCGGTGATGTGCAATCGTGCAAGCACCGTTCGCTCCACACGCCGTGCGAGCGCATTGAGCGCCCAGCCAATCGCACCCACGACGACGATGCCGAACAGCACGAGGTCCATGCGGAATTGCTCGCTGCCGTCGATCAGCAGATTGCCGATGCCGCTGCCCGCGACGAGCAGATACTCCGCGCCGAGCGTGGCGAGCCACGAATAGATGAGCGCGAGATAGAGTCCCGTGAAAATGGAGGGCAGAGCGGCCGGCAACAGAACGTAGCGGATGAGTTGCAGCCGCGAATAGCGCAACGCCTGCGCAAGTTCGACGTATTTGCGCGGCACGGCGTGAATGCCGTCGCACGTGTGGGCGGCGACCGGGAGCAAGGCCGCGAGCGAGAGGAAGACGACCTTGGCGGCGTCGCCGAGACCGAACCACACGGAAATGAGCGGAATCCACGCGAACAGCGAGATCTGCTTGAACGTGTCGAAGCTCGGCCCCACGATGCGCGCGGCGATGCGCGAGAGACCCAGCGCGCCGCCCAGCAGGAACCCCGCCGTTGCGCCGATGGCGAAGCCGCAGGCCTCGCGCATCAGCGATGCGGAAAGTGCCCGGAATAACGCGCCGCTCTCGACCTGTTCGTAAGCGGTACGAATCACATCGGCGGGACTCACGAGCAGGCCGCTCTTCACGAGATGCGAGGCGCTCACGGCCCACCACAGCGCGATAGCGACGAGGGGTAGGGCGGCGCCGCGCATATCGACGCGTTGTCGCGGCCTGGCTTCGACGGCCGCTTCGCAGGCGCACTCAGGGCGCGCGGATTTTCGTGGGAGTGAAATTTTCATGGCGAATTCTCCTCTGTCCTGAATGGCGGCAATCGCACACCGTCAGCCGCGGAATGCCGAGGGCGTGCCACGCCGCAAACGCCGCTCCAGCACATCGAGCAGTCGATTGATGACGAGGCCGACCGCGCCCACCACAACCACGGAAGCCATCACAAGATCGAGCTGAAAGAGTTGTCGGCCATAGACGATCAGATAGCCGAGCCCTTCCGACGACGCCACGAGCTCGACCACGACTAGCGCGAGCCACGCTTTCGTGAAGGCAAGGCGCACACCGGTTGCGAGTGTCGGAACCGCTGCGGGCAGCACGAGCCTCACGATCCGTTGCCAGCGGGTGTAGGCGAATACGCGCGCGACTTCGTCCAGTGCGGCGGGTGTTTGCCGGAAGCCCTGCATGGTGCTGAGCGTGACGGGCACGAGCGCCGCGTGAGCGATGAGCAGATATTTGAGCGGTTCGCCCACGCCGACGAGCAACAGCAAAAACGGCAGCCAGCCGAGCACGGGAATCTGCACGATCGCATTGAAGCTGGGCAGCACCCAGGCTTCCAGCGTGCGCGAGAGCCCGAGCGCGCCGCCGATCAGCAAGCCGAGCACGGTGCCGCCTGCAAAGCCCAGCAGTACGCGTTGCAGGCTGATCAGCGTATTGCGCGCAAGCTCGCCGCTCTGGGCGAGATCGACGAAGGTTTCATAAACGCGCTGCGGCGCAGGCAGGATTTGCGGCGCGATCCAGCCGCGCGCGCAGCCCACGCTCCATAGCAAATAGAGCAGTGCGGGCAGCAACCACGGCGCGAGATGCCACGCGCATGTGCGCAGCACGACGCGCCATCGTACGTGCGCGGTTGCAGCGTCGATACGCGCTGCCGCACGCTGCGTGTCCGAAGCAATCGTAATCGCGGTTTCCGTCATGATGCAGTTCCTCTCGCTTGCTCAGCCAAGCGGTTTGCCGGCGGCGTCGTAGCGGGTCCAGTAGTGTTCGAGCTTTTGCGTGCGCAGCGCGTTGTCGAGGTAACGCGGCTCGAACCACGAGTCGACCTCCACCGGCTGGCGAATCAGCTTCAGGCGCAGCGCGTCCTGCGCCACGGCCTTGTAGCGCGCCACGATGAACGGATCGATCAGCGGCGAATTGCGGTACTTGAGAGGCTGCTCGCCGAATTCGGACTGCCAGGACGCGTAGCTCACGCCGCTCTTCGCCCAGAGCTTGAAGAGCGCGTCGCGGTTCGCTTCATCGGACGACCATTGCGCCGCTTGCACGAAGACATTGACCACGCGCTGCACGATATCGGGATGCGCCTTCTCGAAGCCGTCGAGCACGAGCAGATGCGCCTGACGCGTCAACTGCGGCCCATCGTGCTGCGATTCGTAGACGATGCGGGCAAGCCCCTGGTCGCGCAGCCGGTAGAGGTGATAGTCGTTCACCGAAGCGTCGATGCCTTTTGATGCGAGCGCCGCGAGCGAGCTTGCGGTATCGAGGTTGATCACGCGTAGCGCGTGCTCGTCGAGCTGGTTCTCGGCGAGCGCGTTGTCCGCCACGAGCTGCAGGTTCGTGCCGCGAAAAATGGCGACGCGCCGGTCCTTGAGATCCTTGATCGATTTGATGTCCGAATCGGCGGGCACGCCCACTTTCACACCGGAGCGCACGCCCGACTCCAGCAGGATGCGGGTCTTGAGACCGTTGGCGCGTGCGAGCACCGAGGGCAGGTCGCCTTGATAGGCGAAGTCGAGTGCGTTGTTGGCAATGGCCTCATTGACAGCCGGGCCCGCGCCTTTGAAGAAGAGCCACTCGACCTTGATGCCGTCGGCGGCGAATTCCTTTTCGAGCAAGCGCTGGCCTTGCACCGTGGCGGCGGTCGAACCGCCGAAGGTGGGCGGATCGCCCGCGCCTTGCTGTGCGACGCCGATGCGGATCACGGCGGGCTCAACGGCCGCGGCATGCAGGGAGATGAACGAAATCGCTGCGCAAAGCAGGTACTGCAGAACGCGATGTGAACGCATGGGCAGGTCGGATATGAGTGACGAAACAGGGTGCGTAGACTGGCGGGCTTGCGTCGCCGTCATTGCCGTTGGGTCATTCTTTTCCGTGCGTGCCGATCAGGACAACCAATGATTCGAGATTTGTATTTCTCGAGAAAAGCGCTGCGCGTTATGGGGAAGGTGATCGGCAGGGCGCCTTCATGATAGTGAAGCTGCGCCCGTGCCGAAGGAAGAAATCGTGCTATCGATGTGAACAGAAACGCAAAAGCGCGCCTTATTGCGTTTCGATTGCGCGGCGCGTCGCAGCCGCACGCCGCGACGGCATGAAGTACCACACGGCGCAGAGCACTTGCAGCACGACGAGGACCGTCCACACGGTCTGATGCGCAATCGCGGGGTAGTGGCCGTCGAGTGCCGGCCAGTGCGCCAGCGCGGCGCCGATCGCGATCTGCAGAACGAAGATGCCAATGAAGATGACGAGCGTGAACGTCGTGTTCACGCGGCCAATCAGGCGCGGGGGGAAATGTTCGGCGAGGACCGCATAAGTGAGGATGCCGGTGCCGCCAAACGCGCCGTACGCAGCCCAAAGCAAGGACGCGGGCAGCGGCACCCGTGCGGCGAGCAACGCTTGCACGAGCACGAAAGCGAGCATCGTGACGCCGGAAAAGAGCTGGACGCTCACGCCGCGCCGCTCGAAGCCGCGTGCGAGCGCGCCAAAGCCGATGTTGCCGACAATGAATGCGCCGCCCAGCACGGAAACGAGCGAGGCCGCACGCGCACCGACATCGGCTGTGCCGGCCGGCACCACGTCGCGCAGGAACGCGCCGACCCACAGTGACTGCATGGCGTAGAACACGGCCTGGGTCAGCGAGGAAAATGTTGCAGTCTTCCAGAACGCATGGCTGCGCAGGATGTGCGCGGTGCCCTTGAACTGTTCGAGCACGCTCGCCTGGTGGTGGGTGTCGCGCGTGCGCGGCCCGCCAATCCAGATGATGGCGGCCACGAGCACCGTGAGTGCCGCGAGCCCGAGGCTCACCGCACGCCATGGCGCGATCGAAAGCAGCCACGAGAGCGGGGCGCCCACGGCCACGCCGCCGAGGCCCCCCACGGCCATCACGAGGCCGTTCACGAGCGTGAGCTGCGCGACGGGAAAGTGCTGCGCGGTGGCCTTGAACGCGCCGCCAAGGCACACCGACACGCCCACGCCAATCAAGAGCCGGCCCACCATCATCGCGGCCATGTTGTGCGACACGCCGAAGATCAACGCGCCCGTTGCGGCCACGAGCATGACGCATGCGGTGACGCGGCGCGGGCCATAGTGGTCGAGCAGCACGCCGCCCGGGATCTGCGCGCCCGCGAAGCCGAGGAAATAGAGGCTCGTGAGCGTGCCGAGATCGGTCGCCGTGAAGCCCATTTCACGCGAGAGAAACGGCGCGAAGCCGAGATTGACGCCGCGAAACAGGTACGAAATGAAATAGCCGAGCGCGAATACGGCGAATACGCGCAGTCTGAGTGAGGTCATTGTTGTGGCGAAAGCGGATCGAATGCCTGGCTGTCGATTATTGGCGATTGCCGTGTGCGAGGCCAGCGAGAGATTTCAGACGGCATTGTGAGTAGAATTTGACGTCATGGCCCGATCTCTCCCCCCACTGCAGGCGCTGCGCGCCCTTGAAGCCGCTGCGCGGCGGCGTAGTTTCAGCCGTGCCGCGGAAGAATTGCATTTGACGCACAGCGCCGTTAGCCATCATCTGCGCGCGCTCGAAACGGAACTGGGCGTCGAGTTGTTCCGCCGCGCGGGCAGCCAAATGATTCCCACCGCGGCAGGCGCGCAGCTGGCCGAGCGCGTGCGCCGCAGTCTCGACGACCTGCGCGACGCGCTCGACGCCACGCGGCCCGGCGTGAGCGGCGTCACGCGGCTCGAGCTGAGCGTGATGTCCGATTTCGCCTCCGTCTGGCTGATTCCGCGCCTGGGCGACTTCTACGATCGCCATCCCATGGTCGATCTCTCGCTGCGGATGCACGCCGACGTCACGCCGCCCGACCCTTATCCCTTCGACATCGGCATCTGGCATCGGCGGGTGGACGAGCCCGGTTTCCAGATCCGTAAGCTGCTGGACGACCAGGTCGTTGCGGTGTGCAGCCCGGCCTTGCTCGCGCGCCATCCGGACTTTCGCATCGAAGATCTCGCAAGCATGCCGCTCCTGCGTTTTTCGCGCCGCTCGTGGCGCGACTTCTTCGAGGCCGCGGGCGTGGCGGGCGACGAGCCGGAGCGCGGACCGGTGTTCGACGACGCCGGCCTGCTGCTCCAGGCCACGGTGGCCGGGCAGGGGGCGGCCACGGCGCGTTTGCAACTCGCGCGCGGCTTCATCGAGCGTGGCGAGCTGGTGCAGTTGGGGCAGGTGCGTATTCCGGCTTCGCTCGACTATTACTTCACGTGGCGCGAGGGGCATCCGCGCGAGGCGGCGATCCAGCAATTCTATCGATGGGTAAAGGCGCAATTGGCAAATTGATGGCGGCCGGCTTCCCGTATTGCGCAATGGGTATTCGGGTTAACCGCTGTGGGTATTGTCAACGCCGTTTGTGTGATGCGCGTTGCTGTTTGAATAAAGAGGCTCAATCCCGCTCTGCAATACGCGATTAGTCATTGTATTCATATCGCATGCACCAAAGCGGATCATGGCTGAAGGCATTGCGCCGGGCGTTTAAAAGCGGAAATGAAACGCCGATGAATGGGCCGTAAAGCAGGTGTAAAGGGCTGTGAAGCGCAAAGGAAGCGGATGCGTGAAGCGATTCAAATGGCCGCTTGCGCGATGGCTTCACTATTTGGACAATCAGGCGTATTCGTCTGCGGAAAGCGACAGGAAGTGTGGCGTGGAATCACAGATTGGGCACGCCTCGTGTCAAGAATGAAATAGTTGCGGTATTGTTACTCCCCATCGCCGTTTGGCGCGCGAATGTTTTGTAGTCAAAGGTGTAGTTAACGGCCCATTCCTGGGCCAGCAATAAGACTGACAACAGGAGAAACTGCATGAAGGCTATTCAGATGTTCAAGCTTGCCGCAGCCACGGCACTCGTGGCGGCCTCGTTCCAGGTCTATGCACAGGACGCGTCGGCACCGGCCGCAGCAGAAGCCCCTGCCAGCGGTCCGACTGCCGCAGCTCAGCACAACGTCAATCAATCGAAGGCAGCGTTGAAGCAGGCACGCGCAGCGAACCGTGCGCTTGGCCGTAAGGTACGTGCGGCCCTCGCGCGTGAGAAGAACGTGAGCGTCTCCAACATCACCGTGCGTGCGAAAGACGGCGCCATCACGCTGCAAGGCACCGTGCCCGATTCGTCGCAGATCCAGCGCGCTGGCGATGTCGCCAAGGGCGTGGAAGGCGTAACGTCGGTGCGCAATGCGCTGACGATCCGCCCGGTTGGGACCTGAGCATCGGCTAGCCGGCGCGCGCCCATCGCCCTTCGCGGTGTGGGCGGCGGCGCCGGAGCGGGTGTCTTTAGCGTCTTACCTGAAGGCCGCACATGCAGTCCTGTTCGTGGACTGCATGTGCGGCTTTTTTGTTGCCTTGCGCAAGCGCGAAGTTGTTTCGCTCAGGGCTCGACGTAATGCATTTCCGGCGATTCGCCCATCAGTAACGGGCGATTGGCGTCGGCGGCCGCGCGCAGGTAATCCCAGAGCGACGTGATGCGCCGCAGCTTGCGCAGGTCCTCGCGGCTGCACAGCCAGAAGCGCCGCGTCACCACCACTTCGTCGGGCAGGATCGGCACGAGGCGCGGGTCCGGCTCGGCCATGAAGCAAGGCAGGATGGCGAGCGCGCTGCCCTGCAGCGCGGCATGGTACTGCGCGATCACGCTGGTGCTGCACAGGTTCGCGGTCACGTTCGGCGCCGTCCGTTCGAGATAGAGCAGCTCGTGGCTGAATGCCAGATCGGCGACATAGCTGATGAAGGCGTGATTGCGCAGGTCGGCGGCCGTGCGAATGCGCGGGTGGCGCTCGAGGTATGCCGTCGTGCCGTACAGGCGCAACCGGTAGTCGCATAGCTTCGTGTAGACATACTGTCCGCGCTCGGGACGTTCCAGCATGATCGCGAGGTCGGCCTCACGCTTTGAAAGGCTCACGAAATGCGGCACCGGCAACAGGTCGATCGACATGTCGGGATGCTGGCCCGTGAAGCGCGCGAGTTGCGGCGCAAGAAAGAAGCAGCCGAAACCCTCCGTCGAACCCACACGTACATGGCCCGAGAGCGACTGCGCGCCGATCGCGAACTGCTCGCTGGCCGATTGCACCGTGGTTTCCACGGCATCCGCGTAGGCTAGCAGGCGCTGGCCTTCGGCCGTCAGCACGAAGCCGCCCGAGCGCGATTTGTCGAACAGGACGGTG
The DNA here is from genome assembly GCF_038900775.1 of Paraburkholderia sp. JHI869. Classification (NCBI taxonomy): domain Bacteria; kingdom Pseudomonadati; phylum Pseudomonadota; class Betaproteobacteria; order Burkholderiales; family Burkholderiaceae; genus Paraburkholderia; species Paraburkholderia sp. JHI869. Next base: position 143,208 of record NZ_JAYMSC010000017.1, read on the forward strand.
CCCAGCGCCGCCTCCAGCTCCCGCACCCGTCGCGCGACCGTGGTGTGGTCGACGCCCAGGCGCTTTGCGGCGCCGCTCGCGCGCTGCGTGCGAGCGACTTCCAGGAAGTAGCGCAGATCGTCCCAGTTCAGTGTCTCCATGCTGCTCGTTGTGTTTTTTTGCATATCGGATGGGCTTTTTCATCACTATGCCGTGGATATTCGAATAACTATACTCGTTGAACAAGGCGACTGAAACCGACACGGTCGCACGACAACAAGGACGGAGACAGACGATGCAAATGCAGTTGTTCCCCGCGCGGGCGCCGCAGGCGCGTTCGTGTTCAGCAGGACTCTCCTTTACCTCGCCCGACTTCGTACTCAGCACGTTCGACCTCAATGCACGCGTTTGCACAGGGTTCAGGCGCGCGCGCTGCGATTGAAGATTTCGCGTACTCCGCACATTCCGCTAGATCCGGCCACGGCCGGCCCGTTCGAATCCATCAGGGAGAGTTCACGATGAACGCAGTGACCCAGGCATCCAACGCGCATGTTTCCACCGTCAAGCTGCTCATCGACGGCGAGTTCGTCGAATCGAAAACGAAGGAGTGGCGCGACATCGTCAATCCGGCCACGCAGGAAGTGCTGGCGCGCGTGCCGTTCGCGACCGTCGAGGAAGTGGACCAGGCCGTGAAGGCCGCGCACGCTGCATTCGCCACGTGGAAGAACACGTCGCTCGGCGCGCGCTTGCGCATCATGCTCAAGCTCCAGGCGTTGATTCGCGAGCACATGCCGCGCATCGCGCAGACCCTCACCGCCGAGCAGGGCAAAACGCTGCCCGATGCCGAAGGCGACATTTTCCGCGGCCTCGAAGTGGTCGAGCACGCTTGCTCGATCGGCACGCTACAGCAAGGCGGTTTCGCCGAGAACGTGGCGGGCGGAGTGGACACCTATACGCTGCAGCAGCCGCTAGGCGTATGTGCCGGCATCACGCCGTTCAACTTCCCCGCGATGATTCCGCTGTGGATGTTCCCGATGGCGATCGTCTGCGGCAATACGTTCGTGCTCAAGCCTTCGGAGCAGGACCCGCTTTCGACCATGCAGCTCGTCGAACTCGCGATCGAAGCGGGCATTCCGAAGGGCGTGCTCAACGTCGTGCACGGCGGCAAGGAAGTCGTCGATGCGATCTGCACGCATGAACTCGTGAAGGCGATTTCGTTCGTCGGCTCGACGGCCGTGGGCACGCACGTCTATCGTCTGGGCAGCGAACACGGCAAGCGCGTTCAGTCGATGATGGGCGCGAAGAATCACGCCGTCGTGCTGCCCGATGCGAATCGCGAGCAGGCGCTCAATGCGCTCGTCGGCGCGGCGTTCGGCGCGGCGGGCCAGCGTTGCATGGCGACCTCGGTGGCCGTGTTCGTGGGCGCGGCGCAGCAATGGTTGGACGAGCTCGTGGAAAAGGCGAAGACGCTCAAGGTCAATGCGGGCCACGAGGCCAAGACCGACGTCGGACCGGTCGTGTCGCGCGCTGCGAAAACGCGCATTCTCGGGTTGATCGACTCGGGCGTGAAGCAGGGCGCGACGCTCGCACTGGACGGCCGTGACGTGAAGGTGCCGGGCTACGAGAGCGGCAACTTCGTCGGCCCCACGGTGTTCACGAACGTGAAGACCGACATGGACATCTACACGAACGAGATTTTCGGGCCGGTGCTCGTGGTGCTCACGGCGAAGACGCTCGACGAAGCGATCGCCATCGTCAACGCGAACCCGTTCGGCAACGGCGTGGGCCTTTTCACGCAAAGCGGTGCGGCGGCGCGCAAGTTCCAGAGCGAGATCGACATTGGCCAGGTGGGCATCAACATTCCGATTCCGGTGCCGGTGCCGTACTTCAGCTTCACGGGCTCGCGCGGCTCGAAGCTCGGCGACCTGGGCCCGTACGGCAAGCAGGTCGTGCAGTTCTATACGCAGACCAAGACGGTCACCGCGCGCTGGTTCGACGACGCCACCGTGAGCGACGGTGTGAACACGACGATCAGCCTGCGCTGATACGCCGCCCGGAATCAACATGGAGTACTGAACAATAACGGAGACAGGCTCATGAAAATTGGATTCGTCGGGCTGGGCCACATGGGCGCGCCGATGGCGCTCAACCTGCTCAAGGCAGGGCATACGGTGGCGGTGTTCGACTTGAGCACGAGCGCGATGCAAGCGCTCGCAGAGGCTGGCGCGCAGAAGGCCGTATCGGCGAAGGCGGCGGCGAGCGGCGCTGAGTGCGTCATCACGATGCTGCCCGCGGCGGCGCACGTGCACAGCGTGCTGACCGCGGAAGACGGCGTGCTGGCGGGCATCGCGAAGGGCGTGACAATCATCGATTCGAGTACGATCGATCCGGCGAGCGTCAAGGCGTTCGCCAAGCTTGCCGCCGCGCAGGGCAATGCGTTCGTCGACGCGCCGGTTTCGGGCGGCACGGGCGGCGCGGCGGCAGGCACGCTCACCTTCATGGTGGGTGGCAGCGCCGCGGACTACGAGAGCGTGAAGCCGGTGCTCTCTGGCATGGGCAAGAACATCGTCCATTGCGGCGAGACAGGCACGGGGCAGGTGGCGAAGATCTGCAACAACCTCGTGCTCGGCGTCACGATGGCAGGCGTAGCCGAAGCGATGGCGCTGGGCGAGGCGCTCGGCATCGACCCGAAAGTGCTGGGCGGCATCATGAACACGTCCACGGGCCGCTGCTGGAGTTCCGATACGTACAACCCGTACCCGGGCGTGATCGAGACCGCGCCTTCTTCGCGCGGCTACACGGGCGGCTTCGGCACGGATCTCATGCTCAAGGACATGGGCCTCGCCACCGACGCCGCAAAAAGCGTGCATCAACCCGCATACATGGGGGCGCTCGCCCAGCAGCTCTATCAGGCCATGAGCAGCCACGGCGACGGCAAGCTCGACTTCTCGGCGATCATCAAGCTGTATCGCACCGAGAAAGACTGAGCCGCGTAGTTTCGAGTCGAAAAAGGCGCGCTGCAAAGCGCGCTTTTTTGCGCCTGCGTCTGTTAGGCCTTGATACGAGCCTCGACGCGCGCAAAGAGCCGTTTGAACCAGACGCCTAGCAGCGCATTCGAAGGCGCAAGCGCGGTCGAGCAGGCGAGAATGCGATACACATCGTTGCGCGTGACCTTCGAGGTCTTCGCGGGATCGAGCCAGTCGTCGTTGTCGACGAGACGTTCGAGCGTTTCGAGGCCGATGAGAATAGGCCACAGGCACGCGAGCCGCAAACGCACCGAAAGGCGCGGCAGTGCGAACGTATAGTCGATGGCCGCGCGGAAATGATCGAGCGCGATACGCACGAGTTCGAGCATGATCGGCCGCGCGCGCGCCGAGGCGCCGGGCTGCAGCAGGTCCTGTGCGGTGAGCCCGGCCTGGGCCAGCATCGAAGCGGGCAGGTAGCAGCGGCCAATGCGCAGATCCTTGCCGCAGTCGCGCAGCACGTTCACCATCTGCAGGGCCTTGCCGAAGCGGATGCCGCGCGCGTACATGGTTTGTTCCAGCGAGGGAGCGAGCGTGCCCGGCAGGTGCATGTACGTCATCTTCGTCCAGAACTCGCCCACGCAGCCCGCCACGAGATACGTGTAGCGGTCGAGTTCGTCCCATGTGTTGAGCGCGGCCACCCGGCCCGAGCGCTCGTCGGGGAACGTGCGCAAGTCGAACTCCATGCCTTCGGTGAGCGTCGTGACGATCTCGCGCACGGCACGGCGATCGGCGTCGTCGAGTTGCGCGAGCACGTCGAGCGCGCCACCCAGCGATTCGAGCAGGAGCTTTTCGTCCGATTGCGTTTGCTGACCCGCAACCTCGCCCGCGAGATCGGCGAGCAGGGTGTCATGGTTCGTCGCGCCGTTCACGCGCTCGCGCAGCGCGAGCAGCAGGGCGAGGCGCCGCTCGGGCGGAATCAGCGCGGTGTCGGCGATGGTGTCGGCGGCGCGCGCGAGCAGATAGGCTTCGCCCACGGGGTCGCGCATGCCGGCGGGCAACACGCGCATCGTGAGGTAGAACGAACGGGAAACGCCTTTGAGCAACGGGCCCAAGAGGAAGGCCCGGGTAGAATTCTGCATGTCGGATAGGGGCAGCGAGGGACGGATCGGACGCAGCCGCATTGTATCGTGGACGAAGGAGGCGAGGCCCGGTGACACCCCAACGCGCGTTTTACGACCTCCAGGTGCGCTTCGCGCGCACGGCGGCGCGCCTGGCTGACGTGCCGCTCGCGGCGGCGCTGCTCGATTGCACGAACCTCTATGTGCGCTTTGGCGCGGGGCGGGCCTTCGATCGCACGCATCCGCTCTGGGAAGGCTATGTGCGCGGGCTCGACGGGCACGCAAGCGTCGATGAGCAGTGCGAGTGGACGTGGCGATATTTGCAGCGCTGCCCGACGCAACAAGGGGCGCCTGCGGTCGTCGCAACGTTTGGCTGCTTCTCTTACGCGCACGAACCGCATGGCGGCGTGCGCCTGCACTTCAACGCCCAAACCGATAGCGGCATGTCACCGCTCGATCTCCGACAACTTGCCGCGCGACGCGGCGAGTTGCGCGCGCTAATCCGCCATCTGCGCGGCAGTCTGCGGGAAAGCGGCTGTGCGCCGGGCGACAGGCTCGTCCACGGCACGTCCTGGCTCTACAACTTGCCTGCTTACCGGCGGCTCTTTCCCGCGGACTACGTCGCGAGCGCACAGCCCGTTGCCCGCCTGCGCGCACTTTCGCTTTGGGGCCAATTTCTCGACCGTAACGGCTGCGTGCGCAACGACGCAGCCGCAGTGCTGCTCGCGCGGATCGAACGCATAAGCGCCTTTGCCGATGTCTTGCCTTGCTTTCCCTTACAGGCGCTCGCGGTGCAAGCGAGCGTCGAGGTGTTTGCGGCTTTTCTGGATACGTGACGACCAGTTTTGGCATGGCACCAGTCACGCTGCTCGCATTAAAACGCCTGTTTGCCGATAGAAAGCGAACGTAATCGCTACGGTTACCAAAAATTTTTCAAGATAACTGTGGGGTCGTGCAGGAGACGGCGGATTGAAAGCCGCTCTACGCGCGCAGGGCATTGGCCTGACGCCGAAATGGGTGCGCGCGAAACGACCGGACGCAGCCCCCGCGCAATATTGATGAAAGTAATCCCTGTAATGACGGGGTAACGCGCGCAACGCGCCCAGCGCACTAGACTCCGCCGATGCTTTTGTCACGGAGCGTCGCTCATGCCCTCGTCCCCGGCTCTTGCCATTCATTCCCTGCGCGATTTCGAGCTGACTGCGGACGGCCAGTACTTGATGGTGAACGGCAATCAGCCGGACAGCGTCGCGCTGCATTGCTCGGTGATGCATGAACTGCTCGCCGCGCTTTCCAATGCGATTGGCCGCTCCGAGCGCATTCGCCACAAGACCGCGAGCGTGAAATTCACCATGCCTTGCGAGGCCTGGGAGGTCGGCCGCGAGTCGGGCGATGTGCAGCATCTCGTGGTGAGTTTTCGTCTGCCGGGCGGCGCTGAACTGTCGTTCCGTCTGCAACCGGCGCAAGCCGTGCACATGACCGAGGTGCTCTCACTCGCAACGGGGCTCGCGAAGATGCGCCTCCCCGGCCGCGCAAGCATGCAATAGGCGTGGCGCGCCGGCCTCGCTTGCCGCACCCGTTGTACACCCCGCATCCGTGGATGCCGGCCGCGCGCGTCTCGCGCCGGTAACGGACCATTCGGCACTTTCACGGCTCTTTCGTTGGCTTCACATTCGACCTCCCGCATGACGGCATCAACTACCACGGCGCGCTATGCACGCGCACTGACTTTCGCCGGCTTCGGCATCGGCGTGACCGCAGCGGCGCACGCCACCGAGCCCTTCGTGGTCCAGGACATCCGCATCGACGGGCTCACGCGCATCGAGCCGGGCACCGTATTCGCCTATCTGCCGATCAAGCAGGGCGAGACCTTCACCGACGACAAGGCTTCCGACGCCATTCGCGCGCTGTACGCAACGAGCCTCTTCAGCGACGTGCGCATTTCCACACAAGGCAGTACGGTGGTCGTGCAGGTGCAGGAGCGTCCCGCCATCGGCACGATCGACTTCGCGGGCATCAAGGAATTCGATAAGGATAACTTGACGAAGGCGCTCAAGTCGGTCGGACTCTCGCCAGGACAGAGCTACGACAAGGCGCTCGTCGACAAGGCGGAACAGGAACTCAAGCGCCAGTACCTCACGCGCGGCTACTACGCGGCGGAGGTCACGACCACGGTTACGCCGATCGACCGCAATCGCGTCGGGCTGCTGTTCTCCGTGGTCGAAGGGCCGAGCGCCAAGATTCGCCAGATCAATTTCATCGGCAACAATACGTTCAGCGGCAGCGCGCTGCTCGATGAAATGCAGCTTTCCACGCCGAACTGGTTCTCGTGGTACACGAAAAACGACCTGTATTCGAAGGAAAAGCTCACGGGCGACCTCGACAACGTGCGCTCGTATTATCTGGACCGCGGCTATCTTGAGTTCAATATCGACTCGACGCAGGTTTCGCTGTCGCCCGACAAGAAGGACATGTATCTGACGATCGGGATTCACGAGGGCGAGCCTTATACGATTTCGAGCGTCAAGATGGCCGGTAATCTGCTCGACCGCGAGGCGGAGTTGAAAAAGCTCGTTGGCGTCAAGGCGGGGCAGCGTTTTTCGGCGCAAAAGCTCAAGGACACGACCAAGGCGATCGTCGACAAGCTCGGCGAATACGGCTACGCCTTCGCGACTGTGAACGCGCTGCCCGAAATCGACCAGAAGAACCACACGGTCGCGCTCACGCTGCAGGTCGACCCGAGCCGCCGCGTGTATGTGCGCCGCGTGAACGTCACCGGCAATACCCGCACGCGCGATGAAGTCGTGCGCCGCGAAATGCGCCAGCTCGAAAGCTCGTGGTTCGATTCGAACCGTCTCGCGCTTTCGAAGGACCGCATCAACCGCCTCGGCTACTTCACCGATGTGGACGTGACCACGGTGCCGGTGGAAGGCACGCAGGACGAAGTGGACGTGAACGTGAAAGTGACCGAAAAGCCCACCGGCACGCTTTCGCTGGGTCTGGGCTACGGTTCGGGCGAGGGGCCGATCATTTCGGCGGGCATTTCGCAGGACAACGTGTTCGGCTCGGGCAACAGCCTCTCGCTGAATGTGAATACGGCTACGACCTATCGCACGCTTTCGGTCACGCAGGTCGATCCGTATTTCACGGTGGACGGCATCAAGCGCATTACCGACGTCTATTACCGCACGACCGAGCCGCTTTACTACTCGAGCACGAACGACACGAGCTTTCGCATCATCTCGTATGGCGCAGATATGAAGTTCGGCATTCCGTTCTCCGAGACCGACATGGTGTATTTCGGCCTCGGCATCGAGCAGGACCGCCTCGACGTCGATTCCAGCACGCCGCAGACCTATATCGACTACGTGAACGAGTTCGGGCGCGTTTCGAATACGGTGCCGCTCACCGTAGGCTGGTCGCGCGACAACCGCGACAGCGCGCTGGTGCCGAGCCGCGGCTACTACGCGCAGGCCAACGCCGAATACGGCACGCCGGCGGGCACGCAGTACTACAAGGGCGATGCGCAAATGCAGTACTACTACTCATTCGCACGCGGCTTCGTGCTGGGGCTGAACTTCCAGGGCGGCTACGGCAACGGTCTGGGCGGCAAGCCGTATCCGATCTTCAAGAACTACTATGCGGGCGGTATCGGTTCGGTGCGCGGCTACGAGTCGGGTTCGCTCGGCCCGCGCGACACCACGACGAACGACCCGATCGGCGGTTCGAAGATGGTGGTGGGCAATATCGAGCTGACGTTCCCGCTGCCCGGCACGGGCTACGACCGCACGCTGCGTGTGTTCACGTTCGTGGACGCCGGCAACGTGTGGGGCACGGAAGGCAGCAGCACCGGTGCGAACGGTCTGCGTTACAGCTACGGCGCGGGCCTCGAATGGATCTCGCCGATCGGGCCGCTCAAGCTCGACCTGGGCTTCCCGATCGTCAAGCACGCAGGCGATCAGTACCAGAAGTTCCAGTTCCAGATCGGTACGTCGTTCTAAGCGCTACCCGTGGAGGCGGCAATCGCAGCGCTCAGATCAGCAATTCGAGCGTGTGATAGAGCCGCCTGCGCTCGGGGTTCGCCGAAGCCTCGCCCGCATGGATGGCCTCCTTGAGGCAGTCCAGAAAGCATTCGGCTGCGGCGGAGAGCGGCACGCCGCGCCGCGCGACCACGCTCACCACCGTGCGGTCCACTTCCTCATGCAGCGCAAGCGCGCGCAGATTGTCGCGCGCGAAGCGCGTCTCCACCAGCGGCCACGGGAAGATGCTCACCATGTCCGTATTCATGATGAGCCCCATCGCCACCACGAACGAGTGCGCCAGGTGCACGTGATTCGGCATCGGTAAGCCGTGACGCAGGAAGACGTCGTCGGCGATCATCTCCTTGCTGGCCGGGTCCCAGTTGAGCAACCATTCGCAATCCTGAAGTTCCTTGAGCGATTGCGCATTCGCGAGCGGATGGTCCTTGCGCACCACCACGGCCGACTCCGTGGCGAAGATCGGCGTTTGGGTGAATTCCGCATGCAGCGAAGCGGGGCCAGGCTTGCCTAGCGAGAAGTCGAGCGAGCCGTCGCGCAGCCGCGGCATCACGATGTTGAGCAGGCCTTCGTAGAACTCCAGTTGCATGCCGGGCATGCGCTCGCGAAACAGCGTGACGGCGTCGGGCAGGAAGGAGAGGGCGAGCCACGGCGTCACGCCGATCGCGAGCTTACCGCCGGCGCGCCCGCGCCGCGCATCGAGTTCGTCCTGGGCGCGCGACATCTGGTGCACGACGAGGCGCGCATGCACGAGCAGCGCCTGACCGGCTTCCGTGAAGGCGATGCCGTTCGCGTTGCGCGTGACGAGCGCGATTTGCTGCTCGGCTTCGAGCTCGCGCACCGCCTTCGTTGCCGCCGCCGGCGAGATGCCGAGCTGACGCGCGGCGGCCCGAATGCTGCCGGTATCGGCCATGGCGACGAGCGCGCGGAACTGGTGGAACTTCATAAGGGATAACCCGAGTGCGCACTTCTGGTTGGCGGGCCAACTATTTTAGGGCTGTCGGCATCCAGGAGACGTCATTATTCTCAAGCGAATTCACACTCACGCTCGCCCTGGAGGGAATTCGTATGAACACGATGGCTATCCCGGCCGCAATCGCCGCGATCGAAGAAGAGATGATCGCGCTGCGTCACGAGATCCACGCCCACCCCGAGCTGGGCTTCGAAGAATTCGTCACGAGCGACCTCGTTGCGCAGCGCCTCACCGAGTGGGGCTACGAAGTGCACCGCGGGCTGGGCGGCACGGGCGTCGTGGGCACGCTCAAGGTGGGCGAAGGCACGCAGCGACTCGGCCTGCGCGCCGACATGGACGCGCTTCCGATCCACGAGAACACCGGCCTCGACTACGCGAGCCGCATTCCGGGCAAGATGCACGCGTGCGGCCACGACGGCCACACGGCCATGCTGCTCGCGGCGGCCAAGCATCTCGCGCAGTCGCGCAACTTCAGCGGCACGCTGCACCTCATTTTCCAGCCCGCCGAAGAAGGCCTGGGCGGTGCGAAGCGCATGCTCGACGAAGGCCTTTTCGAGCGCTTTCCCTGCGACGCCGTGTTTGCCATGCACAACATGCCCGGTTTCCCGACCGGCAAGCTCGGCTTCCGCCCGGGGCCGTTCATGGCTTCGTCGGACACGGTCATCATCGATATCGACGGGCGTGGCGGTCATGGCGCGGTGCCGCATAAGGCGATCGACCCGGTGGTGGTGTGCGCCAATGTCGTGCTCGCGCTGCAGACCATCGTGTCGCGCAACGTGCCGCCGCTCGACATGGCGATCGTCACCGTGGGCGCGATCCATTCGGGCGACGCACCCAACGTGATTCCGCAAACCGCGCAGATGCGCCTCTCGGTGCGCGCGCTGCGCCCCGAAGTGCGCGACTTGCTGCAGGAGCGCATCACGGCGCTCGTGCACGCGCAGGCGAGCGCTTATGGCGCGACGGCGCGCATCGACTACCAGCGCCGCTACCCGGTGCTCGTGAACGACGTGGCGATGACCGAGTTCGCGCAGGACGTGGCGCGCGACTGGCTTGGTGAAGAAGGGCTCATTCACGACATGGCGCCGCTCACCGGCAGCGAGGACTTCTCGTTCCTGCTCGAAAAATGCCCTGGCAGCTACCTCATCATCGGCAATGGCGATGGCGAGGGCGGCTGCATGGTGCACAACCCAGGCTACGACTTCAACGACGACTGCCTCGCCACCGGCGCGGCATACTGGGTGCAGCTCGCCGAACGCTTCCTGCGCGGCTGACGCCCGCAACCAGCGGGCAAACGCATCACGACGATACGAGACACGAGACACCCGAGGAGACACCCGATGACCGCCAGCACGATCCACGCGCAAGCCGCCGCGGCCCCGACATCCACGCGCCGCTCGCGCGCGAAGGCCATCTTCGCGATCACGCTCGGCAACGGGCTCGAGTTCTTCGACTTCACGGTCTACAGCTTCTTTGCCTCGATCATCGGGCAGTTGTACTTCCCGGTGCACGGCTCGCTGAACCAGTTGATGCTTGCCGTGGGCAGCTTCGGCGTGGGTTTCGTCGTGCGTCCGATCGGCGGCATCGTGATCGGCGCGTTCGCGGACCGAGTGGGCCGCAAGGCCGCCATGACGCTCACGCTCTGGCTCATGGCGCTCGGCTCGGCGCTCATCGCGTTCGCGCCCACCTATGCGCAGATCGGGCTCGCGGCGCCCGCGCTGATTCTGCTCGCGCGTCTCGTGCAGGGCTTCGCGGTGGGCGGCGAAGTGGGCGCGTCGACGTCGCTCCTGCTCGAATACGCCGACGACCGCTCGCGCGGCTTCTACGGCAGCTGGCAGTTCGTCAGTCAGGGCCTGAACACTGTGTGCGGCGCGCTCATCGGCGTGACGCTTTCCACCACGCTCTCGCAGGCCGCGCTCGAAAGCTGGGGCTGGCGCGTGCCGTTCGTGATCGGCATGCTGGTCGTGCCGGTGGGCGTGTACATCCGCCGCCATCTCGACGAAACGCTTGCGCACCCGGTCGAAGTCGAAGACACCGAACCCGTGGCCGACATGGCGCGGCCGCTGCGCGAGATTTTCGGGCGTCACCGCACGGCGCTCGTCGCGGGCATCGTGACGACCATCGGCGGCACGGCGGCGAACTATATCGTGCTGTTCTATATGTCGACCTATGCGATCAAGATTCTCGGCCTGCCGATGTCGGTCGGCATGAGCGCGGCCCTCGTCGCGGCGCTCGTCACGGCCATCTGCTCGCCGTTCGCTGGGTCGCTGTCCGACCGGCTGGGCCGCAAGTGGGTGATGGGCGTCTCGCGCGTGCTGCTGATCGCGGTGATCTATCCGGCGTTCATGCTCATTCACGCCATGCCGACCATTGCGACGGTGCTCGCGGTCGTGGCCGTGCTGGGCGCGATCGTGGCGTTCACGGCGGTTCCCAACATCGTGATGCTGCCCGAACTCTTTCCTCAGTCGATTCGCGTGACGGGCATGTCGGTGGTGTATTGCGTGGGCGTGTCGATCTTCGGCGGCTTCGCGCAGTTCTTCGCGACCTGGCTCATCAAGCTGCTCGACAACCCGCTCGCGCCCGCCTGGTATCTGATCGGCTGCGGGGCGGTCTCGCTGCTCGCGCTGCCGCTCATTCGCGAGCCGGCGGGGCGTCCGCTCGATTGAGGCTTCGCTCCGGCCTGGTCTGTCGCTACGCACTTTTAGCGGCCGTGCAGCGTTTATTTACCAGACGTTTACGCGGCGCTACCTAGAATCGGTTCGTGTTCAACTCAAGCGCGCCGCCCGAAACGGCGGGGCGCGCACAACACGTATGCCGTCTACCGTCTCGCAGGGCTCGACTTCCCGAGGTTCCCGATCCGCCGCCACGCCGGGGCCCGTCCTCTCGCTGCGCGGCTCACGCAAGCCGCCTCACCCGGCAACCCATCGCACAACGGTCCAACTGGTCGTGCGCGTGCCCACTAGCGAAGCGCAACTCGCGCGATGCACACTGCATGGTCTCGTTGGCAACGCGCTCGGCGTGCATACGATCGATATCGATCGCCGCAGCGATCTCGCTTGCCTGCACGTCGAACTCGATCGCCGCCGCGTGGCCGAGGCCATGGCGCTGCTTATGCGCACGCTTTCGTGTGCAGAATTCGGCTCAGTGCGCGAGCTCGATCGCGCCGCCTGAAGTACGACGCGTGACGCAACTGCCGCTACAGCGGTTGCGCCACGCTCAATTGATCTCCCGTCTGCAGTTCATGCGACGCACGAACCGTGCGTCCGCAACCTTCGCTTCCCCCTTTGTCACTTTCTCCATACGCAAGCGTTACGCATATACGCGCGAACGTTAGCGAACGATTAGTGCATTTTAATTTCGGATTTCGAAACGAATTCAGAGACTGTTGCTCCGTAAGTGCCGGTCTTGTCATCGCGTGCGAATTTTTGGCCACTCTGATTCTGCGCTGTCTCGAAAAACAGTAGTATTTGCTCGAGCACCAAAGTCAGTTTGGCGATTGATTCGACTCGATCGCCCGCGCGCGCCTGATTTGGAGTTCGTCGGTCCAGCGCAGATCGTCGATAACAACGGAGAACAGCATGACTCACGGATTTCGGGTGGCCAGCTTGTGCCTGTCGCTGGGACTGCTGGTAGGTGTCGCTGCATGTCATGACAACAAACCTGCTGCTGAAACACGGCCTGCCGCGAACGTCGACGTAATCAATGTTGCGCTGCGGGACGTGCCCGTGGTCTTCGAGTACGTCGGGCAGACGGAAAGCTCGCAGCAGGTCGAAATTCGTGCACGCGTGAACGGTTTCCTCGAGAAGCGCGTCTATACAGAAGGCTCGCTGGTCCATGCGGGCGACGTGATGTTCGTTATGGACCGCAAACCCTTCGAGGCTGCGCTCGATGCCGCGCAGGCCGAGCTTGCACAGCAGAAGGCGCGGCTCGTCACTGCGCAGGCCAACCTCGCCCGCGTGCGTCCGCTGGCGGCGAAGAATGCGTTGAGCCAGAAGGATCTCGACGATTCGGTCGGCCAGGAGCAGGCGGCCGCCGCCGCAGTCGAAGGCGCTCGCGCGAATGTCATCAGCGCGACGCTCAATCTCGGCTATACGACCATCGTCGCGCCCGTTACCGGCCTTTCGAGCTACGCGAAGAAGCAGGACGGCACGTATATCGATGCGGCCAACAGCCTGCTCACGTACGTGGCGAAGCTCGATCCCATGTGGATCAACTTCTCGCTCTCCGAGAACGAGATGCTCGATCTGCGCACGCAAACGCAGAACGGCACGCTCAAGCTGCCGCCCGTCGGCAAGCTCGAAGCGGTGATCGTGCTCGCGGACGGCAGCCTCTATCCGGAGCGCGGCCACATTGCGTTCACCGACGCCTCGCTTAGCTCGGAAACCGGCACCTACCTGATTCGTGCCTCCATGCCGAACCCCACGGGGTCGCTGCGGCCCGGACAGTTCGTGCGCATCAAGCTGCTGGGCGCGCTGCGCAGCTCCGCGGTGGCCGTGCCGCAGTCGGCAGTCCAGCAGGGGCCGCGCGGCGCGTATGTGTGGACCGTCGACAAGGACAGCAAGGCGCAGCAGCGCGTGGTGGAAATGGGCGAATGGAATGGTAACGACTGGGTGATCAAGTCGGGCTTGCATCCGGGCGATCACGTCGTCATCGACAATACGCTGCGGCTCATGCCCGGTGCGCCAGTCAAGGCGAATGTCGTGGCCACGCCGCCCGCAAGCGTGAATATTGGCGGGCCTGACAGTGGCGCAGGCGGCGCAGCTGGGGCTTCCGGCCCTGCTGCGGCCAACGCGAACGCTAACCCTCAGGCCAACGCGGCAACGACCGCCGCGAAACCTGCCGCCGCATCCGGCGCTGCCGACGTGTTGGGCGAGCACACCGCGCTTTACTTCGCCTCGGGCAGCGCGAGCCTCGACGCCCAGTCGGCCGACGCGCTCGCGGGCGTGGCGCGCCGTCTCGTCGCCGAGCCAGGCTTGCGCGTGGCGATTTCCGGCTACACCGATTCGAGCGGCTCGCAGGCCGCGAACGCGCGCCTCGCAAAGGCGCGCGCGGACACCGTGCGCTCTGCGCTGGTCGTGGCCGGCGTGAAAGCCGAGCGCATCGAGATGCGCAAACCGGCGCAGATCGTCGCCAACGATCCACCCGACAAATCCCGCCGCGTGGACGTCACGTTCTCGCCCGCCGCGGGAGGCTGAACGATGAAGTTCTCCCACTTCTTTATTGACCGGCCAATTTTTGCCTCGGTCCTCTCGATCGTGCTCGTCGTCGCGGGTCTGGTGTCGATGTTCAACCTGCCGATCGCCCAGTTTCCGGACATCGCGCCGCCCACCATCACTGTGAGCGCCACGTATCCGGGCGCGAGCGCCGATATCGTCGCGCAGAACGTGGCCGCGCCGATCGAGCAGCAGGTGAACGGCGCGGACAACATGATGTACATGAACTCGTCGAGCTCTTCGACGGGCAACATGACGCTCACGGTGTACTTCAATATCGGCACCGATCCGTCGCTCGCCCAGGTGGACGTGCAAAACCGCGTGAACCTCGCGCTGCCTTTCCTGCCGGATTCGGTGACGGCCCAGGGCGTGTCGGTGCAGAAGCGTTCGTCGGCGTTCATGATGGTGATTGCGATCTATTCGCCCGATAACGCCTACGATGCGTCCTACGTGGCGAACTACGCGAACGTCTACGTGCTCGACGCGCTCAAGCGCATTCCGGGCGCGAACCAGGCGTCGATCTTCGGTTCTGCTGACTATGCAATGCGCGTGTGGCTCAAGCCCGACCGCATGGCGAAGCTCGGTATTACCGTGTCCGACGTGCAGAACGCGATCGCGCAGCAGAACCAGCAGTTCTCCGCGGGCCGTCTAGGCCAGGCGCCGACCAACAGCCCCGTCAACCAGACCTTCCCGGTGACGACCAAAGGCCGTCTCACCGAACCCGCCGAATTCGACAACATCATCCTGCGCGCGGCGTCAGGCGATGCGGCGATCGTGCGCCTCAAGGACATCGGCCACGCGGAGCTGGGCGCGAAAGACTACACGCTGCGCGGCCGCTACAACGGCAAGACGGCCACACTGCTCGCCGTGTATCAGCAGCCGGGCGCGAATGCGCTGCAAGTGGCCAAGCAGGTGCGCCAGACCCTCGAGCAACTGAACAAGAGCTTTCCGCCCGGCCTCAAGTATGAAGTCGCGCTCGATACGACCGAGTTCGTGCACGAGTCGATCAACGAGGTGGTCCATACGCTGCGCGATGCGGTGATTCTCGTGATCATCGTGGTGTACATCTTCCTGCAGAGTTTCCGGGCCACGCTCGTGCCGCTGCTCGCGGTGCCCGTGTCGATCATCGGGGCGTTCATCGGCATGGAGGCGTTCGGCTTCTCGATCAACATGCTCACCTTGTTCGGCATGGTGCTAGCGATCGGTATCGTGGTGGACGACGCGATCGTGGTGATCGAAAACGTCGAGCGCAACATGACCGAGTTCAAGCTGCCACCAAAAGAAGCGGCCAAACGCGCGATGGACGAAGTGAGCGGACCGGTGGTGGCGATCGTGCTGGTGCTGCTCGCGGTGTTCATACCGGTGGCGTTTCTCTCCGGCATCACGGGGCAGCTATACAAGCAATTCGCTGTGACGATCGCGGTCTCGGTGGTGCTGTCGGGTATTGTCGCGCTCACGCTTTCGCCCGCGCTCGCGGCCATCCTGCTCAAGCCGGGCGAGCACAAGAAGAACCGCTTTTTCCGCTGGTTCAACGAGAAGTTCGATAACCTGACCAACGGCTACGGCAGCTGGGTGCAGACGGCGATACGGCGCGTGATGCTCTCCATCGGCCTGATCGTCGTGATGCTGATCGCAACCGTTGGCCTCTTCAAACATATTCCGTCGTCGTTCCTGCCCGTGGAGGATCAGGGCTATCTGTTCGGCGCGGTCGTGATGCCCGATGCGGCGAGTCTGGACCGCACGGGCGATCTCTCGAAGAAGGCCGAGGACTGGTTCGCGAAACAGCCGTCCGTGAGTTCGGTGGCGGCGCCGATCGGCTACAGCCTGATCGACTCGCAGTACAAGTCGAATGCGGGCACGCTGTTCGTGACGCTCAAAGGCTTCAAGGATCGCGGCGAGAACGGCACCGCGCAGGACTTGATCCGCGACGCCACCAAGGCGTTCTCCACGTTCAAGGACGGTGTGGTCGTGCCGCTCAATCCACCGTCGATTCCGGGCCTCGGCACCACAGGCGGCTTCGAGTTCTGGCTGCAAAGCACTGGCGACGGCAGCTATCAGCAGCTCGAAGAGAAGGTGCGCCAGGTGATTGCGAAGGCGCGTCAGAATCCGGCGCTGCGCGGCGTGAATTCCACCATCAATACGAATTCGCGCCAGCTGCTTGTGGAAGTGGACCGCGAGCGGGCGGAAACGCTCGGCGTTCCGGTTCAGGACATCTATTCTGCACTCCAGACGATGTTCGGTTCCTTGTACGTGAGCCAGTTCCCGAAGAGCAGCCGTCTCTTCCAGGTGATCATTCAGGCCGAGCCGCAATACCGCTTGAGCCCGGACGATATCCAGCAGCTCTATGTGCGCAACCGCAACGGCGACATGGTGCCGATCAAGGCCGTGACGACCGCGCGCTTCGTGCCTGGACCTGACATCGTGAACCGCTTCAACAACTTCCCGGCGGCGAAAATCACCGGCGACGCAGCGCCGGGCCACAGCTCGGGCGAGGCGATCGCGGCAATGGAGCAGATCGCCAACGAAGTGCTGGGCGAGGGCTACAGCTTTGAATGGAGCGGCCAGGCGTACGAAGAGAAGAAGGCCGGCTCGACGGCGGCGCTCGTGTTCGCCTTCGCGCTGCTGATGGTGTTCCTCATTCTCGCGGCGCAGTACGAGAAGTGGTCGCTGCCGATTGGCGTGCTGCTGGCCGTGCCGTTCGCGATCTTCGGGGCGCTGGTGGGCATCTTGTTGCGGGGCATGGAAAACGACGTGTACTTCCAGATCGGCTTGACCGTGCTGATCGCGCTCGCGGCGAAGAACGCCATTCTGATCTTCGAGTTCGCGGTGGAAATGCGCGAGAAGGAGAACATGTCGCCGTTCGAGGCCGCACTGCACGCCGCGAAACTGCGCTTGCGGCCGATCATCATGACCTCGCTCGCGTTCATCCTGGGCTGCGTGCCGCTCGCCATCGCGAGCGGCGCATCGGCTGCGAGCCGCCGCTCGCTCGGCACCGGCGTGATCGCGGGCATGCTCGGCGCCACGGTGATCGCACTCTTCTTCATCCCGATGTTCTTCTGGGGACTCGAAACGCTCTCGTCGCGCAAGAAGAAGGACGCAGCGCCGCATGCCAGCACGCCCCCTGCGGCGCCGCCTGCGCAGGAGGGCTGAGCGATGAAGACACGTTCGAATCTGACGAATCGCACGCTGCGTCCTCTCGGGCTGATCGTCGCGACGGCTTGCCTTGGCGCCTGCGCGGTCGGGCCCGACTATCACCGTCCCGCGGTCGAGACACCGTCGACGTTTCGGTACGCCTCGCCGCAAGCGGAGGCCGTCGATACCACGCTCGACTGGTGGACGCAGTTCAACGACCCGGTGCTCAACGACCTGGTCACGAAGGCTCTCGCGCAGAACAAGGATCTCCTGATTGCGTCGGCGCGTGTCGAGGAGTTCTACGGGCGTTACGTCGTGACGCGTGCGGGTCTCTTCCCGCAGGTTTCGGCGAATTTCGGCGCGTCGCGTAGCCGCAGCACGCTTGCGCCTGGCTTTCCGCCCACGGTCGGCAACCAGGTGCAGCTGAACGGCGCAGTTTCCTGGGAACTCGATCTGTTCGGCCATTTGCGCCGCCTGACCGAAGCCGCACGCGCCGATTACATGGCCACGCAGTCCGCGCAGCAGGCCACGCGCATTGCCATCATCGCGAACGTGGCCACCTCGTATCTGCAGCTGCGCGACTTCGACAATCAGCTCGTCATCGCGCAGAGCACGCTCGAAAGCCGCAAGGGCGCGCTCGATCTCTTCAACGAGCGCTATGCGGGCGGCGTCGTGTCGAGGTTGCAGGTGAGTCAGGCGCAGTCGGAGTATCAGTCGGCGCAGACCTCCGTCTTCTCGATCCAGCAGCAAATCGCGACGCAGGAAGACGCCATTTCGCTGTTGCTGGGCCAGAATCCGGGGCCGATCGCGCGCGGCAAGTCGATCACCGAGCTGACCGCGCCCGCCATTCCCTCAGGTCTGCCGTCGACGCTGCTGGAGCGGCGGCCCGATATTCTGCAGGCCGAACAAACGCTCGTTTCGGCGAATGCATCGATCGGCGCGGCGCGCGCGCTATATTTCCCGCAGATTTCGCTCACGGGCTTGTTCGGCGCGGCGAGCACGGCGCTCTCGGGGCTCTGGACCGGCCCCGCGCGCATCTGGTCGTTTGCGGGCGCGGTCACGCAGCCGATTTTCCAGGGCGGCGCGATTGCGGGCGGCGTGCATCAGGCTGAAGCCGTGCAGCAGGAAGCGCTCCATAGCTACGAGCAGACGATCCAGCAGGCGTTCGCCGATGTCGAGAATGCGCTCGTGGGCGTGGCGCGCACGCGCGATCAGCTGAATTCGACGACGCAGCAGGTGGCCGCGCTCACCGAATACACGTCAGTTGCGCGCGATCTCTATGAGGGCGGTTACACGAGCTATCTGGAAGTGCTCGATGCCGAGCGCAGCCTCTTCAATGCGCAATTGCAGCAGTCGTCGCTGCAGGATCAGGAACTCGCGCAGATCGTGAGCCTGTATAAGGCGCTGGGTTATGGCTGGACGCCGGCAGCGCCGCCGCCGGCGGCAGACAGCGCGAAGCCGTCGCAGTCTTGACCTGCGACGGACGCGCTTCGAGGCGGAGTGGCAGAAGTTACGGCGGGCGAACCTGGCGCGGGCGCGCCGGTTCGTTTCATGGAGATTCCGACATCAGCCAGCGCAGCGATTGCGGAGCGGGCTTGGCGGCTTTCGCGGTTTGCTGGGCTTTGGGCGCCGGCTTCGCGACTTTTTGCAACTGGATGGGCCGGGCGGCGTTGAGGGCGGTTGCATGGCCGCTGGTTTGCGCGAGCGCGACGGGGCTGGCCGACGCGAACGCGAGTAGCGCGGCGGCGAACGTCAGGGCGTGGGGGCGAGGCATCTGAGTTCTCCCGCATGGACGAGCGGCTGGCAAAGCGCCAGCGCTCTACGCGGAAGTATGTTTGGCGGATAGCCGCCACGCGTCCATCATTTGATGGAGAAACGCGTGGCCTGTGTGGGGAACCCCGCTTAACGCGTTGTTGAGGGGTTCCGGTTTAGTCGGCGGGGCGGCGGTCGGCTAGCGCTCGTTCGCAGTCCTTGAGCACTTGCAGGACGAGCTTGGCCTGGTAGTTCAGGTCGTCGGTGTCGAGAATTTCCTCGACCGCGTCGCGCGCCCAGACCGCGTCCACGAACCACGCATGCTGCTGCGCGATGTCCTGCGCCATGGCGGCGAGGCGGGCGATCGCGAGCCAGTCGGCTTCGCGCGCGTGACGGTCGAGCCACTTGTGCGCCGCCTGGACGTGAAAGGCCGCGTTGGGCCAGGATTCGTTGAGGTAGTAGGCCCCGAGGCTCCCGCAGGTGAGCCAGCAGAGCAGCTCCACGCGATCGCGCGGACTCAGATGGTGGCGTACATCACTCATGGCGACGCTCGCGAAAGTAACAGAGTTCGATTGACGGGTGCGTGCAGACTTCTCGAATCCGATGACAAAACGATATCACGGCTCGTGGAAAATCGCCTGCCCCGCACTGGCGCTGCACGCACGGGTGTTACATGGATAGCGTCGCCTGGCGGCGCGTTGTATGCAAACCAGGAGAGACACCAGGAAGGCGCACGCGGTTATGCGCTTTGCAGCGTTTTGCGTGCCTGCTTCCTGGGGGTGTCGATTGCGCCCCTTGATTCACGTCCCTGATTCGCTCCTCTGACTCACTCCAGCAGGTCACGCGCTTTTGCCGCCGCCTTTCCCGGCGAGCTGGGCGGCGGTGTCCACCGCGCCCATGGCATTCGCCACGTCGAGCGCGGTGTTGCCCGCGGCGTCGTGCGCCGCCGGGTTCGCGCCGCGCGCGAGCAGCAGGTCGACGATATCGGAGCGGTTGAACATGGCGGCGATCATCAGCGCCGTGCGGCCGTCGGGGGAGGCGCCTTCCACGTCGGCGCCAGTTTCCAGCAGGGCGCTGATCACGTCGGCGTAGCCCTTGAAGGCCGCGCCCGCGAGCGGCGTTTGCCCGTTGTCGTTACGCAGGTTGGGATCGGCGCCGCGTTGCACGAGCGCGCGCACGGCGGCGGCGTGGCCGTGATAGCTCGCGAGCATCACGAGGCTGTCGCCTTTTTCGTTACGCAGGTTGGGCGGCAGGCCCTGGTCGATGAGCGTGGCGAGCGTGGCGGCTTCGCCGCGGCGCGCGGTGTCGAACACCTGGCGCGCGAACTCGACGAAACGCGGATCGAGTTCGCCGCCGTCTTCGCCCGAGCCGGACGAAGAGGATGACGGTGGGGAAGGCGGCGCGCTGGCGGTCATGGCAGTCTCCTGGTTCGGATCGCAGATCGATTCGGCGCAGCATGCCGCCGTCGAGGCCTGCCCATTGTCGCCGATCTTCGCAAGCCGCGAGGCCAGGGCGTCGTGCGCGTGCGGCATGAAAAAAGGCGCTGCCCGACCCGCAAAAAAAGCGGTCGGCGCAACGCCTTCCTGCGCAGCGGAACGGTCTACGCTCAGGGCACGAGCCAGAGCGCGACGGCGTAGATCACGAGCGAAACGGCGAACGTCACGGCGGTATAGCCCATCACGCGCTGAATGCGGATGCCCGCGATCGCGACGATCGGCACGGCCCAGAACGGCTGCAGCATGTTCGAGACGTTCTCGGCCATCGCCACGCCCATGGCGGTGCGCGGCACGGAGGCGTGCAGGCTCAGCGCGGCAGGCAGCACGAACGGCCCCTGCACGGCCCAGTGGCCGCCCGCGCTAGGCACGAGCAGCGTGATGATGAGCGAGCTCAGATAGCTCCAGAGCGGCAGCGAAACCGGCGTGGCGATCGTGACGAAGGCCTTGGCGATCATCGAAGCGAGGCCCGTGCCCTTCATGACGCCCATGATGCCGCCGTACACGGGGTACTGAAGCAGCATGGAGCCGGTCTGGCGCGCGGCGCGGCGAATGGCGTTCGCGTAGGCGATAGGCGTGCGCTGGAGCGCGAGGCCGATCAGCAGGAAGATCAGGATCGTCGTGTTGATGTCGAGTTCGAAACCCTTTTCGCTCCATTCCATCGCGAGATAGCCCGCGCCGAGCACGATCAGCAGCAGCGTGCCGAGCATCGACTGTTCGAGGCGCGATGCGAACGAAGGCGTGCCGGTGCCGACGCGCGCGTGCGGGTCGTCGCTGGCGCCGGCGTCGCTCGCTTCGGCTTCGGCCGCCTGGCTGAAGGGCGCCACGTGCTCCGGCTTCGGATGCATGCGGATGAAGATGAACGTCATCACGACCACCACGAGCACGGTCGGGATGAAGACGAACGGCGCGAACACGGTCTGGCTGAGCGGAATCACCTGGCCAGTCGCCTTTTCCACGAGATTGAGCGCGTTGCCGTGCGAGGCCTGCGAAAGGGCGATCGAGCTGGAGAGCCCGCTATTGCAGATCGACCACGCCGAGTAACTGCCCGCCACGAGCCACGCGAAATCCACGTTCACGCGTTTGGCAATTTCGCGCGAGAGCAGCGCGCCGACGATCAGGCCCAAGCCCCAGTTCAGCCACGCCGCGATGGCGACGACCGGAAACACCAGCAGCGCGGCGCGCGCCGGCGTTTGCGCTTTGGCGGCCAGCGCGCGCAGCACGCGCTGGATCACGGGCGCCTCGGCGATGGCGTAGCCGGTGGCGAGGATCAGGATCATCTGCAGCGCGAAGCCGAGAATGCCGAACGTGCCTTCGTACCAGGAGCTGAGCAGCGTGGGGAGATTGCCGTGCGGCGCGATGAGAAGCGCGAGCACCGCGACGAAGAAGGTGAGGCAGATGGACAGAACGAAGGGGTCGGGCATGACCCGCTCGAACACATACACGAGGGCGGCGACGACACCCTGGCGGGAATCGCGCGTTTCAGTCTGGAGGTCTCTTTTCATGCTCTTTGCGCTAGTTCGTAGCGTGTGGCTACTGGCTGGCCGGAGCGGACAGGAGGCGTTGCTTGCGGATGGCCCCGGCACCGTGCGTCTGAAGAGCCAGTCGCGCGATGGACGGGGAGGCAGGTGCGGCTCCTCCATTAGCGAGAGGCGATGCCGCCCCGGCGCAGCGGGTTCATATCACGCCTCGCCCGCGCGGATTTGCGCGGCAAGACGGCCAGCCCGTTCTTGTTGTTCTCGTGTTCATAATCCGAACACGGTTTCGATTATCGAACGTCGCATTATTCGCTTCATGCTCAGTGGATGTCAAGGATGCGAT
This sequence comes from Paraburkholderia sp. JHI869, assembly GCF_038900775.1. Lineage (NCBI taxonomy): Bacteria > Pseudomonadati > Pseudomonadota > Betaproteobacteria > Burkholderiales > Burkholderiaceae > Paraburkholderia > Paraburkholderia sp. JHI869. The sequence goes on from NZ_JAYMSC010000017.1 coordinate 165,689, forward strand.
GCCGTGCCGATGCCGGGTTTTAGCGACAAATGATGGCTAAATGTATGTTTGTTGTAATGATAGTGAAATCGGAAAGAAATTCCGTAACGGTCACTTGAACTACCTAAAATGCAGAAGCGGGAATCACTTTTCGCGCGTACGCAGAACCCTCTCGAGCTGTAAATCACTGCATTCAGGAGACTGAAGATGACGATTCGAATTGGAGAAGAGGCACCCGATTTCACCGCGGAGACCACTGAAGGCAAGATCAACTTCCACGAATGGATCGGCGACCACTGGGCCATTCTGTTTTCACATCCGAAGGACTTCACGCCGGTTTGCACAACGGAACTTGGCTATATGGCGAAGCTCAAGCCGGAGTTCGACAAGCGCAACACGAAGATCATCGGCCTGAGCATCGACCCGGTGGATGATCATGCGAGGTGGGCGAAGGACATCGAGGAAACGCAGGGCAGCGCCGTTAATTATCCGATGATTGGGGACTCGGACCTGAACGTTGCCAAGCTCTACGACATGATCCACCCGAACGCGAGCGGCGCGAGCCCGCGCACGGCGGCCGACAACGCGACGATACGCGCGGTGTTTCTCATTGGGCCGGACAAGAAGGTCAAGGCGATGTTCGTCTACCCGATGAGCTCGGGCCGCAATTTCGACGAGGTGCTGCGCCTGCTCGATTCGCTGCAGCTCACCGCGAAGCACACGGTGGCGACGCCGGTGAACTGGAAGCCGGGTGATGACGTCATCATCCCGACTTCGGTTTCCGACGATGCGGCCAAGCAGAAGTATCCGCAGGGCTTCAAGACGCTCAAGCCGTATCTGCGCACGGTCGAGCAGCCGAAGTAACCTTTGGTGAGCTAGATAAAAAAACGCGGCGCACTGGCAGTGCGCCGCGGATCACGGACCAGGCAAGCTCTCGCGTCTCACGCGGTCCGGACAGGGGAAGCTGACTGAATCAGTTCGAAGGCGTGGGCCGCCACTTGAGCAAACGATGCTCGAGCGCCGTGAGCAGGTAGTCGGCGGCGAGCGCGACCACGGCGAGCACGATCATCGCGGCGAACACGCCGCTTGCGTTGAACGCGCCTTGCGCCGTCGAAATCAGCAGACCAATGCCTTGCTTCGAGCCGAGGAATTCGCCCACCACGGCGCCGACCAGCGCAAAGCCGAAGCTCACGTGCAGGCTCGCGAGAATCCACGAAAGCGCCGAGGGAATCACGACCGAGGTTGTCACCTGGCGGCGCGACGCGCCGAGAATCTGCGCATTGGCGATCATGTAGCGGTCAGCCTCGCGCACGCCCTGGAACGCATTGGCGAACACCACGAAGAACACCATCACCACGGCGAGCGCCACCTTCGACGCCATGCCGAGACCCAGCGCGATCACGAACACCGAGCCGAGCACCACGCGCGGAATCGAATTGGCGATCTTGATGTAGAGGCTGAACACGTCGGAGAGCAGCTTGTTGCGGCCGAGCACGATGCCGCAGAACACGCCGGCCACCGAACCGATGATGAAGCCGAGGCCCGTTTCTTCCAGCGTGACCCAGACCTGCGTGAGCAGCGGCCCTTGCGAGGTGCCGTTCACGAACCAGTCGATGATCTGGTCGAAGATGGCCGTGGGCATCGAGAAGAAGAACGGATCGATCCATTTGAGGCGCGCGGCGAGTTCCCAGCCGCCTAGCACGACGACGAGCACGAGAATACGCAGCGAAATGACGAGCAGGTTGCGCTGACGAATGCGCTTTTGCGCGGCGCGCTCGACGGCGTCGAGCGAGGCGGTATCGAGGCCTTGCGGCAGGGTTTGTTGCGGGGTGGACATAGTGTGAACGGCTCCGGTGTTAGGCGATCTGCACTTCTTCGCGCAGGTCGTGCCAGATCTGGCGCGACAGTTCGACGAAGTGCGGCGCGTAGCGGATTTCAGAGGTCACGCGCGGGCGCGGCAGATCGATCTCGTAGACCTTCTTGAGCGTGGCCGGGCGCGCGGTGAGCACGAACACGCGGTCGGCGAGCGCAATGGCTTCTTCGAGGTCGTGCGTGACGAACACCACCGACCCCGTGCCGCCCCACAGTTGCAGCAGCTCGTCTTGCATGAGCGTGCGCGTTTGCATGTCGAGCGCCGAGAACGGCTCGTCCATCAGCAGGATTTCGGGCTTGTTGATGAAGGTCTGCGCAAGCGCCACGCGCTTTCTCATACCGCCCGATAGCTGATGCGGATAGTGCTTGCCGAAGTTCGCGAGGCCCACGCGGCGCAGCCATTCGTTGGCTTCGTCGTAGGCCGCCGACTTCGAGCGGCCGCGATAGAGCGGACCGGCCGCCACGTTGTCGAGCACTGAGCGCCACGGGAATACGGCGTCGGCCTGGAACACGAAGCCGATGCGCGGATCGATGCCGTTCACGGGCGCGCCCATCACGCGCACTTCGCCCGTTGTGGGTTTGAGCAGGCCCGTAATCATGCTGAGCGTGGTGGACTTGCCGCAGCCCGTGGGCCCGACGATCGCGACGAACTCGCCGCGCGCGACCGACATGCTGAAGTCGCGCAACGCGACGGTCGCCTTGCCGTCCGGTGAAATGAAACGGCACGAAACATTGCGCAGCTCGATGGCCGGCGTGCCTTGGGAATGGGAGGAAGTCATTGTCTCAGTGGGCTGAACGTGGGGCCGATCCAGATGCTTACTTCGACGCCGTGGCGGTCGTAGCCGGCAGGTAGTCGTTCGAGTAGGTCTTCGCGAGGTCGATGTGCTTGCCCTTCACCGAAGGGTTGAATGCCGAAAGCACCTTCAGCACCGTATCCGGGCCGTCGGCCGGCATGCGGCCGTCCTTCGTGAACATCGGCAGCGAGGACTTCAGCGCGGCCACATAGAGGTCCTTGTTGTTGCCGTAGTAGTCCTTAGGCATCTTCGCGGCGATTTCGTCGGCGCTATGCGTGGCGATGAAGTTGAGCGTGCGCGAGAACGCGTGCGCGAGCTTCGTCGCATCGTCCTTGTGCGACTGCGCCCACGCGCGCTGCACGTAGAAGCTCGAAGCGGGGTAGGTGCCGCCGAGCGCCGCGCGCGTGCCTTCGAGCGTGCGCATGTCGACGAGCACCTTGGCGTCGCCGGTTTGCAGCAGACGCGAGACGGTCGGCTCCGTGGTCATGCCCGCGTCGATGCGGTTCTGCTTGATCGCCGCGATGAAGGTGTTGTCCGCGCCCACCGGCAGCAGCGTGTACTGGTTGGAGGGCACGCCCGAGCGCTGCGCGAGGTACTGCGTGAGGAAGCTCGTGGAGGAGCCGAGACCCGTCACGCCAAGCGTCTTGCCCTTCACGTCGGCCATGCTCTTGACCGTGCCGGCCGCCGCGTTCGAGACCATTTCCACTTCGCCCGGCACCTGGCCGAACACCACGAGCGTCTGCACTTCCTTGCCCTTGCTCTGCAGGTCGATCGTGTGATCGTAGAAGCCCACCACGCCTTGCACCGCGCCTGCGAGCAGTTCGTTCTCCGCGTCCACGCCGGCTGGCTGCGACTGGATTTCGACGTCGAGGCCTTCGTCCTTGAAGTAGCCGAGCTGTTCGGTCAGCTTGGCGGGGAGATAGATGATCTTGGTCGCGCCGCCAACCATGATCGTGATCTTTTCCGCGTGGGCAGCCGTGGAGCCGGCGGCAAGGGCAAACGCGACACTCGATACGGCGGCGATCTGGCGCAAGGTAGGCATCGTGGAGTCTCCTGAGGGTGTGCGCCGTGCATGCGGGCGCTTTTTGGTGGATGGAGCCGATTATAAAAACCGTAAGCCTTCTGCCAGCCTTCTAGCGCCGTGCAAAAACACCCGTGTTAACCCGCAGGGCGGCGGCGCGCCGGCAACGGCACAATCGATTCCCCCGAAACGGCCTTCGCCTTTGCCCGCACCCTCCCATGAAGTTGCTGCTCATCGAAGACAATCCCACGCTCGCGCACTGGCTCGTCAAGACGCTGGAGGAGCAGGCGTTCGCCTTCGACGCCGTGCAGGACGGCGAAGCCGCCGACCAGTTGCTGCAGTCCAACCGCTACGACGTGGTGCTGCTCGACCTCAATCTGCCGAAGCTTTCGGGCAAGAACGTGCTGCGCCGGCTGCGCCAGCGCGGCGACGCGACGCCCGTGATGGTGCTCACCGCGAGCGGCTCGATCGACGAAAAGGTGGAGTTGCTCGGCGCGGGCGCCGACGACTATCTCGTCAAGCCCTTCGAGGTGCGCGAACTGGTGGCGCGCATCAAGGTGCTGATTCGCCGGCAAACGCCTGCGCGCGCGAACGAGATCGGCTGCGGCGACCTCGTGTTCGACCTCAATACGCGCCAGTTCACGCTCAAGGGCGCGCCGCTGAACGTTACGCCGCGAGAGCGCACGGTGCTCGAAACGCTGGCGCTGCGCCTCGGCCAGACCGTTTCGAAGGCCGCGCTCGTCGATGCGATCTTCACGCTCGCCGACGAGCCCAGCGAGGACGCCATCGAAATCTACGTCTCGCGGCTGCGCAAGAAGCTCGAGGGCAGCTCGGCCGTGATCGTGACACTGCGGGGCCTCGGCTATTTGCTGCGCAGAAAGGATGAAACGCTATGACGACGAACGCGTGCCGTCATGACAGGTAGCCTGCGTGTTCGCCTGCTGTGGTGGATGCTCGTGCCGCTTGCGCTCTATGTGAGCTTCACGGCGACCTCCGAATATCGCGCCGCGCGCCATACCGCCGACCTCGTGCAGGACGGGCGCCTCCTTTCGTCCGCGCGCATGATCGCCGGCTCCGTGCAATGGGCCGACGGCGCGCTGCGCGCCGATGTGCCGCCCGCGGCGCTCGAACTCTTCGCCTCGCCGCAGCAGGATCAGGTGTTCTACAACGTGCACGTGGAGGGCGGCTCGCTGCTCGCGGGCATGCCCGATTTTCCGCACGCCGAATCGCCACCCGCCGTCGAATCGCCCGTGTCGTACGACGCCGAATTGCGCGGCCAGGCCGTGCGCGCCGTGAGCGTCGTGCGCTCCATGTACGACAACGGTCGCATCTGGCGCGTGCGCGTGTCGGTCGGCAAGACCGAGCGCTCGCGCGACGCGATGGTGGAGGCCTTGTGGCGTCCCCAGCTTTATCGCCAGATCGGCATGGTCATGCTGGCCGTGGCGCTCGCCTGCATCGGCCTCACGTTCGAGCTGCGTCCGCTCATGAAGCTCAAGAACGACGTAGCCGACCGCGATCCTTCGCACCTCGAACCAATCCGCGCCGAGGGGCTGCATGCCGAACTGCGACCCGTTGTGGAGGCAATCAATCAATGCATTGCACGCCTCTCGGCGCAGACGGCGGCGCAGCGCCGTTTCATTGCCGACGCCGCGCATCAACTGCGCACGCCGCTCACGCTGCTCGGCACGCAATTGCAGTACGCGCGCCAGCAAAAAGCCGTCGATCCCGCGCTCGACGAAGTGCTGGCGGCCATGCACGTGAGCAATCGCTCGATGGTCGCGCTCACGAACCAGTTGCTGCTGCTCGCGCAGGCCGAGGCGCTCGACCCCGCGCAGTTGCCGGCCGCGCCTGTCGACATGGCGCAGCTTGCCCGCGAGGTGGTCGAAGCGCTCGCGCTGCTTGCGCAGACGCGCGGCATCGATCTCGGCGCGGAGCTGCCGGGTGAGGCGGGCGAGGCGGTGGTGCAGGGCCATCGCGAGCTGCTGCGCGCGATGGTCAGCAATCTCGTGGATAACGCGCTGCGCTATACGCCGGAGGGCGGCCACGTGACAGTGTCGGTGCGCGCGAGCGGCGAGACGGTTGCGCTCGAAGTGCTCGACGACGGCCGCGGCATTCCCGCGGAAGCGCGTGCGCGCGTGTTCGAACCTTTTTTCCGCGCCGCTACGCAGACGGAGGGCACGGGCCTCGGTCTTGCCATCGTGCGCGAGATCGCGCAGTCGCATCGCGGCGCGGTGAGCCTGAGTCCGGGCGCGGACGGGCGAGGCGTGCGCGCCTGCGTGGTGCTTGCGCGCTGGCAGCCCGCGCTCGCGGCCGTGCCCGCATAAGAGGGCGCGCTCCGTGTCGAGGCGGTGAACTGCGGAGGTCGTGAACTGCGGCGTCGCAGCCCGTGCGCGGCGGCACTTTAAGGGGCGGTACAATGTGGGCCGCCTGAAGCCGCAAATCCTGGCCGCGCCTGGCGGCGATTGCTTCGGCCACCTCCCGTTCATTCGAAGATCGAGACCATGCAAAAGAAAACGGTCGGCAGTGCCCCGTTGCCCGCCTATGAGCAGATCAAGCGCCATGTGCTCGCGCAGATCGAAAGCGGCGCCTTGGGACCCGGCGACGTGGTGCCTTCCGAAACGGAACTGGTGAAAGAATTCGGCGTGGCGCGCATGACGGTCTCGCGCGCGCTGCGCGAGCTGATGGCCGAAGGCGTGCTGAACCGCGTGCGTGGATCGGGCACTTACGTGGCGCCGCGCCAGTACGAATCGACGGTGCTGCAGATCCGCAATATCGCCGACGAAATCGCGGCGCGCGGTCATCGGCATGCGGCGCGCGTGCTGGGGCTGGAGGAGAGCGACGATCCCAACGCGGTCGCCGCGCTCGAACTCGGTGCCGGGCCGGTGTTCCACTCGCGCATCGTGCACAGCGAGGAAGGCGAGCCGATCCAGTACGAGGACCGCTACGTGAATCCCGAGGTGTTCCCCGACTACCTCGCCCAGGACTTCACCGTCGAAACACCGAATCACTACATGGTGCGCCTCGCACCGATCCAGCGCGCCGAGTTCCGCATCTACGCGCAGAAGCCCGACGCGCGCGTACGGCAGTATCTGGAGATGGAAATCGGCGAGCCTTGCCTGCTGTTGCTGCGCCGCACCTGGGTAGGGCGGCATGTGGCGACCTCCGTGCGCTTGTGGCATCCCGCTTCGCGTTTCCACCTTGCGGGCACGGTTTGAGGCGGTAGAAGACGCCCGTTTTCTGCAGTTCGCCTGCCGCTGAAACGCGTTTTGCGACCAATTTCGTCGTTTAAGGCGAAGCGTTTCAGGCCACTCAATTCTTCCTTTCTCTTCGAGCCCGCCTTTTTGTCCGCGCGGGCCGCACGGCCGCGTCCGCACGCCGTGCGTTGCGTCGGCCTGTTTGCAGACGTCTTGTCTAGACAAAGCGTTCGCGGGTCGCTCGCCGGTTCTTCGCTCCCGCACACGAATTTCCGCTAAATACGCCAGGGTAACTACTAACCCACGTTTGATCAAAACGAGTTGTATATACAACTTAGCGGGGTTAGACTTAGTCCACGTTGCAGCGCTCATCGCACCTCCGCGGGCGCAGCCCCTCAGCTTGCTACCAGACTCGACGGACTCGAACAAACGCCATGAACCATCCGAACTTCACCGATCCCCGCCTCGACCCGACCCGCACGATCCGCGCGCCGCGCGGCGCGGAGAAGGTCTGCAAGACCTGGCTGGCCGAAGCCGCCTACCGGATGATCCAGAATAATCTGGACCCGG